>JBIKUS010000010.1:0-29031 GCA_044347425.1 Vampirovibrionales bacterium | reverse complement strand
ACGCATCGTCATACGTTTGAGATAGAGATACACGGCAAACCGTTTGGTTTCAAGGCTATGGGTACGTAGGGTAGTTTGTGTAAACTGAAAGGCGCAGGCTTTGCATTTATATCGTTGCCTACCTTGTCCTTTACCCGATTTGATACTAGAACCTTGACATTTGGGGCAAGTTGGATGTGGCATAGCTTAAAGACTCGCTTTAACAAACAAACCCTATCCTACTAAAAACATTAGTTTATAACACTCTCTTTACAGTAGCGGTAGGAGATACCCTTGAGTTTAGCTCTCACTTGCCGATAACCCTGTAAGCTAACTGTGTCAACCCATCCTATAAGGATTGCTCAATGGCTTGTCCATGTCTTTTTAAAAACATTGGGGCTTTTACCCTTAGCGAGCTTTTGATTGCGCTAGCCGTGTTGGGGTTAATTGCGGCATTTACATTACCCAAAGTCTTAGCTGATATTGGCCAAAAACAAGCTGAGGCTCGATTAAAAGATACGATTACCACCATCTCATCTGCTGCTTATGCCATATCCCTCGACCCATGGGACGCTAACACCAAAGCCATTGATAAGTTTGCCGCCAAACTTCAGTTTACTAAACTCTGTCGCAACAATACTGTAACCGAAGGCTGTAGCTTATACAGCCCAGACAATAATGCAGGTAACCCATGGGCAGCTATCGTGCTACCCAATGGGGGTATAGCCTATTTCCGCTCGACTGAGACCAACCCTTCAGCATGGTTTTACATTGATGCGAGTGGTGGAAAAATTGACCTAGGCTCTTCTCATTTAAGTTCAGTGGGTTGCACTTGGGACAAACCCGCCTTTGGCATGAAGTTTAATATAGGACAAAAATTAAATACCCAATATTCATGGGTTCACGGTAACGTAGGGCCACGCCCCATCCTAAAAGCAGGCACCGTAGATGTACATGTGTTCTCCGCTGATAGCTGTTACTCTTTTTACAATAATTTATGGCATTAGCATTAAGTTAAGCGTTACGTAGGCAGCCGCCTGAGCCTTGGCTTAGGCAAGGCATACAGTAACGGCATCAGCACCAAGCGTATTAACCTAGTTTGCGACAAGACGACACTGGTCAAGCCAAGCTCTACCCACCAAGCACGGCCAGCCAACTGCCACCAAGCCATTTGCACCCACGGTAGCGTCCATGTTTTACTGTACGCCGCTAAGGTGAGCAACCCCACCCCGATGGCACTGTGCCATAACACCAAGGCAGCTACACCCAATACACAACAGGCAATACACCAGTTGACACCTTGGTAACCCCTTCGCAAAACGACACGCATCAATCGCCCTAAGCCATAGGTGGGTAAAGGTAAAGCCAACCATAGCATCACCTCCGGTTGTTTAAAGCTGGCTAACCCCGCCCCACTGGCCAGCCACGGCACGCCAGCCAACAAGGCAATGGTCCCAACCACCCATGCCAGTAAGGCCAATCGCCAGCCTAGCACTGCGGTAATGCCTACCCATAGTACCCACGACAAGCCCACCGTATGCCCACCTAACCACGGCCATTGGGCAGGTAGTTGCCAATAGGCAAATTGCGACAACATTAGGCCTAAGCACGCCAACACCAGCACCGCCACACTAGCAGGAGCCACTTTGGGGTCTCGGCTAATAGCCCTATAGAGTGGCCTATGGCCAAGCGGCGTTTGCTTGTTAAGCACAGGCTTTTTGCTGGGTAGACTCACCCTTTTTGGTAAAAGGGTAGCTTGTGCTTGTGTCGATGGTTCATCAACCGTAGTAGGCGAGGCGGGTGGCGGTGTTTGGCTCATGGCTAAGACACTTAGGCCGTCACAGCTTCAGGCGAAGCATCGGTGGGGAGGGGGTTAGCCTCTAAAAAGCGTTCAGCATCCATGGCAGCCATGCAGCCCGTGCCAGCAGCGGTAATGGCCTGCCTGTAGTGGTGATCCATCACGTCGCCACAGGCAAACACGCCCTCAATGGTGGTTTTGGTACTGTTGGGTTCTACCACCAAATAGCCTTTGTCGTCGGTTGGTAACACGTCTTTAAACAGGCTGGTGTTAGGCGTGTGGCCAATGGCGGCAAAGTAGCCTTGGGCTTGTAGCTCTGTTTCTTCATTGGTCACAAGATTTTTCAAGCTTACGCTGGTCACGCCCGACTCTTTACTACCGTTGACGGAGGTCGCCACCGAGTTCCAAATCATCTCAATTTTAGGGTTATCTAGCGCACGTTGTTGCATAATTTTACTGGCACGCAACTCCTCACGCCGATGCACCATGTAAACTTTATTGGCAAACTTGGTCAAAAAGCTGGCTTCTTCAACGGCACTATCGCCCCCGCCAATGACCACCACGTCTTTGCCCCTAAAAAAGAAGGCATCGCAGGTGGCACAGGCTGATACGCCATGCCCTAGTAGCTCTTGTTCGCCTGGTATGCCCAACCACTTGGCCGAAGCCCCTGTGGAGATAATCACGGCTTTGGCTTTAAGCGTTTGCGAATCGGTAGTGATGGTAAACGGGCGTTGCGAAAAATCAACGCTGTTCACCATCTCGTAGTGGCAGGTGGTGCCAAAGCGTTTGGCTTGCTCTCGCATCTTGTCCATCAGCTCAGGCCCCATAATTCCTTCGGGGAAGCCTGGGAAGTTCTCAACATCGGTGGTGATGGTAAGCTGGCCGCCAGGTTGCAGGCCTTCAAACACCACGGGGGCTAAATCAGCCCGAGCGGCATAAATGGCAGCGGTAAAGCCAGCAGGCCCCGAGCCTATAATAACGACGTTATGCAAAGGTGTATCACTCATACTAACAGAGTCTCCAAAACAAGATAAACATAACACCAGTGTAACATTGGCCGTGTAAACAAGCCAAGCACACCTCTAAAACTCTTTATAGTTGAGACTTCTCGAAACTGTGCAGGCTATGCACGCCCCCTTCAGCAAAGGCGGCCATGCTCCGCTGCTCAAAGCGAAGAGTGCCACTGGCTTGCGCCTCGTGTAGTTGCGCCACACTACGGATGCCTAAATCTTGAAAGCCGTGCTTCATACCTTGGGTAAGGTAGGGCAAATACCGCCGAATCGAACCCTTATCCACCACAGACCCTGACACACCTTGCGCCACACGTACCTTGGTCGTATCGCCAAAGTAGCGAGTGGTGCTGCCCCGTTGTTGGGCCTCTAAACTGCCCATGCCTCGGTATTTTTTAAGGCGAATACCGTCTCGGTAGAAGTAATCGCCTGGGGTTTCTTCGGTGCCTGCCAACATGCTGCCCATCATCACCGCCGATGCGCCCAAGGCGAGTGCTTTGGTGATATGGCTAATTGAGGACACACCCCCATCGGCCATAATAGGCACGCCAAATTGCTTGGCGTAGGCCGCCACGTGGTAAACGGCATTACCTTGTGGCCTACCCACGGCGGTCACCTCTTGCGTGGTGCAAATGGAGCCAACGCCCATGCCCACACGTAAGCCATCCACGCCCGCCTCAATTAAATGGTGCGCTTGGCGTTGGGTAACAATGTTGCCGCCAATCACCTGTAAATCGGGATACGTAGCCTTAATGCGGCGCACCATAGCTAACTGGTAAATACTATCGCCCTGAGACGAATCAATGACAACAGCATCCACCCCAACGGCCACAAGGGCTTCAAGGCGTTGCCAATCAGAGTCTCGTGTCCCCAAGGCAGCACCTACCAGCAGGCGTTTTTTAGCGTCCTTACTAGCAAGGGGGAAGTCACGGTTTTTCTTCAAGTCCTCACGAGAGATGAGGGCGACGAGTTCGCCTTGGGCATTAACCACGGGGAGCTTGCCCTTTTTACTCTCTTTAAGAATGCGGTTGGCTTCGGTGAGGCTCGCCCCCTCGTTGGCGGTGATGAGTTGGGTGGTCATCACGTCGGCAAGCAGGGTGTCACGGTCGTCAATAAAATCAATGTCTCGGGCGGTGACGATACCCACCAAACGGCTGCCCATACGCCCCGTTTCGGTAATGGGTACGCCACTAAAGCCAAGCCGAGCATGAATGTCGTCAATATCTCGTACTCGGTGGCCAGGGCTTAGCACCATAGGGTCGGTAATAAAGCCGTTTTTGTAGCGTTTTACTCGTTTCACTTCGGCCACTTGCTCGTCAATGGTATTGTTGTAGTGGATGAAGCCCATACCACCCAGCAAGGCCATGTGGATGGCCATATTGCTCTCCGTCACTGTATCCATAGGTGAGCTGACCAACGGCACTTTAAGGCTAAGGGTTTTGGTGAGGGGACTGCTGAGGTCAACGTCATCCACACCAAAATCAATATGGCCTGGCAACAGGATAAAATCGTTATAGGTAAGCCCTGTGCCTTGGGCAAACAGTTGGCTGGCACTCAGGCCATCTAACAAAGTGGGGGGGCTAGCAAGGGTGGGGGTGGTCATGGGTAGGGGGTTCCGCTTGGGGGACAATCGTGGGCTTTAGCTTAGCATAAGCACCACCTAGTACACCACTGTTTAAGCGGGTAAACCCGACCCACGCTCTGCTTTGCAGACACTATCAAGCACGCCGTTGATAAAACGGTAGCTTTCTTCTTGCGAGAAGGTTTTAGCCAGCAAAATCGCCTCGTTGACCGTCACTGCGGGGTCGTTGACACGTTCAAGGGTCAGTTCGGCCACGGCGAGGCGTAAAATCAACCTATCCAACTTAGGTAGGCGTTTTACTGGCCAATCATCAGAGGCATGGGCGGTAATGGTAGCATCTAGCGCAGGGGCATTGGCCAAGGTGAGCTTCACCATGGCTTCGGCGTAGGCTCTGATATCGGGACGTTCAAGGTTGGCCAGCAAATGCGGCGCACGCAGAGTTTCGCTCACCAGTTGGGTGGCGTGCAGAGCATCTTGCATCACTTTACGTGCAGCATCGCTACGGGGTAGAGTAACGGGCTGGTTGGCTTGGTGTAAAGGCCGAGACAGATTTGTCTCGTCGTTACTTTCAAGCTCGGCAAGGGCATCTAGGGCTTGTTTTAGGTCAATGGTGGCATCAGCCAATTGGTCGGCGGCCATGGTAGCAAGGGCTTGCACGGCTTGGCGCAACGTCGCCGAAGCATCAAAATTGGCGGGCAGAGCCGTGGGTAAACTGGTGTCGGTGTGTTCAAGCTGAAACAGCAACATCAAGGCGAGTTCGCGTGCTATGTGTCGGCCTTGCATGGTGCAGGTGTCTCCTGAAGTGAGTTAAGGGGCAAGTTGAGAGAACAGTTGAGGAGCGGAAAGCTCGCTCACGCTTAGTGTTTACAACTTAGCCCAAACACACAAGCAAGGCTAGGCACATTACAATAACTTACGATAGCTTGAAACACAAGGCTTGCACACCAGGGGCGTATGCTCAAAGGGGCCAAGCTTGCTGCTGCTGGCCACGTTGCCTTCAAGGCAATAGTCGCACAGGGTGTTAAGGTAAAGCTGCCCTTGGTGCCATGCGCTAAGCACTTGTTGTACCCATCGGGCGGCCAAGGCTGGCGTGGCAGTAACAGCGTGCGGTGCGGTGGTTAAGGTCATCATCATGGCGGCTTACTTTCTACTCTCTACCCAAAACAAAACAAGGGCGTCGTTATTAACGCACTACTTATAAGGTTACAGTATTTGATGCCAGTGTCAGGTTAAAGGTATCGGCAAGTAACGCCAAAACTTTAATCTCGGTTATAGGGGGGAGACTTACCCGAGGGGGCTACTGCCCAAAGCGGCGTTGCCGTTGGGCAAACGTCTCAAGCGTACTTACCAGCAAGGCTTCGTCAGCGTCGGGCCATAGCACGGGCGACCATATCAATTCGGCGTAAGCCAACTCCCACAATAAAAAATTACTCAGGCGTTGCTCGCCCCCTGGGCGTAACAAGGCATCTACTGGGGGCAAAGCACAGGTACAGTAGGTCTCATTCAGTGCCGCCTCAACGTGTTGCGGGGTGAGCGACGTTGCCAAAGTGGGGTTGGCTTGGGCTTGTTGAATAACGTGCGCTACGGCGGCGGTTAAGTGTTGCTGGCTACCATAATTAACAGCTAAGCAGAGTGTCAGCCCTGTGTTGTTGGCCGTCAAGGCCAATACCTCGGTAAAGGCAGCCACCACGGCAGGAGGCAAGGCTTGCCAATCGCCTTTAAGGGCCAGTTTAACGCCTTCGCTGTGCATGGCTTTCATGTCTGACTTAAGTGCGTGTACAAACAGCTGCATTAGCCACTGCACCTCAGCAGGCGAGCGTTGCCAATTCTCGGTGCTAAAGGCGTACACGGTTAAAGCCGATAAGCCCAAAGCTTGCGCCGCTGTCACCACTTTACGCAAACTGGCCACACCCGCTTTATGGCCTTGCCACACGGGCAAATGTCGCTCCTTTGCCCAACGGCGGTTACCATCCATAATAATGGCAAGGTGTTTTAGCCCCAGTTCCTCAGCAGGCAAAAGGGGTTTGTTGAGCGTGGCTGTGTTAGGCAAAGGTGTCATCATGCCGTTACTATAGCTAAAGAGGCTTAAGGCAAGCAAGTATCCTATAGCCCTATGAGGATTTGCTTCTATTTAAACCCTTTACAATAGGTTAAACACGCACTCATTTAAATACGATTTAACGCTTTGGTTGCTTGGCACGTATGTTAGCATTACCCTAGTTTTGGTCACATTCCCCCTGCTTAAAGGCTTTTACACCCATGCTTAACGTTTTGGTTACCGACAACATCAGCGATGCCGCCCTCCCCCTGCTTGAAGAAGTGTGCCACGTCACCTACAAAGCCAAATTGTCGGCAGACGAGTTGCTGGCCTGCATTGACCAGTTTGACGGCCTGATGATACGTAGCGAAAGCAAGGTAACCGCCGACGTGTTGGCCAAAGCCAAACGCCTCAAAATTGTAGGCCGTGCAGGCGTTGGGGTGGATAATGTTGACCTACCTGCCGCCAATGCCGCTGGTGTGGTGGTGGTTAACTCGCCCGAAGGTAACACAGTGGCCGCCAGCGAACATACCGTGGGGCTACTACTGGCCTTGGCTCGGCACAGCACCCGTGGCGACGCTGCCTTAAAACAAGGCCGCTGGGAGCGTAAACACCTCACTGGTGTTGAGCTGTACGGCAAAACCCTTGGCCTCATTGGCTTGGGTAAAATTGGTAGCCGTGTGGCCAAAGCCTGCCTCACCCTTGGCATGAACGTCATCGTGATGGATCCCTTCGTCAGCCAAACCATGGCCGATAGCCTTAAAGTGAAGTTGGTATCGTTGGATGAGCTGTTAGCAAAATCTGATTTCATCACCCTGCACGTGCCAAAAACGCCCGAAACCACTAACTTGTTGAACGCTACCACGTTAGCCAAATGCAAGCCCAGCGTCCGTATCGTCAACTGCGCCCGAGGTGGCATTATCAACGAGGCTGACTTAGCCGACGCTCTACGCAACGGCACCATTGCGGGTGCCGCCCTTGACGTGTTTACCGCCGAACCCCTCCCCGCCGATAACCCCATGCTCCAGCTGGACGAAGCTACCATGGCCAAAGTCATTCTTACCCCTCACCTTGGTGCCAGTACCGAAGAAGCCCAGCTCAACGTCGCCTTAGACGTGGCCGAACAGATTCGTGACTACTTTAAAACAGGCGATGCCCGTAGTGCCGTCAACCTGCCCTTGCTGCGTGCCGAACTTTTAGACCCCGTTCGCCCTTACATGGCCGTGGCCGAAGCCTTGGGCAAATTAGCTAGGCAACTGGTAGAGGGTGCCGTTGAGCAGGTAGAACTCACCGTAAAAGGCTCGGCAGCACAAGCCAACGTGGCTCCGCTGAGCTTGGCCGTGTTAAAAGGTATGTTCTCGGTCAATCGCGAGGGTGTCAACTACGTTAACGCTCGCTTTTTAGCCGACCAACAAGGCGTGGTGGTTAAAGAGAGCAAAGTCGCTTCGGCGGGGACCTACACCAACGCCTTGGTGGTACGCCTTAAAACCGCCCAAGGTAGCACTCGGGTAGCGGGTACGCTGATTAGCACCGATGCGTTTAGAATCACCCAAATCGACCAGTTCTTGGCTGATTTAGACCCCACGCCTCCTCATATCCTCTTCATCCCCCACGATGATAAACCTGGCATGGTGGCCAAAGTGGCCACGGTGCTAGGGCAAGCCAACGTCAACATTGCAGCCTTAAAAGTAGGGCATGATGCCCACAACCAGCGTAGCGTGATGTTGTTTAACACCGACACACCTGTCCCCGACGACGTGCTGGCGCAACTCACCCAAATCGAAGGGTGCCACGCTGCTAAACGCCTAGGGTTTTAGGGCAATTTTGTAATTTTGATGCCTTATAGTAACAGGACTGTGGCTAATTATAGGCCTGTTATGTTTTATTAACATTGAAAGATACCTTATGCAATTGGCGTATTACCCTACAGACAGTGGATTTCAAACACTTCTAGCTTTTGGTGGTGGTCGTCAACCATCACCCATATTAACCAATGAAATTAACTTGTATAAGAATGCTTTACAGGAGCATTACATCTGTAGCAAAGCGAAGGTAGAGGAAATAGTCAGTCTTAAAATATTATAAAGCACAGGTCTATTCAAGGTGTGCTGGTTGAGAGCCTCCCTAACTTCAAGCTTAGATATTACTGCCCTACAGATGACTTACGTTGGGTCTATAGAAACGCCTTAGAAGAAATGGCTAAAAAAGGAGTAGCTTATAACAGCGTTTGCTATTTGAAATATGGTTTGAGCAAGCAAAAATCTGTGAGATTGCCTACACTTAACGAAACTGTCAAAATCGTGCGTCACCCAAACACAAAAGCCACTTATTTTGTATTTGAAACTTACCTGCCAGAAGCAAAAACGCTGGCGTAGGTTTTCTCGCTGAAACCTGCCAAGACACGCCCATCGCTGAGTACCAGCACGGGGCGTTTAATAAAGGTGTACTCTTCGTGCATCCACTTCAGCATGTCGGCATCGCTTAAGGTTTGCTCGTGCAAGCCCAATTGCCGATACTTCATCGCCCGCTTTGAGAACAACGCCTCGGCACTACCGATACCCGCCACAAGGCCTTCTACCGTGGCAAGAGGGAGACGGTCGGCTTTAATATCATGCGTAGCAGCCACCGCCACCCCGTGCGACACTAACCAATCGTGAGCTTTAACGCAGGTAGAACAATGGGGTAACCAGTACAAGGCAACCACGCTAGGGGCAGAGGTTTCAGGCATGAGAGTAATCTCCTAGTAATCAACACAAAACGGTGGGTTAAGCGGTCACATCTTCAGGCAGAGCTTCGTCGTCGTCAAAGTCGTCGTCGTCCGTCCACGGCATGGCCCAGTGTTGAGCATCAAGTGTGCTGGCAATCTCGGCGGCTTCTTCTTCGGGGGTAGCATCGGGCCAATAGTCAAAGGTTTGGTCGCCAATCATCAGCGTGTCGCCTGGTTGTATGCCAGCCCCCTGTAGGGCTTTAATCACGCCCATGGCCTTTAACACGTCAAACAAGTGGCGTAGGGCTTGGCCTTCCTTCATATCCACCACACTCAACCAGCGGGTTACTCGGCTACCCGCCACTTCAAACACGGCCTCGCCTTCAGGGGCAATACCGTGGGGTATCACCTCAAACTTGGGTTGGGTGGTAGCAAGAGCTTTGGTATCAGGCACCAATGGCTCAAGCAGCGTGGTATCACGTTTGGGGATGCGCTCCAGCGTCTCAAGCAACAGCGTTTTAAATGCCTCAATGTTATGGCCAGTGATGGAGGAAATCATCATAATCTCCGCCACAGCCTCAGCCGAGGCCACAGCAGCCAATTCGGCAAGGGCTTCTTCGGTTTGTTCGTCGGTGAGCGCATCAGCCTTGGTGAGCAACACCAATTGCGGGTACTTGGCCAAAGCAGGGCTGTAAGCCGCCAGTTCGTGCCGAATTTGTTGGTAATTACTGGCAGGTGTGCCACCATCGGCAGCGGTACCATCAACAAGATGTACCAGCAGTTGGCAACGCTCAATATGGCGCAAAAAGTCATGCCCCAAGCCTACGCCTAGGCTAGCTCCTTCTATTAACCCTGGTATGTCGGCAATCACAAGGCCGTCGCCGTCGGGTTTACGCATTACGCCCAGTTGTGGGGTCAGCGTGGTAAAGGGGTAGTTGGCCACTTTGGGGCGAGCCGCACTCAGCACCCTAATCAACGAGCTTTTGCCAGCATTGGGTAGGCCAATCAATCCTACATCAGCCAAGAGCTTTAGCTCAAGGCGAAGGCTACGCTCCACGGCATCTTCGCCAGGTTCGGCGTAGTACGGGGCTTTGCGCTTGGGTGTTGCAAAGCGAGCATTGCCTCGTCCGCCCCGCCCACCCTGCGCCACCAGTACCCGTTGCCCTTCGTGGGTCAGGTCGGCGATGGGTTGCTGGGTGTCGCCGTCTCGCACCACGGTGCCTACGGGGACGTAGACCACCAAATCTTGCCCACCTTTGCCGTGACAGTTTTTGGTTTGGCCGTTTTTGCCGTCTTCGGCTTTATATTCACGCTGAAATCTAAAATCAAGCAGGGTTTGCAGGTTGTGCGAAGCTTCCAGGTAGACGCTGCCACCAAGGCCACCATCACCGCCAGCGGGGCCGCCATAGGCCACGTATTTTTCTCGTCGCCAAGCAACAGCACCGTTACCACCTTGGCCAGAGGCTACTTGAATGACGACGTTATCAATAAACACAAGGCAAATTCTCAGGTTAAGCAGGGTAAAGCAGGTAGTTTTTACTATGCCACAAACATAGGCAATTGACGATTCACGCACACCTGCATGTAGACAAGCGTCTCATTATCAGCCACAATAAAGCGGTTGTTGTACGGAACCACTCCCCCCTATGCGCTTAACCCTTGACCCCCAGCGGGTACGGCTTACCCTCGAATTGTCCCCGCCCAAAGGGGTCGATGTCTCCACCTTGCAACGGCACGCCGTGGCCGTGGCTCCGTTTGTGGATGCCATTAACGTGCCAGATTGCCAGCGGGCGTTGCTTAAAATGTCGTCGTTGGCAGCGGCTGTGGTGGTACAACAAGCGGCCAACGTACCTACCGTGTGGCAACTCACCTGCCGAGACCGTAACTTGTTGGCCTTGCAAGCTGATTTGTTGGGCGGTTGGGCATTAGGGCTATCCACCGTGTTGGCCCTCACGGGTGACCCTGTGGCCGTGGGCGACCACAACGGCCTAGCTCGGCAAGTGTCTCAACTTGAGGCGGTGCGCCTGATGCAACTCATTGCCAAGCTTAACGGTGGACATGATGCTGCCGACCAAGCCTTAAAGCACCAAGCCCCTAGCTTTACCGTGGTGAGCGCACTCAACCCGCATAACCTTGACAAAACGGCGCAATTTAGGCGGCTTTGCCATAAGTTAGAAGCGGGAGCCATGCTGTTTCAATCCCAACCCGTCTTTCACGTTAACCAAGGCGAGGCGATGGTTGCCACATTTGCCAAAGCGTTAGAGGTAGTGGGTTTTACCAATCGCCCCAAGCCGAAGCTACTGGTGGGCTTACTGCCGCCACGTTCGGCTAAAATGGCCTTGTTGCTTAATACCACGGTGCCTGGTATACAGGTACCGCTTGAGTGGATACAGGCCTTAGAAGCCAGCGACAAACCTACCGATACCGCTTTAGACTTAAGTGTTAGCTTGGCGCAGGCGTTACTCCCCGTGGCGGACGGTTACCATTTAATGCCCGTCGCCCTTGAAAGCCGTGCCGCGGAATGGGCAAAAGCCGTACAGGCTTGTTTGCCTCAAAGGCTTACCTTAGCCACGCCCTAACTGCCTCCTGACAAAAATGCTAAAATCCTATGGTACTGCCTTACTTCAGCTCGGCCATGACGAAGCTCGCCGTAGGCGAGTTTGAGTCCCGAGCGGCAGGAGTGGGCTTCGCTATTGGGGGTAAGCAGTAGGGGGCAAAGCCCCCTCTGTGGAGTAGTGCGAGGGGAGACCACCCCTCGCATCAACCAACAACACCCTTCACCTTAGGCACTACAATCCGACACAAAGCACTGAACCCGTAGTGTTTAGCACTTTGGTTGAGAGGCATTACGATTTGACTGACGCCACCACAACCACGCCACTTGCGGCCTCAACCACTGCCACGCCCACACCAGTTGTAGTAGCAGCATGACCACTAACAACCCAGCTTGCAAAGGCACGGGTTGCCTCACCCACCTAAGCGTGGCCTGCCCCAACTGCCCATACACCTTGGCCAAGCCTTCAGCGTGCGAGGCCTTAAAATACTGCCCCTCAGTTTGTTGAGCGATGGCTTGTAAGGCCACCTCGTTCAACTCAACGGGGTAGGTCTCGCCTTGGTAGGTGATGAAGGTGGGTTCGCTCCCCCCCAGCCCAAGGGTGATAACTTTAATACCTTGCTGGTGTAACCACGGTACCACTTGTTGCCACGGTTGGCCTGTAAAGCTGTCACCATCGCTTAACAGCACAATCACATTAGCCACCTGCCCCCCCGCCGCTTGCGGCGATAGCAACTGACCCAAGGCTTCGGGTTGCGCCACGTCGCCTTCGCCCTTAACCACCAGCGCACTGCCTGCCTGTTGCAACGCCGACCCTAACGCCGTATTGGTTTGCAAGTCGGCCTCGCTTAGGTGCCGTAACTGTGCCTCAACCTCGGCATGGTTGCGGGTGGGGAGGACGGGCAAGCTCACATTACCCGCAAACATGGCCAAGCCCACCTCCACTTCGGGCGGGAGGCTTTGGACAAAGCGCAAAGCCGCTTGTTTGGCCACCGTTAACCTGTTAGGTGGCATGTCTGTGGCCAACATACTTAACGAGATATCTTGCACCAGCATCACCCTTACGGCACGTTCGGGCTTTAACACCCATGCCACGGGTTGCGCTAAGGCCAAAGCCAACAGGGCGATACTGACCAACCACGTCGCCAACGGCCACACCACCTCTCGCCGTGGGGCAGGGGAGGCTTGCCACGCCAAGCTGGCCAACACATGGGTGTGTAACATGGTTTGCCATTGGCAAGAAAACTGTTGCTTGGCCAACCATCCCAACACGGGCAACAGTAACCACAGCCCTAACCAAGCAGGGGCTTGCAAGCCCACTTTCAGGCTGGTCAAAGGCACGGTAAAGGAGATGGCATCAAGCATAGCGCACCCCTGTTGAGATAGAAGGTAAAAGGGGAGCTAAGTGCAACTGGCCGTGGTGGGCTAGGCGTTGCAGCCACACCCGCTCATGCGGTGCAAGGCAGGTCTCCCACTGGGCTTGGGGAGGCAACCCGACGATGACCCACATGGGTTGCCCGCCTAACCCTTGTGCGCTGTTGGCCAACTGATTTAAGGCTTTATGGGGCGAGGTTTCGGCGGTTAAGCCCTGTAACAAGGGGAGCGTGGGGCTAAGGTGCGTGGCCTGCGCTACCCAGGCCAGCACCTGTTGCCGAGTTTGCTCAAGGGTGCGTTGGGGGGTGTTGAGGGCTTGGGGCGAGGGCTGATGATAAGCCCACCCTGCCTTTTGTGGGCTAATGTGAGGTTGATAAGCTGCCCATGCCCACGGTTGTAAGGTTCCTTCAGCCCATTGGGCATGTTGCCAACGCAACAGGGTGGCGTAGGCTTCGGCTATGGGTAAGGGGCTGGCCACGCTCCCCTTAAACCACGAGGAGCCTACCCACCACAGCACCACGGTGCGCTGGTTAGCCAACGGCTCAAACTGGCGCACCCAAGCACTTCGGCTACGGGCGTAAGCAGACCAGTCTATCCGTCGCCAATCGTGCGAAGGTTGGTAGGGGACAAGTTGCCGAAATTCGGCTGAGGCATTGGCCAGTGGCACCAACGATGCAGGCCGTTGCCCGCTGGTGTGCGCCAAGCTAGCCGACACAGCGGGTAGGTTTTGCCACGGCGACGTCTGCCCCACCAATCGTGGCCACAAACTAGCCACAGGTGTTCGTAACTCACCTAACCAAACTCGCTCCCTCTCCCTCTGGGAGGGGATTGGGGTGAGGGTCATACGCCCTCTCCCCTAGCTGTCGTTAAGGGCGAAGGGATGAGTTGCGCCAACACGTCTTGCAGGGTGAGGCCATCGCTTAGGGCATTAAGGCTTAGCCGTAGGCGATGCGCCAATACAGGCTCCGCCAAGGCGGCCACATCGTCATAGCTCACGTGGGTGCGTTGGTACAGCCAAGCTCGGGCTTGGGCTGCCCGTAACCATGCCTCCGTTGCCCGTGGCGATGCGCCTCTGTCAAGCAAGGGGCTGGTGCGAGTACTGCCCACCACGGCCACGGTATAGGCCAACACCTCGTGCGAGACCTGTACACTCTGCCGAGCATCAGCTTGCCATGCCAACACCTCAGCCTCAGTGGCAAGGGTGGGCAAGGCCAGCACTCGGTTGGCCATGTGGGGCTGGTGCAGCGTGGCTTGCACGGCAACTGCTTCGGCAGCGGGGTTGGGGTAGCCCACCTCTAGCTGCATCATAAACCTATCCAATTGCGCTAGGGGGAGGGGATACACGCCCTCACTCTCCCACGGGTTTTGAGTGGCCAACACCCAAAACGGTTGAGGCAGGGGGTAGGTTTGCTTGCCTAGGGTGATTTCGGCTTCGGCCATGGCTTGTAGCAAGGCACTCTGTACTTTGGGCGAGGCTCGGTTGAGTTCGTCCACCAGCAAAACTTGCGTCATCACTGCCCCCAATTCGGTGGTGAAGGTGGCCGTGTCGGGGTGAAACACCTGTGTCCCCAACAAATCAAGGGGCAACAGGTCGGGTGTCATTTGCACCCGTTGGTGTTGCAGGCCAAGCAGCTTGGCCATGAGCCTGGCTATATAGGTTTTGGCCACACCAGGGGGGCCTTGCAGTAGCACGTGGCCGCCAGCAACCAAGGCGGTTAGCAGCAACAAGAGGGTGGGCGATTGGCCAAAAATGGCTTGTTCAAGCGTTTCAAGCAGGGGTTGCAGGGGCTGGCGCAAGCCCACAGCCACAGGCGGCGGGGTGGGTGAAGAAGGGCTGGCCGTCATGGGGGATGGCTCCGTACACAGACAAACGTGAGGATGAGCCTATTGTGGCGTGTTTCGCTGGTTTTGTCCATGCTCCGCCTAAGGGAGGCGTTAGCAGTTGCGCTAACTGTGTCTCTGGCTTAGGGTAGGGGCATACCAACCTACCCCTCTTTATAAGGTCGCTTTGCCATGTCATCTTCCCCTTGCCTACGTGTTGTGTTTATGGGTACGCCCCAGTTTTCGGTGCCTTGCCTTGAGTATCTCCTAGCACACCCTCAGCTACAGGTGGTGGGTGTGATGACCCAACCCGACAAACCCGCTGGCCGAGGCCACAAGCTCACGCCTCCCCCCGTAAAGCAACTGGCCGATGCCCACGGTCTACCCGTGGCGCAACCCAAACGCCTCCGTAAAGACGAAGCCGCCCAAGCGTGGTTGGCCGACCTGCAACCCGATGTGCTGGTGACCATTGCCTTTGGGCAAATTTTACCCATGAGTGTGATTACCCTGGCTCGCTTAGGGGTGGTCAACGTTCACGCTTCGTTGCTACCTGCCTACCGTGGCCCCAACCCCATCCAGTGGGCGTTGCTCAATGGCGATGCCGAAACAGGACTCACCACCATGCTCACCGAAGAAGGGGTGGATACAGGGGCGATGCTGCTCACCCAACGCCTACCCATCACACCAGAACATACGCTCGCCTCGTTAAGTATGGAGCTGGCCGCTATGGCAGGGCCTTTACTGGCCGACACCCTACTACGCCTTGACCAAGGGAGCCTCACCCCCACGCCACAAGCCCATGAACTGGCCACCCATGCTCCCAAGCTACCCCCCACCGCCAACGAGGTGGACTGGCACCAACCCGCCGAGGTCATTCTTCGCCAGCAACAAGCTTTTGCCCCCAAGCCAGCCTTAGTCAGTATGTGCATGGGCGAGCGTTACAAACTCACGCAATTGCTGCTCCCCACCCCTCAACGGTTGGCCGAATACGAACAAACCATTAACAATGCAACACCTGGCCAAATTGTGGGTATACTAAAAGAGGGTTTATTAGTGGCTACCGCTTCAACGCCTTTAGTGTTGGCTACCCTTCAGCCAGCGGGCAAAACGCCGATACCTGCTAATAGCTGGATGCGGAACTTAATGGCCAAGGCAAACGTCTTACCTGCAAGTGATGCGAGCCAACCTTACCCTTGCTTTATGCCCTGCCAAGCCCTAATGGTATAAACAGAGCCGAAGTAAGCCGATTACCCGCAGACCACTGTTTGGAGAACGTCTCATGTTGATGGCTTGTTTATCCCTTATTGTGTTGTGTGTGGTAGCGTTGGCTTACCCTAAGGCAACCCTTGCCCCTATACCCGTTAAACTTAAGCGTTTTTAGTTCAATCTACTCTGGAGTTGTGATAACCCGCCATGCTTGGTTTTGGTTTCGATCCTTTATCCCTATTGCTCACCTTAGTGGGCTTGCCCCTGATGTTTTTACCCCAGCTATGGGTCAAAAAAACCTACGATACGTTTAGAAAACAACCTGCACGGGCTGGCCTGACAGGTGCGCAAGTAGCCAAGCAAATGCTAGCCAACAACGGCATTACCAACGTGCAGGTTGAAGAAACCCCAGGCGAACTCAGCGACCATTATTCCCCCATGGAGCGGGTGGTGCGCCTTTCGCCAGACAATTACCACGGTACCAGCATAGCAGCGGCTACCATCGCCGCCCACGAGGTTGGCCATGCGATACAACACGCCAAAGGCTACTGGCCTGTCGTGTTGCGTGGGCAGTTGGCTCCTGCTTTTGGGTTGGGTAGCCAGCTTGGGCCTTTAGTGTTTGGTGCAGCCCTTATGCTTAACCTATTTATGGGGCTGTCGCCCGAGTTGGCCATTCCGCTGGCCGTGGTGGGTATCGCCTTATTTGGCTTGAGCGTAGTGTTTCACCTAGTAACGCTCCCCGTTGAAATTGACGCCAGTTCTCGGGCGATGGTGGCCTTAAAAGCGCACCATTACCTCAGTACGCAAGAGCTACCTGGGGCTAAAAAAGTGCTGACGGCCGCCGCTATGACGTATGTGTCCGTAGCCCTGTATTCGCTGTTGCAACTGTCCTACTACATCATTCAACTAGGCCGTTTACAAAGCCGAGAAGAGTAACCTCTAAGCTTGCCAACCAAGCATCAGTTGCCTTTGTAAGGCGGGTTGGCTACGCCATAGCTCCCTTGCAACCAACAAACTTTCGGCAGGATAATGCCCCTGTTGGGTTTCGTTGCTAAGCCATGCGTTAAACTTGGCATCATCCATAAACGTACTTAAGGGTAGCTTAACGTCGCCTTTGTGGATGAGTTTTTCTATGTCGGATAGTTGCGTTGGCTGTGGCTTGAGTCTCGCTACCATAGCCACCAAGGCATTAAAACTAGCTAATACCGAAGCATTTTGTGGCAATAACACAGGTAACAAAGGGGTCACTGTTTGAGGATCTACTTGGTAGCCCGTTTCTTCGTCTACTTCTCGGCTGGCCGCTTGGGCAATGGTTTCGCCTAGGTCAATGATGCCAGCAGGTAGCTCGTCTGTTATTAACCCAGCTAGGGGTGGCCTAGCTACGTGCTGAATAAGCACAAAGGGTTCTTCATCAGGCGTATCTACAATCAACAAAGCCTCAACACCCACAGGTGATGACTTGGCTCCTGCTGCTGTGACAAACTCCCACGAGCGATTGGAGGTTAAGGGTACGGTATGCAGTTGCAAAAAGCTTGGTTGATTGGGTTGAACAGGGCTAGAGTAATGTTTAAACGGAGGTACTGGAGGACGTGGTGTATCAGCAAGTGTCAGTGTCATGGGTTGCTTGCCTTATTCAACCGATACGGGCGTTAAGCTTTCGGTCTCTGTTTCAACCTCGGCGGGTATGCCCTTAGCAACACGAGGTGGACGTGGTTGCGCCTTAGGCAACACGGCGGGTTGCTTTAACGGGGCGTTCATCACTTTTTCGGGCTTAAGGCGATGCCCAATTTTAACAGCCATGGCACCTAACACGTCTTTACTACGGGCTAGCACTTGGGTATTGTTGGTAACTCGGTCGGTGAGTGGAGGGCAGGCCACCGTCATACCGTTAATCATACCTGCCAAGGCATCAGGGGTGAGAAACACTTGCTTTTGGGGCAGGGTGTCTAGCGGGTTTTGCAAATACACGGCGGGGTTGTCGGCATCAATCAGCGTGGCCAACTCTACAGCGGTTTCCTTGGTAAAGTGGCCGTGTTGGGTACGCTCTAAAAAGCGTAAATGCCCCACCGTGCCTAAGGCCTTAGCCAAATCTCGGGCCAGCGAACGCATATAGGTACCCGAGCTGCAATGCGCCCGTATCTTAACCAGCGGTGTGTCGCCCTCAAGGTTCACTTCCAGCAGCGTCATATCGTGGATGGTCACTTCCTTCACGGGCAGTTCCTCGTCGGGGATAATCACCCCAGAGCGCACGTAATGGTAGAGCTTTTTACCCTTGTAATGCACCGCCGAATAGCGTGGCACTTGTTGTTGTATCACGCCCATAAACTGGGGCAGGGTGTGCCATACCAGCTCATAGTCAAGCTCGGGTACGGGGGCTTCAGCAATCACCACGCCTTCGCTGTCAAGGGTATCGGTTTCTCGGCCAAGCTCAATGGTGGCCTCGTACACTTTATCGTCGGGGAAGTATTCTATCAAACGGGTTGCCTTGCCTAGGGCGATGGGCAACACGCCCACGGCCACAGGGTCTAGCGTGCCAAGGTGGCCTACCTTCTGGGTGTTAAACACACGGCGGCATTGGGCTACCACGTCGTGGCTGGTCATGCCAGCAGGCTTGTACACATTAACAACAGAAAATAAGTTGGTAGACATGAGAAAAACCTTAGCAGCTTGGCTTAATAAAGTAATGCTAGCTAGCTTAGCACTAAGGTACAGCGATGACAAAAGGCAATGCGTTAGTTACCTTCGCGCATGTAGGCAACCAATACCTTGGCGGCTTCTTCGGGGTCTTGCTGAATGGTGCCGTAAATGGCTTGGCGCATCTCTTCAACCTCAGGCCGTATTTTTTGTGCCAACTGGGGCAGAGCCGCCACTTGCTTAATGCCTTGGGGCGTACTGATTTGAATGTAGCGGGGCGTGCCGTGATCGGGGAGGAGTGCAAGGGCATCATTCTCAAACGCTTCTTGTTCGGCGGCTTCGGCTTCCATGGCTTCCATCAGTTCGGCTTGCACAGCAGCGGGGCGTTTCATCAGGTTATAAAACACAAACAACGCCGTCATACCCAACACAATCATGGAGGCCAAGTAAGCCATTTGCAACAGAAACTCTTGGAATTGGGCTTCTTCGTAGGCTTTATTCATGGCGGCATTGCGCTCGCTGGGGGGTTCGCTAAACTCAAAGCCCTTCACTTCAACGGTGTCGCCACGGTCGGCTTTTAGCCCCACAGCCGAGGTGATGGCGGCTTTTAGCTCGGTGGTCTGCTCACCCGTCAGTACTTTATTCAGCACCACGGCCACGTTAAGCCGCTCCAACGTACCAGAAGCGTGGATGATTTCGCTGTCTTCTTCGCTATGGGCGTAGTTGGTCACTTCTTTTGAGCTACGGTAGTTTTTGCCGTTGGCATCGCCATCAGCACTGGCTTGGTAGCTGGCACCCACGTTACTCTCGCTACCAGCAGCCCCGCCCTCGGAGCCTTTTTTGCCATTGTCGTATTCTTCAAGCTGTTTTTGTTGGCTCACCACCAAGCCACTGGCCGTATCCTCGCCTTCAATAATCGGCTTAATAGCGTGGATGCGTGAGCGTTTTTGGTTAAAGTTAAACTCGGCACTGACGGAAACCACCGCATTATCTGCCCCCACCAACGGGTCAAGCAGAGCTTTAATCTTTTTGCTGGTTTCGTCTTCAAACAGTTTACGCTTACTGTCAGCATCGCCTAGTAGGCCGCCCCCGTTAGCGGCGGGGTCTTCAAGCGAGTTGCCAAAGTTGTCTGAGATGGCCACGTCTTTTTCGTTAAGGCCTGGTACGGCGTGGGCTACCAAGTTTTTAATGGTTTTAACTTGGGCTTCTTTTAGCCTAAAACCAGGTTCAACCACCAGCATCACACTGGCACGTACGGCTTCTTTTTGGTCAGTAAACACGGTGCTTTCGGGTTGCGCTACCATCACTTTGGCGTGTTTAATGCCCTGTATACTGCCAATAATCTCGCTAACAGAATCGCTATTAAACTTCTTAAGCCATTCCTTTTGTACCTCGCCTTGTAGCACAGGCGGTATTTTACTGAGGCTCACCGTTTGTGAATCTTCAAGGTCGCCAGCGGTTTCTAACACCAGCTCGTTTTTACGTTCGGCGGGTACTAAAATGGTGGTGCCGTTGTCGGCCAGCTTAAAGGGGACGTTCAACTCTTTTAACTTGCTTACGGCCATGCTGGCATCGGGGATGGCCATGTTGCTATAGAGAACGTCGTAGTTATCAGTAGTGGTGTTAAACAGCAAAAGGCCACTGCCCGCCATGGCGGCTAACAGGGTCAGCACAACCACTTTTTTGGTCATATCCAACGCACCAAAGCGTTGCGACAGGGTGGTGATAAACACTTGAAGTGGCTGCATGGGGCGAAGGTCTTTTTACCAACAGGGTGGGGCAAACAAAAGGGGCGAGGGGTAATAGCGTGTGTTTGGGGGGGCGGGACGCGGCAACGGGAGCGGGGCGGTTATACAGGCATTCGGGAGATTTCTTGGTAGGCACCTAGCACTTTATTACGTACTTGCATGGCCAGTTGCATACTCATATCGGCTTTGTTCATGGCTATCATCACTTGATGTAGGGGGATGTCTTTGCCAGCGGCAAAGTCTTGGGTGGCTTGGTCGGCTTGGGTTTGTAGGGTGTTAAGCTCCGTCATTTGTTGGCTAAGGGCTTGGCCAAAACCGTTGGCCAATTCGGCTACACTGCCACCGCCACCTTCTAGCCCACCCACAGGTAAGTGCATGGTTTTTTGGGCAGAGGCTTGCAAGGTGAGCGGCGAAGCGGCGTTGTTGCCAAGGCTTTGGTTAAATTCGGCTTGCCAGGCGTTGGCAAGGGCTTGGGTAGCTTGGGGCGAGTTGGCTTGCACCACGCCTTGCCCTGCCAACCCGCCAAACTGCATGGCTTGGCTAAAGCCCACTTGTTGCGGTGCAGCAGCCCCTAATAGGGCGTTTACTGGCGAGATGGGTAAACTCATAACCCGATGAATCCTTGATGAAGCCAACACATCACCCCAAAACGGCAGATAAAGCTGCCCTTATGGCGATAAAGGTGATATGGCGTTGCTACTAACTCTCTTGTAACCGATACGGGCAAGCTGCCCATTACCAGTAGTGTCGCATAGCGGGCGGGGCTTACGCCTCAACCGTAGGGTTGACTTGTTCGTTAAGCAAACAAAGTAAACCTTTGTAATAAGTGGGTTTATAATATATATAATATGCTATTATTATATTATTTCTTGCTTTATCTCCCACTCTCTCTAACGGATTAGACACTATGCCCCAATTCCCTTCGCAATTTCAAACCTTTTCTTTGGGTGTGTCAAGCCCAACACAGGGTAAACCCTTAACGCCCCAACAGCAGACGTTTACCACGTTTGACCCACTTAACGCCCAAAACGAAGCCAATTTAAACGCTGTGCTAGGGCCAGCGGAGCCTTTCGACCCTAGCATTTTTGCCCAAGTGTATAACCCAGAAGAGTTGGCACTGATGCAACTCTTAGAATCGCTACGGCCAGGGTCGGTAGAAGCGGCCGCTATTGAAGCTAGGCTGACAGGCTTTCATAACGCTGCGGGTGTTAATTCCGTAGAGACCTCAACACCTGAAACACCTCAAGAAGCCAATGCTGCCCTTAATACTGTATTAGCAAATTTAGACCCCAATGATGATACCGCTCTGGCCGTACAAGCCAGAATTGCCGCCCTGCAAGCGCAAGACAGTGGCACGCCCAATTCACCCCAAATAGTGGCACTGTTTAACCAGCTAGCCACACTTGAACCTGAAAGTGCTACGGCTCAGGTGGTGCAAGCGCAAATTGCCGCCCTACAAGCGCAAGACAGTGGCACGCCCAATTCACCCCAAATAGCGGCACTGTTTAACCAGCTAGCCACGCTTGACCCCGAAAGTACTACGGCTCAGGTGGTGCAAGCGCAAATTGCCGCCCTACAAGCACAAGAAATGGGGACGGCTAATTCACCCCAAATAGCGACGTTGTTTAACCAGCTAGCCACCCTTGAACCTGAAAGTACTACGGCACAAGCTTTACAAGCGCAAATAGCCGCCCTACAAGCGCAAGATCGTTTGGCACAATTCCCACAGCTAGCAACGCCTTACCACCAACAGCTTGAAAGCCTAGGCAATCAAGTGGTTGTTTTAGACAAACTAGATGCTAATGGCAACCTTATACCTGGTAATGGCCAGCAGGTAAGAGACTTATTAGACCTTGCCCTTACCGACCCTGATGGGGCTGGCAAGCAACTTAACATGATGGCCGCAACGCAATCACTACAAAGCAAACGCATACCCGAAGCTCTGATGTATGTTATGTCGGCACTGGTTGGTCCACAATCAGATATTGGGTTGATGTTTTCTCGGCTAGCTACCTCATCAATTCAACAAAACCCCTCGTTTGACATTGTAGGTACTGACCCTGGCTTACCTGCATCGTACTAGCCCCTTAGTGCGGTAAAAGGCTGTTGTTGCTAAACTGGCAACACCATGCTAATACTTGCCTTTGAAACCAGTTGCGACGACACCGCTTGCGCCCTTGTACGAGACGGTCGGCAGGTGCTGGCCAGCCACACCGTAGGCCAAGCCGCCATACACGCCCAGTACGGCGGTGTGATACCTGAATTGGCAGCAAGGGCGCACCAACAGGCCATAGACACCACCCTGCAAGCCTGCCTAGAGCAAGCCAACGTCACCTTAGCCGAGGTGGACGCTTTTGCCGCCACGGTGGGGCCAGGCCTGATAGGCTCGTTGCTAGTTGGGGTGATGGCAGCCAAAACGCTGGCGTGGCAAACGGGTAAGCCCTTCATCGGGGTGCATCACCTACGGGGGCATGTGGCCAGTGCGTACTTGCATACCACCAACACACCGCCCAACACGCTCGCCCCGCCCTTTGTCTGCCTCCTCGCCAGCGGAGGCCATACTCAACTCCTCCACGTGACCAGCCACACCCACTGGCAGGTGCTTGGCCAAACCCTCGACGATGCCGCAGGCGAGGCTTACGACAAAGTCGCTCGCCTACTGGGGCTACCCTTCCCTGGGGGGCCCGCCCTCGATGCGTTGGCACAAACCTACCCCCCCGATGCGCCGTTGTTTGCCCTGCCTGTGGCCAAAACCAAGCAACCACTTGATTTTAGCTTTAGTGGCCTTAAAACAGCCACCCTCCGCCTGATAGAGCAACAACTCCCCTCCAACCTCGCCATGGCAGAGCTGTCGCCAGAGCAACAGCTTGTGAGAGCCAAACTAGCGGCCAGTTTTCAGGCGGCGGTGGTCAATGCCATGGTGTCTCGGCTAAAGCACGTGGCAGCTACCGTGCCAGAGGCGCACTGGGTGGTGGTGGGTGGAGTCTCCGCCAACAGTGCCATTCGCCATGCCTTGCAACAGCTTGCCAACCAGCACACCATCGCTTTAACCTGCGCCCCCCTTGCTTACTGTAGCGACAATGCCTCCATGATAGCCGCCAGTGCCTTCTTTTCCCCCCTAAGCCACGGCCTTAATGCCGAGGTGTTTTCTCGAGATGGGGTAGCTCTCGCTCAATAGAGGCTAAGGCTTGTTGCAGGGTAGCGTGACACTGTTGTAACCACTGCTGGCCTTGTGCTAACACAACGGAGGGGAGCTGTCCTTCGGCCGTGGCTTGTTTTGCCCACGCCTCTAGCCCCGCCGTTGTCTCGGCCAAGGCCTCGGCCTGAAAATACGAGGCCGACCCCTTAAGCTGGTGCGCCTCGTGGTAGAGGGTAGGCCAATTCTGTTGATGATAAGCCAGTGTCAGCTTGGTAAAGGTGGCTAAGGCATCCTCGTTAAACACGTGGGCAAGCTGTTGCAACAAGGTGGTGTTGTGGTTGAGCATGACCAGTAGGTTATCGCTATTCCACGCCAAGTGCGCCACGGCGGGTTCGGCTAAGGGTGTCACAACAGCAGGGGCTAAGGGCAAAGCAGTGCTTGTACTAGCCAAAGGGTTAGCTACAGCGTGCAGGTAGGGGAGCAACGTCTCTGTGGCCAAGGGCTTTTCAAGCAAGGCCACAAGGGGTAGGGGGCAAGTGGTTTGCAAGTCAGTCAGCGGCGCAATGGCATCGCAATAGGCCGAGAGTAGCAGTAGGGGCGTGGTGGTGGGTAGGCCAGCCTCGCACCATTGGGCGGCTTTGTCTAACACGTCACCATCGCCTAGGTGATGGTCGGCGAGAATGAGGCCAGGCCATTGGCCTTCGGGCTGGGCAACGGTGCGTAGCCAGTGGCCAAACGCTTGGGCTGATTCAAACGCCAGCACACCAAGGCTTTCGTCGGCCAGTTGGTGGGTCAGTATCAGGCGGCTTACGGGGTTATCTTCAAGCAGCACCAGGGGGTGTTGCCTAAAGTGGCTTTGAGTATGCGCTAAGGCTTGTTGTTGTTGCAACCCCTGCCATAGCTGATGCAACGATGCTGCCACACTGGGGCTGGCCGAGCTATCCGTTACCACCACAGGCGGTTGTGCCACAGCAAGCAGTGTGGCCAACTTGGCTTTAAACCGCTTGAGCCACGTGGGGCTAAGCACGGCATCCACCTCAAGCACCACACCCCATAAGCTGTAGCGTTGTTGTGGATAGGGCAAGACGTTCAGCACCATGGCCATACACTGATTCACCGAGAGCTTGGTCGCTTCAGCATCCAGCCGTAGCCACACCACCGCAGGCGACGGCACCGCCGAGGGTTCGGCAGGCGAGCGCACCACGCGCTGTTGCCATTGTAGCCCCATACCCAACTGTTGGCAGGCCAGCGTTAAGGCCAGCGAAGGGTCACGGCTGCCTTGTTGTTGTGCTTGCCCCAATACGGTAACGTTACGCCAGCGCAACAGCCCAAGGGCTTGCAAAAAGGCGGGGGCAAAGGCCTCTACACTGGCAACAGGCACACACGACACCCCTTTGGGTTGGGTGTTAAGGCGTTGCAGCACTTGGGTGAGTTGGTTGTGGTGGTCTTTCATTAACAACGGGGGGGAGCTATGCTGTTGCCAATCAGGGTCGCTTAGCCAACGTTCCACATCGGGAGCGGGTTCGCCATCGGCACACATCACCACCCAAGCTTTTGCCCCATAGTGTTGGCGTAGGGTAGCAATGGGGGGCAGCACACCCCTTGGGTAATAGGCCGTGGCCACTTTAAGCCCCAAATGGGTTAGGGCTTGGTGCGCCAAGGGGATACAATCACACCCAGCAGGGGTAAGATACACTACGGTTTGCTCTGCCAAGGTGTTTTTTACTTGGGCAAGGGTAGGGGTAGCTAAAGCCTCAACGCTAGGTAAGGGCAACCCCGCCAAGCTGGTGTTTTGCCAAGGGTCATGGGCTACAGAGGCAACAAGGCAAGGCATAGCGGGGCTTTCTCCCCTATGGGCAGGGGGTGCCAACAAGGCAGCATCAGCGGGGAGCGATACCCACCACTGCTCAGGGTGAGCATCCACCCATTGGGGCAGTTGCCACCTAAAGGCAGCATCCACCCACTGTACCCTAGCTACAGCTGCGGGCGTTACCCCCAAGTGTCTCAACTGGTTGGCTAGTGTTTGTGCCTGTTGGGGCGAGTTAAGAGGCTCTTGGTGGGCAACAGAGGGCAGGGCGTGATGCAGGGGCGGGTGATTGGGCAACGTCAACCATACCGAGGTGCCACAGGCAGGTGCGCTACTTAGGTGTAGGCTACCGCCCATGGCATGGGCGTGGTTATGCGCCGCATACAACCCTAGACCTTGGCCTTGGCATTGGTGCGTTTGGGCGGGTAACCCTCTGTGGTAGGGTTGCCCAAGGGCGTGCTGTTGGCTATAGGGGATGCCTTGCCCTGTATCGCTGACGCAAAACACCACGTGCTGGCTGGTGGCGGTAACCGTTAGGGCAATGCTGCCCTGCTGACCCGTGGCACAGGTGTATTTAAGGGCATTGGTCAGCAGATTATCCAGCGTTTGGCTGAGGGCTTGGGCATCCACCGCTAAGTAGGATGGCACCGTGGCCTCGGCCTCAAACCTAAAGCTAAGCCCTTGTTCTTGGGCTTGTAATGCCACAGTTTGGCATAGGGGATACACCACGGCAGGCAACCAGCACAAGCCCTTGGTTGCCTGTGTCGTGGCCAGACAAGCTTGCTCGGGTAGGTGCGCTTGGCGCAGGTGCGAGGTGAGTTGATCAAGGCTTTGTTGTACCAAGTGCTGCCATGCGGCTTGCTCTTGCGTTAGGGGCAAGGCACCCAAGGGGGCATGGTTAAGCAACAGAGCTAAGTTACTGATGGGGTTAAGCAGCTCATGCTTAAATACATCAAACCAGCGTTGAAGGGTTTGTGGGTTGGTGGCAGGCGGTGGGTGTGGCATGAGTGGTGAGCTACAACAAGTGGTGTGGTTAAAGCAAGGCGCATCTTAAGTATACCCCATGAGATGCCCCGAATGTAACCACTTTAAGCCGACTGCACAAACGCCAAAAACGGACGATAAGCCAACTGGGCTTGCTGCATTTGGTAGGTGTTGCCCCATTGCTTCCACAGTTGTAAGCACCGTTGGTAAAACTGCCGAGAGCGTGCCACCACGTGGTGTTGCTGCTCTAGCGATTGGGTATGCTCGGCCGTGTGGGCGTAAATAAGGGCAATGGTTAAAGCCACTTCGGCTTGGATGGGGGCAAGCGGCGACTTGGCCAAGGTTTGCCACAGAGGTACCAGTGTTTGCCCTGCCAAACTCACCTGGCCTTGGGCTAAAGTGGCTTTAGCGATGACGTTACTCAACCCATAGCCTACGAGCGTGGCCCCATACACGGGCTTTTGTGCAATGGCAAGGGCTTCTTGCGCTACGGTTAGGGCTTGGTCGGTTTGGTTAGCCAGCAAGTGAGTTTGAGCCAGTGCCAGCCACGCCTCCAACGAAGGAGCCGCCAAATCAAGCTGCGTAGCCGTTTCAAGGGCTTGGCCAAAGCATTCCATCCCCTTAACGAGGTCGCCCAAGCTGGTGTGGCATCGCCCTTCAAGGCACAGCAGGTGCAGGGCTAAGTTCATATCACCCGCTTGCTGGGCTTTTTGGCCAGCGTTGGGTAACACCAACAGGGCTTGCTGCCTGTCGCCTGCCAACCAGTGGGCTTGGGCTGCCAAATAGCCCCATTGCGCCATGGCCAGTGTCGTGGCTTCATCGTTCACACCTGCTTCAAGCTGGTTAAGCCACTGCCCGAGCAAACTGTGTGCCTGTTCAAGTTGGCCTTGGTAAAGCACCTGTTGTATCAAGGCATTCTGTAGCGCATGGTGTGCAGCAGTCAGTTGCCAATGGCTGGCCACGTCGTTCATACGCTTGGCCTGTTGTGCCGTCCACTGGCCCGTGGTGTTAAGGGCGACGGTAGCGGCAAGGGCAAGGTAGTCGGCCTCCCACGCACCGCAAGCGGCTTGGTGCTGCACCAACCCCGAAGTGGCTCCCCCTTGCAGCGTGGTATAGGCGGCAGCACCTGCCCCCGTGAGCCATTGCGCTACGGCACCGTAACGGCCAAGGGTAGTGGCGCACTGGGCTAACTTCAACTCAAGGGTCGCTACCTCAAGCAGAGGCTGGTTAGCGGCTTTGGCCAGGGCGTGCGCTTGTTGGTAATAAGCACCGCCCAGTTTAACTTGGTGTGTGGCCACTGCCCACTCGCCTAACAGCGCATACACAGCAGGCTGTTGCGCCACGGGGAAGCCTTGGTAAGCCCACCAGCCCAGCATAGCTAACGCTACGGCAGGGGCTTGGCTATGCCATGCTAAGGCCAACACTTGCCATAAGGTATCTATCAGCGTGGCCACATCGTCGCTTTGGCGAGCGGGCCATAACACGTCTTGCAGGTGCAATAAGGCCAAGGTCAGCCCTTGCACGCTGCCCAGTTTAGCTTGCCGAGTGGCACTTTCTAGCAGGTGAGTGATGACTTGGTCAGGCCATTGGCCTGCTTGGGCGTGGTAAGCCTTAAGGGCTGGGGCGAGTAGGGTAGGTTCGCTATAGCCTGTGGTGAAGGTTTGGTACACCAGTTGGTGCAGTTGTATCCGCATGTCCTCGGGGGTACTCAGGTAGAAGAACTCCCTTAATAACGGGTGCCTAAAGGCAAGGTCGTTGGCGGTGTCGGTGGTAATCCAGCCGCTTTGCCATAGGGTGTGTATGTGGCCCTGAAAGGTGGCCTCATCTTGTTGCGCCAGCCCCATGAGCGAGGATGGGGAGAAGGCGTTACCTAACACGCTGGCCATTTGCAGCAGTTGTCTAGCCTCATCACTTAAGGCCAAGGCACGCTGTTGCAACAGTTGGGGGATGGTAGCAGGCAAGGCAGCGGCAGGTTGCAGGTCAGGCGGTAGGTTCAGAGCCAAGGCTCCCGTTTCGGGGTGAGGGGAGAGCAGGCCTTGTTGCATCATCAAGCGGAGGGCTTCTTCAAGCAGCAGGGGGCTACCTTGGGTCATGGTGGCCAAGTGGGCAAGCCATGCCATGGGGAGCTGTTGCGCCACATCGCCCAAGGCACCTTGTTGTAAGAAGGCCAGTAGGGCTTCTTCGTTAAGGGGGGCTAGGTGTAGGGTTTGCAAGGGGAAGGCGGTTGCTTCGGCGGCTTGGGTGAGTGCATCGGCCAAAGTGGGCTGCCACTGGGTACTGGCCTGCTTAGCTAAGATGAGGATGACATTGGCTTGTTGCAATAAGCCAGCCTGTAGTAGGGCCTGCAGCAACCACTGCGATGCGGGATCGGCTTGGTCAACATCATCCAACACCAACACCAGGGGTTTATACTGGCTCAGCTGTTTAAACAGGTGGAGCCACTCCGTTACGGCGGCTTGGGGCAGGTGGGGCAAGCCCTGCTCTACCAAGGGGCGCAAGGCTTCGGCCATGGCCAACGGCGATGCATCGGCAGGGGGTAGGGGGGGTAAGCCCAACTGCTCTTGCCAAAAGCCGTGCTGTTGGGGCGAGAGGTTGGGTTGGCCCAACAGTTGTGGCAACACCGTTGCCAAGTGCTGTGTGGCAAACTGTG
>JBIKUS010000082.1:0-9290 GCA_044347425.1 Vampirovibrionales bacterium | reverse complement strand
GGCTTGGGTGCGGGTATTGTTCAACCTGCGCTTATTGCCATGGCGGTGGACCGCACCGAGCCCCACGAGCGGGGCAGTGCCATGGCCACTTTTACCCTATTTACCGATATTGGCCATGCGTTAGGGTCGTTGATGATGGGCTGGTTAAGCCAGTGGTATGGCTTTAATGCGGGGCTGGGTGCCGTGATGGTATTGGTTGTTTTTGGCCTGTTGGCCTATGCCAGTGTCACCTTTAAAGAGGGCAAGTTTAGCCGAGTGCCGTTAGCTCCGCCTTGCTAAGCTGTGGGTTTATAGGGCCTACGCAGAGGGTGCTAGTTTGAGTCAATAATGAGGAAAAATAATATAAGATGTAAGGAGTTTATAAGTAATAAATGGCGCACATCGTTATCATTTTGACAAAATTAGTGGCCAAAATAGTACCCTCTGCGTAGGCCCTAAAGAAACCTCTGCCTAGTGGAGGCAAGATACCACGTAACGGTATACGCTAAGAGTATCAAGCTACCGCCTGTGTGTGCCGATACCCACCTTACTAAGTAGTTAGCCCGAATCCGATCCCTACAACCCTACGAGCCTAGCCCAATGACCAAACCAAGCCTCGCCCTTGCCCTGCTCCTACTTGCCAGCCAGCTAAGTGTGGCCGCCCTAGCCATGGAGCCAAACCCAGAATTGCTCAGCATTAAAGGGTATTCTCCCCAAATGGTGACCACCACAGGCATACAGCAAGACCGTATGGAATGGAAACAACCTCCCCCTCCGCCACGGACACCTTGGCAGCAATTTTGGCACAACGTGTACACCAACGATTGGACGGGTAGCCTAGACCCCATTGGCTACGGCACCATCCGCGAAACCTTGTAATCAAAGAAGCCTCTAACGAGGCTTCTTTCGCTTTATCGCTTAAAACTGCTTCGCAATAACGCTTGGCAGTCGTCGGCTAAAATGCCGCCTAGGCACGCCACGCTAACAGGGTAGTGCAGTAGGTTGTATCGGCTGCCACAGGCTCCATATAAGGGGTCGGCTGCGCCGTAAACCACGGCGGCCAGCCTACTTTGAGCAATAGCACTGGCACACATCGGGCAAGGCTCTAGGGTGACCACAAGGGTACAACCTGTGAGCCGCCACGAGCCTAAAGTCTTGGCCGCCGCCTCTAACGCCAGTATCTCGGCATGAGCGGTGGGGCTGTTGAGGGCTTCTCGTTGGTTGTGAGCTTCGGCCAGCACTTGCCCCGTTGGCGAGAGGACTAACGCCCCCACGGGGACATCGAGGGGCAGGGCTTGTTGTGCCACAGCCAAGGCTTGCCTCATGGCAGGCTGCCAACTGGGGGGGGTAAAGCCTTGGTTTTTGTTAGCTAGCACAAGGTTAGTCTTGCTTGACGAGCCACTTGTCGCTGCATCTGTCCCAGTGGGTGAGGACTTCGTGGGGTTCAAAGAAGAGGGAGACTTCACGCTCGGCACTTTCGGGACTGTCGCTACCGTGAATTACGTTGCGCTCCATCACCAGGCCAAAGTCAAAGCGGATGGTGCCAGGTTCGGCTTCGTTGGGTTTGGTAGCCCCCATGAGCTTACGGGCGGTAAGCACGGCGTTGGGCCCTTGCCAGACCATGGCCACAATGGGGCCGCTGGTAATAAAGGAGACGAGGCTTTCAAAGAAGGGCTTGCCAGCGTGTTCGGCGTAGTGGTTTTCGGCCAATTCGCTCGATACCATCATGAGTTTGAGGGCTACGAGCTTGAGGCCTTTTTGTTCAAAGCGTTGGATGATGTTACCCGAATAGCCACGCTGAACAGCGTCGGGTTTGATGGCAATAAAGGTTTGTTCGGTTGAGAAGGTCGTCACGGCAAACTCGCTCATGGGTTAGGTATCAACAAAAATAACGAACTTAGTATACCATAAGCCCACGGGCTGGTGTTGAGAAGGCGCATAGCAACCCTTCGCCTCGTCAATTAAGAGGAGGGAGTTGTATCGCCCTAATACGGAGCCTTGGGCTGTAGGGGTGTGCCGTGGCCAAACCACGTTGCCCAGTCGGCCTCTACCTGCTGGCGTACCGCCTCGGCCATGTGTATTTCCTCAGGCCAGTCACGGGTAAAGCCCTCGCTCTCCCACTTGCGGGTGGCATCGATGCCCAACTTGCTGCCATACGCCCACAACGGCGTGGCGTGGTCCAGCGCATCCATGGGGCCGTCCACCATCATGGTGTCTCGGCGGGGGTCGGTGTTGTTAAACACGTGCCACGCCACCTCGGCGGGGTTGTGTATGTTGACGTGTTTGTCCACCACAATCACGTATTTGCTAAACATCAGCTGCCCAAAGCCCCACAGGCTGCACATCACCTTTTTACCCTGCCCTGGGTAGCGTTTATCAATACTCAATATCACGCAGTTGTGAAAGACACCCTCCCACGGTAGGCTCATGTCCACAATGTCGCTTAAAAACAGCTTGAGCAGCGGCAAAAACAGGCGTTCGGTGGCCTTGCCCAAGTAGCAGTCCTCTTGCGGGGGTTTGCCCACGATGGTGGTTTGGTAAATGGGGTTTTTGCGGTGCGTCATCGCCGTCAGGTGAAACACGGGGTAGTCGTCCGCCAGCGAGTAGTAGCCCGTGTGGTCGCCAAAAGGCCCTTCTCGGCGCAATTCGTCCAGTAAGACGTAGCCCTCAAGCACAATCTCGCTGTGGGCGGGTACTTTCATGTCGATGGTTTTGCACGGCACCATGGCCACGCCTTGCTTCTGCACAAAGCCCGCCAGTAGTAACTCGTCCAGCCCTGGGGGTAGGGGGGCGGTGGCGGCATAGGTGACGCTGGGCGGTGCGCCCAACACCACGGCCACCTCCACACGGTCTCGGCCTTGGGCTTTGGCGGCCTCGTACAAGCGTGCGCCGTCGTGGTGTTTTTGCCAGTGCATACCCGTGGTGCAGTTGTCGTACTTTTGCAGGCGATACATGCCGAGGTTGCGCTCCTTGGTGAGAGCGTCTTTGGTAAACACCGCCCCTAGGGTGATGTAGGGGCCACCGTCGTCTGGCCAGCAGGTGAGGATGGGGAGTTTGTCGAGCATGGGCTGTGTGGTGTCGGTGATGACCACCTCTTGGCAGGGGGCGACGCTGCCGTGGTAGGCTGTGGGGAAGGCGTAGCGCACTTCGGAGGCTTTGGGGAGGAGTGAGAGTTTATCCCACAGAGAGCCGCCGCTGAGGGTGCCAAAGGGCGGTTTGGCAAAAAAGGCAATGCGTTCGGCGATTTCAGAGTAGTCGTTTTCGGCACCTATCGCCCACGCCATGCGCTGGTGCGAGCCGTAGGCGTTGATGAGCAACGGCACGGGATAGGCGGTATCGGCGGTTTGGGGGGCGGTGAAGAGCAGAGCTTTGTTGTGGGCGGGGTCGCCTTTGGTGATGCGGTCGGTGATTTCGGTGATGGTGAGGTGCGGGCTGGCGGGGGCGGTGATGGTGGTGAGCTGCTGGTGGGCTTCAAGCCGTTGTAAAAAGGTGCGAAGGTCTCGGCTGGCTTGGGCAGCGGTGGGGGGCGTTGGCATGGGGGGTGGGTGTCTCCGTGGCAGTGGTTTGGGGGCTAGTATACACCACGGGGGCGGGTTTTGGTATGCGGATGCTTGGTTTGCGTTGACCTTAACCGCTCACTACGCTAGGCTTAACGTAGCTTTTACCTTGCTTGCCTAAGGATGCCCCATGCTACTTGAATTTAGTGTTGAAAACTACCTCTGCTTTAAAAACAAAGTGACGTTCTCGTTTGAAGCCGACGATGCCTTGGGCGAGGATAAGCTGTACAACCCCCAAAGCCGTCGTGCCGTTGGGGTTGAAGGCGTGGGAGCTATTAACACGGTTAACGCCATTTACGGTAAAAACGCCTCGGGCAAAAGTAGCCTGTTGCGTGCCATGTGGACGCTGTTTACCTTGGTGATGCACTCGCAAAAGCTCAGTGCGGATGATGACCTATGCTTGCCCCCCTTCGACAAAGCCAAGCCTGTCATCATTGAATGTAAGTTTGTTTATGAAGGTGATATTTGGGATCATTTTTTAAGCATATTTACAGCCGATAAAAAGCATCGAATGAGTATTGAAAAATTCAAAAAAAATGGTGAGGATTTCCATCAAAAAGAATGGGCAACCTTAGGCGAAAAATTAAATCAATTACTTGCCTCAGAAATTTCTAATCTCACGTTGCTTATTTCTAATTTTGTTTTGAGTGGTTTTTTTGAAGATGGTGCTATTTTCTCTGACCACCATAACGCTTGGTATGATGTTAAAACCCCCGAGGGCTTAGCCTTTTTTAAACAAAAACCCAGCAAAGCCAACACCTACCCCCACATCTTAATGGACGACCCTATCAAAGACTTCTTACTCACAGAACTTAAAGCCGCCGACTTCAACATTAAAGACTACAAAGTAGACAAAAAAACAGGCGAAATCTCCTTTTATCATCGCCACCACGATGCGCCCCTTGGGCTGGATGAACAATCAGACGGGACGGTAAAATACTTTAACCTGCTGGTCAACACCAAGCTCAACGTGCTAGATACGGGCGGGATGCTGGTGGTGGATGAACTCGAAAAAGCCCTTCACCCCTTGCTGGCGTTGCGTTTTATTGAGTTATTTAAAGACCCCAAAACCAACCCAAAACACGCTCGCCTGTTATTTACCACGCACGACACCCTGTTTATGCACCAAAGCGTCCTCAATGGCGACCAAGTGTGGCTGATGGATCGCAACGACGACACCGACGAGACGGAGTTGTTTTCGCCCGCACAAGATGTGAACTTCGATCCCTTACGCCTAGGTGCCGATTACATGCACGGCGATTACGGTGCTATCCCCAAGCTACCCGAGGCCTAGCACCTTATGCCAAGGCCCCAACGCAACGCCAAACGAAGGTCGCCTAAGGTGTTGTACCTTACCGAAGGCGAAACCGAACGAGACTATCTTAAAATCACCTTAGGGCTTTCGCCTGTAAAATCAGAAACGACCAATGCGCCTTTTGATCTTTTAAAGGAAGCTACCAAGAGGCTGGTACCAGCTACACAACAGGGTGGAAAGACCAAAAGCACAGGTAGTGCTTACTATGATCAGGTTGTGGTGTTGTTTGATACCGATACGCTACTACCTAACGACCCTAAAATAGCGAAAATGCAAAAACTGATTAACGATACAGAAAATAAACTTATCCCTATTGTGTCGGCTCCCTGCTTTGAGTATGTCTTACTCCTGCATTTTGAAAACCGCCATCCGCCAAGCATCCCCGATACCGACCATGCTTTACGGCCTCATGGTTACGACAATCACAAAACAGACCCCACCCGCACTCAACTCATGACCCATCTACACGCTAACCCTGACAAAGTGACCACAGCCTTTGAGCGGTTACACCAACGAGACCAAGCCCTAGCTCTTAGTCCCACCTCCCCCCTAGCCCAACGCCTGCAAGTAGATGCGCCCTACAGTAATGTGTACCAAGTGCTTTAGTGGTTAGCCAAGGTTTCGGCGGCTTGGCGAGAGGGGGGGCAGGGCGTTAACCCAGTGGTGTGACACCTGTTTCGTCGAGCCAAGCGTGTAGGGGCTGGTCGTGGGGTTGGGCGGGTAACCGCCTAACACGTTGCTTGGCCAGCCCTACGCCCATACACAAGGGTAGCCTGCCATACGTGGCTTGCCAGTATGCCAGCTGCCTATCGTACCATCCCCCGCCATGGCCTAGCCGTATGCCAGTATCGTCTAATAACGGGCAGGGGATAAGACACACATCCGGTAGCTGGCCTTGCCAAGGGGGCGTGTTGGCCACAGGTTGCCGATAGGGATGCTTGGCACCATAAGGGCTGTGCCATGCGCTGATGTCTGCATAGGCGTGCCATGTTAAGTGTTGTGGTGCTTGCCCACGAGCAGGGATGCGGGGCAAAAGCACTTGGGTAGCTGGTAAGCAGGCCAGTGTCGTCTCCAACAAAGGCACCTCCGTGGGGAGGGGGGCGTAGAGTGCCACCACCACGGTAGGTGGCTGCTGTTGTAGCCATGCCAACCAGTGCGCTTGCACCTGCGTATGGCGTAGCTCCCTCCCACTAATAGAGGAAACTACAGCCTTGGCACGTATGCGCCACCATGGTTTAAGCGCATAATACTGATAGCTCATGCTATAAGCCCTTTTATGACAACAGCCTTTGCTGATGCAAAGCCACTTGCCCAGCTTATCACAGTTGTGCAGCCCCCACGTTAGCCCTCAAGTTTGCCCCTTACCTTTAGTACCAGAGAGAGACTGCCCCCCTATGCTCAATCTAGCCAAAAACAAACAGCCATCCGTTGGTATTGCCTTACACAGGGGGCGCATTGATGTTGCCTGTATTGAAAACGGCAACCTGACTCACCAACGCCAATACCCCAGCGGTAGCCCCTTGTTTAACGAAAGTGGCTCGCAACTTGAGGACGAAAACGCCTTATTAACCCTGTTACAAACCGCCTTGGCTGATTTACCCTTTAAGCCCAGCAGCGTGCATGTTAGCTTGCCCACTACCTTAATGCGGCAGGTAGACTTGCCAAAAATGGCCAAGCACGAGCTGTTCTTCTCCTTATCGTCTGAGGCGGAACGTTTTAAGCTGTTTGATGGCACTGATGCCTTAGTGACCTATGACATTAACGAGCAAGCCACGGGCGTGCCTGCCCAACAACAACGCTTGTTGTTTGCTGCCTTACGTGGCGATACCCTGCAACAGGTGTTAGGGCTGTTTAAAGTTTGCAAGGTTAAAGTGGCTAGCATCCAGTTTGAAGATTTTCAGTTGTTGCGGGCGTTAGAAGCTACGGGCGTACTGGCCAGCTTACACCAGCAACTCCCCCAAGGCTCGTTGTGGGGGGCGTGTATCGCCAGCCATGACAGGTTGCGCTACTTTATTTGGCGCGATACGGAGTTAGTCGTCACCCGAGAAGTGCAGCTTGAAGCCTACGCCTTGGCCAACCCACAGGGTGCCGAGATGATGATGAACGACGTGCAAGAAGACTTGCTACGTACCGTGCAAATGGCCAACGGGCAAGCCCCTGCCATTTGGTTGTGCTATGGCTTTAGCGATGTTTTGCTTCAGCAGCTTAGTGCTAAGAACCAGTTGCCCTTTCAGCCTATGGTGATGGCCTTAGGGCAACAAGGTGGTGTGCAGCCCGCTTCGGCAGCGGTGGGGGCGGCTTACAGCGCACTGGCTAGCTTCCCCTTGGTGCTTAACTTGGCCAAAGCACGCTCGCAAGCTAAACAAAGCGATGTCATCAGCCTGCCCAGCTCTGCCAAGGGAGCCGATCCCTCGTCTGTGATTGACGACGGTGCAGGATGGGACCCTAGGGCTAAAACCTTATTGGGTTTGGCTGCCGCTAGTGTGCTAGTGGTAGCCGCTACCTGGATAGGGGGTGGCCTTTACACCAGCCAACTGGTCAGCCAGCAGCAAGCCGCTCAACAAGAGTTAGCCGCTGTAAACGGGCGCATTGCTGTACTCACCGAAGGCTACAACGAAGTTAAAGCCAACTACGAGCTTAAAGCCAGCTTGCTAGCCGTGGCCGACCAAGCCCAACTACGCAACCAAGTAAGCAAACGGGTTGGGTTGGACCTTAAAAAGCTGACCACACCCCACGTATGGCTAAGCGGCATTACGCTAGACAGCAAACTGAGCATGGAAGGCACCTCGCTTAACCACAAAGAAGTGCTGAGCTTTGCCAAACACCTAGACAACGTGGGCTATGCCAACTCTGTGATGGTAGACGATATGACCGAGGACTTTATTGGCACCACGCCCATTTACACCTTTAAAGTATCAAGCAACGTGTACCTTAACCCCGAGTTTTTGCCTACGCCGCCTAGCTTGTTGTCGCAAGCCCCCGCCTCGGTACCGTCGTCGTTATAAACGGTCGCCCCGCTCGTACTGTATTGCTTTAAATGATAGGAGACAACACCATGGGTTTGTCGCAACGTGAACAGGTTTTACTAGGCACACTGTCCTTAGTGGTGGTAGGTGTTGTTGGGGGCTTATTTGTCATCGTCCCCCAAGTACAGGCCGTACAAAAAGCGTTTGAAGCCAACAAACAAGCGCAACAGCAAGTTAAAGATGCCGTCTACGCCGAAACCCGTATGCAGCAAAACATTGAAGACTACAAGGTTAAGTTGGCCAGCCTTAAACACCTTAACGTGCGCCCCTACGAACCTGGCCGCTTAGAAGCCTCTGTTAAGAGTTTTATGGATGAAGTGGTGGCCTTAGCTGCCAACAAGGGGACGCAAATCATTAGCCTAAGCCCTTACCAAGCGGCACCCGCTGTAAAAGGCAGTAGCAGTAACCTGAACCAAGGCGAACTTAAAAGCGCACGCCAACGCCGTAAAGAAGAAGAAGCCGCTAAAAAGGCCGAAGCTGCTGCCGAGGCTGCCAAAACAGAAGAAGACGAACGCAAAACAGCAATTGAGCAACAAGTGGACGCTAACCCCTTACCCCTAAGTACTTACGGTTTAAGCCTACAAGTGCGTGGTAGTTATAGCCAAATTGTTAGCTTACTGACGGGCTTGGCCAGCTTTGCGACCATTTTAGAAGTTGAAAGCATGAACCTAGCCAACGAAGCAGGCCCCACCCGCGAAGGTGCCAGTGTTAAAAACGAAGGCAGCCACCTTGACCCTGCACGCCCCATTGTGATGTCGCTTAAAGTGCGCCTCTTTTTAATGGAGCAAGGCATGGTAGACAGCCTGAACAACAGTGGCTCTGCCCAAGCCTAACACCCACCTATAGCTGATTAGAAAGACTGCCCTACTTCTCAACCAAAGTGTCAGACACTACGGGTTCAGTACATTGTATCGGGTTGTCTTACCTAGGGTTGATGGTGTTGTTGGCTGATGCGAGGGGTGAAGTTTACTCCCTTACTTTGACCTGCTGTTGGGTTAGCTGGCTGGTTGTCGGGTCTCGGCTTGACACCAGCCCTATAACCAAGCTTTTTGCCTGTGCTTGCTGATGCGAGGGGTGGTCTCCCCTGGCGCTCCCCCACAGAGGGGGCTATCGCCCCCTACTGCTATACCCCCAATGGCGAAGCTCGCCCCTGACGCTCGGCACTCAGACTCGCCTACGGCGAGCTTCGTTTTTGCCGAGCTGGCTTTTGGAGGGGGCATAAGGTGATGGCTTGTTTCCTTTTACACTCACTCTGTCAGGGCGGGGTATTGAGTAACCCGATAACCTAACTCAAGGTTACGCCAAAATAACGGAGACTGTGTGGCGGGATTCACAAGGGGTGCAACCCCTTGTGTGGTGGGGTTGTTAGGGGGCTTCCACAAGCCCCCTAACTCGGCTGTCGGGCCGAGACCC
>JBIKUS010000081.1:0-9295 GCA_044347425.1 Vampirovibrionales bacterium | reverse complement strand
CTTCTTTAATTGCAGCATTACAGCAAACAGCAAGGAATCATGGCTATGATGTGTCTGAGGTTGTTGATGGTGGGGTTGTTGCTGTAGGCCCCCAAGGTAAAAGCGAAGTTCCTGATAAACGGTTCTTTGTAAGAGAAGCTTAAATATATTGTCAACCAACTAGATAACTGGAGAAATCGCATGTCTACGACACAACAAGACACGCACGCCCCCCTGCCCCAAGCCTTCCCCGATTGGTACGACGCTAAACGTGCCAAAGACGTGGTGGATGCTTACAATTCAGGCTCTGGGTCGTCGCAAGTAGCCGATGAGTTTTTAGCCAAAAGCATCTTGCCCGCCTCAACAGGTGCGCTACGTGATTTTAGCTACATCGCCCCCGAACTGCCCGAATTCAACGCCAGCAACTGCGTCGGCTGTATGGATTGCGTCAACAACTGCCCCGACACCGCTATTTTAGGTAAAGCCGTCACCGAAGCAACCCTCGAAGCCGAGCTGGCCAAAGCCACCTCTGACGAGCAACGTGACCATTTACGTGGCCTGTTTGCCGAGACCGTTAAATACTATAAGTCTCACCAAAAAAAGCACGAAAAAGACCCCGAAAACAACCCAGCAGGTGCTAAATTCGGTATCTTTATTGACCCTACCAAATGCAAGGGCTGTGGCGAATGTGTCGATGTGTGTGGCGACCACGATGCGTTGAAAATGATCAAAAAAACGCCCGACAACCTGCCCCAATACCTCGCCGATTTTGGCTTCTACCGCTCGTTACCAGCTACCCCTACCGCTTACATCAACAAAAAAGACAAGCGTGATACCATGTTGCGCCCCTCGGCTATCCGCATGTATGCGGGTGGTGCAGGCTCGTGTATGGGTTGTGGTGAAGCCAGTGTGTTGCGCCAAATGCTCGCCATTACTGAAGAAGTCGTGGGCGACCGTTTCGGTATCGTGGCCTCAACAGGGTGTAACACCGTGTATGGCTCCACCTACCCTTACAACCCTTACGCCGTGCCTTGGACGAACTCGCTGTTTGAGAACGGCCCCGCCGACGCCATGGGCATCCGTGCCTTTTGGGATCAAAACGGTAACAACGACTGGATTTTGTGGAACATTGGTGGCGACGGTGCCATGATGGACATCGGCTTCCAATCGCTTAGCCGTGCCATTGCCAGCGGTATGAACATTAAGTTCCTGATTATGGATACGCAAGTGTACAGCAACACGGGTGGCCAACAGTCTACCTCCTCTTACACAGGTCAAGAGTCCAAAATGGGAGCCCACGGTAAAGCCCATGCTGGTAAGTTTGAGAAGCGCAAAGAAATTGCTCAAATCTTGATGATGCACCCCAACGTCTTCGTTGGCCAAACCATCGGCCCCATGACGACACACTTCTACAAAACCGTAGAGCGTGCCTTGCGTTACCCAGGCCCAGCCGTCATTAACGTGTACACCACTTGCCAACCCGAACACGGCGTAGGTGATGATGCTAGCGCACGCCAAGCCCGTAACGCCATGAAGTCGCGTGCTTTCCCCCTCTTGGTCTATGACCCTGATGCTGGTGCCACCTTCCAAGAACGCTTGAGCCTTGACGGTAACCCATCGCCAACTCGTGACTGGGTAATGGAAAAAGATGCCGACGGCAACGAAATCCCCTACACCTTCTTGGAATGGGCTAAGACGGAAGGCCGCTTTAAAAAGCACTTTGACAAACACGGTAAGACCGCTACCGAAGGTATGGCCGATGCTATGAAAGACCGCTTAAGCAACTGGCGACAACTGCAACAGTTAGCAGGCATCACCAACCCCGACTTTATTGCCGAGTTGGAAGCCAAAAAAGCAGCTCTTGCCTCCGTTTAAGCCTCCTTTCCCCCAAGCCTTCACGTGATAACTGGATGCTTGATTGAACCTAGCTCATTCTTTTTAGAGTGAGCTAGGTTTGTTTCTCTGTGAGTTTTTGCTTACCTTACTGCCCCAAAACAAGGAGACACACCCCATGTCTGCTACCCTACTCACCCCACACCCCACGCACCACGCTCCCTTGGTTGATGTGTTGAGCCAACAACTTACTACGCCTCGCCCGTTGCACCCGCAAGTACTGCAAGCCTTGGCCGATACCTACACCGTGCAAGAAGAAGCCGCCACTGAGTTTTTTGCCCAACGCTTCGCCGAGCTTGAGGAGTATGAGCAGGATATTCTGCTGTCGCCCCAGCTCACCCCCAAACTGCCCGACTGCCTCCCCGCCCTTGGCGTATTGGCCGATGCTCACCTTGAGCCTGCCCATGTTGAAGCCCTCATCGCCACCTTGGCCGACAAGCAGCTGACCATGCCCCTCACCCTCTCGCCTGAACACACCATCAACCTACCTTTGCTTACCGTATTGTTGGAGCGTTTTGTACCTAGGTTGCGCTTAACCACACCCCTCCTCCCCGAATTGGCCAGCTTGGTGTCCTTGCGTTTTGCCCCCGAACAACAACCCTTATTGTCGGCCTTATTACGTGATGAGATGTTCACTCGTCACCCGCAATTCATCGCCATGACCGAGCAGCTCATACAGCACACCCAAGCTCCATTAGCAGACACCACCTTTTGGGAAGAGTGGGTAAATTATTGCCGCACGTATTTACCTGCCGATGCACCTGCCCTTGTGGCCAGCTTACACCACTATATTGATAGTTGTAAGCAAGACAAAGCCCGTGCAGTGGAACACGCCTTTGCCGATGATACCCTCAAGGTAGAGTACATCAACAGCGAAGACAACCTGCACAAAGCAGACGAAACCCGCCACCGTTATGACGAAATGATTCGCTTTGCTGAGCGTGTCTTAGCATTGTTGGCTTAAGTATGGCTTAGCACAGTTCAATCACTCAGCCTAGTCACCTTGTGGGGCATAGGCTAATGCTAAGTTTTATGTTACACTAAAGTTAGTTGAGTTTGTCTATTTAAGATGACGTTACTCAACCCTAGTGCAGTGTCTTGGTTAACTGTTATGCCCTTCTTCAACTCTTAGGGTTGTGGTTGATGCTTGCTAGGCTCCTATGGTTTGTAGCGTTGTAACCAGTCAGTTGGGTAGGTTTTTTACGTGAGTACTCATGTCCCCTCATCGTCATCCGTAGCTCATGCGTCTGAATTGCAAGCCATGCTGGGCGGCGATGATCACGAGAAGCGCAAAGAACGTGTCATGATTGTTGATGACGAGGCCAGTATCCGCCGCATCCTCGAAACTCGCTTTAAAATGCTAGGTTACGACACAGCCACCGCTGGCGACGGCGAAGAAGCCATTGAAGTGTTCCACCGTTTTTCGCCCGATATCATCATTTTGGATATCATGATGCCCAAGCTTGATGGTTACGGTGTCACTAAAGAGATCCGTAAAACCAGCGATACCTCCATTATCCTACTCACCGCTTTAGGTGATGTGAGTGAGCGAATTACTGGCCTTGAGCTAGGTGCTGATGACTATGTAGTTAAACCCTTTGCCCCCAAAGAGCTTGAGGCACGGGTCAAAAGTATCCTTCGCCGAGTCACCATTAAGCCACTGGCCACTGCCCCTAAAGAATCCTTAGCCAACACAGTGCTGACCTTGGGGCCTGTCAAAATCGACCTCAACAAACGCCAAGTCTTCCGCAAAAACGAGCGTGTACGCCTTACGGGTATGGAGTTTAGCCTGCTTGACTTATTGGTAAGTAACAGCGGCAAGCCCTTTAGCCGTAGCGAAATACTACAACACGTATGGAACTACCCGCCCGACCATCGCATTGATACCCGTGTGGTAGACGTGCATGTCAGCCGCCTGCGTGCCAAGTTGGAGCATGATATTAGCAACCCCGAACTTATTTTAACCGCACGGGGCATTGGCTATATGTTTCAAAAGCTTGATTAGCAAAGCGTTTGCTTGATGGTAACACTGTTGTGATGGTTGATACTACGCTTACTCCCCTATTGCAGGTGGAGCGTTTAACGGTAGGCTTAGCCAAACAACCCGAGGCGAAGATACTCGACAGCCTTACCTTTGAGTTGGCTAAGGGTGAGGTTTTGGCTTTGGTGGGCGAATCGGGATGTGGCAAAAGCCTTACCAGTATGGCTATTTTGGGGTTATTACCCAATGGTGTCGTGCAAACGGATGGAGAAATCTCGTTTTTAGGCCAGCCCCTCTCGCACTGCTCACCCGAAGAGCGACGACAACTCAGAGGTCGGCGCATCGCCCTCATACCGCAAGACCCCATGACTTCGCTCAACCCTGTCATCACCGTAGGCGAACAATTGGCCGAAGTCATGCAGGTACATTTGGGCTTAACCCACACCCAAGCTTGGCAACGTGCCGCCGAATTAACCGAATGGGTACAACTCCCCCAAGGTAAGCAACGCCTAAAGGCCTACCCCCACGAACTGTCTGGCGGGATGCGCCAACGTATTATGATTGCCATGGCCTTAAGTTGCGACCCTGACCTGCTAATTGCCGATGAACCCACCACCGCACTTGATGTAACAGTGCAAGCGCAACTACTGGGTTTGTTACGTCAATTGCAGCAAGAACGCAACATGGGGCTACTCTTTATTACCCACGATTTAGGCGTTGTAGCTGAACTCGCCAACCGTGTTATTGTCATGTACGCAGGCCAACGGGTTGAAGAAGCCCCCGTTGCAGCCCTGTACAGTGCGCCACAACACCCGTATACCCAAGGGTTGTTAGCCTCAGTGCCACGGCCTGGCTTAGCAGCGGGCTGCTTGCAACCTATTGCGGGGCAGCCCCCTTTGCCCACGCAACGCCCAGCGGGGTGTAGTTTTCACCCTCGTTGCCCAAAAGTGATAGAGACTTGCCGTACACAGGTACCCGTTTTTACGGGTGAACCTCAAGGTGTGGCCTGTTGGGTTGCCGAGACACCTAACCTTTAATCTCCACTACCCAAGGGAAGTAAACCTACCCTTGTACAGGCTACACTGCAAGTAGGTGGGCATCCCTCAACGCTCTATGTGGTTGCCCTGTTTCGCCGTTATGCCTCTGGCAATTAGGGTCAAACTATGAATCAACAGCAACAATCCGCCCAGCATTACCAAGCTCAGCAAATTATGAATGCCAGTAAAGAGCAATTGCTGCTGATGCTATTTGATGGTGCCGTCCGCTTTTTAAAGATTGCCAAAAAAGCTCTCGCTGAAAACGACGTACCCACCTGCCACACGCATCTGCTTAAAACGCAAAAAATTATGTCTGAGCTGATGACCTCCCTCAACTTTGAAGTGGGCGGCGATGTGGCTCGTAACCTCTACAATCTGTACGAATACTATTACTACAGGCTGGTGCAGGCCAACCTTAAAAAAGACCCTGCCATGATTGACGAAGTACTAGGCCACTTGCAAGACCTTCGCTCCACGTGGAATGAAGCCATTAAGCAGGCGGCTGTTGCCAAAGGCGCGCAAGCCAAAGCTGCTGATGCAGGCGGTACGGGTCAACTCTACAAGGTATAACCATGCCACTAACCCAACAAGAGCAAGCTTGGCTGTCCTCACTGGCTCAAGCTGAAACGCTACTGGCTAGCTTGGCTGAGCAACTCAACCACCCCGAAAGTAGCACGGCGTTAACGGCTCCTAATTATCAAGCCATGGTTCAGCTTACCAGCCTGTTGCAAAAGATGGGGTCTCCGTTGCCCCAATTTAGCCAAACACAGCTACATACTCAAGTAGCCCAACGCTTAGCCAAGCTGCAAGCAACGCATACCGCCTTAATGCCAAGACTCTCGCATTGGCAAGACTACGTTGAACAACAACAGCAGCACGTAGCCAAACAGAGGCAGCAACAGCAAGCCTACAAGTGCTTATAGTTTCTTGAGTTGATGACCCTCACCCTGCCCTCTCCCAGAGGGAGAGGGTGGGAGGAAGTGTTTAATAGGCTTGGGGTGGCCACACTTGGCGGTTAGGTTCAGTACGAAGGGTGGCTAACACATGGTTGAGCGTTTCGTGCGTGGCCAAGTCAGCAACACTCACGGGGAGTTTGCGTCGCCAGTTGGGTGTTTCGGTCGTGGTGCCAGGCATGTTCATTTGCTCACGAACGCCCAACAAATCCTCTAGTTGCACAGCTTGCAAACGGGCGGGTGTACTGGCCAAATGCCTATGCACACCGTGGCGAATAGCTTCGGGTAAGGCGTTGGGGTGATTGGCCGTGTTAATACTGGCCGCCATGGCTTCATCAATTGCACCTATGGCCAGCAACACGTTAATAACAGCTTGGCGTTCGCCTGGCCGAGCATCCACGGCCTCTTGGTACTTCTCCGCCGAGGGGAAGAGGTTCAGCGATTGACGAAGGGCAATATCATCGCCACACCAAAAGCCTTCAAGGGTCGGCAAGTCGTGAGTACTCACCGTCACCAGAGACAACCATGGGTACTGCTCAGGCAACGACAACCCACCGTTGGGGCCATTTTGCTCAAAGGTAAACACCTTGTACGAGAGTAGCCCCCAGTCGCTCAAGCCCTCAAATACATAATCTGGGATGGTACCCAAATCTTCGCCAATAACGAGACATTGGTGACGGTGGCTTTCAATGGCTAAAATGGCCAGCAGCTCGTTGGCTTGCACGTTAACGTACGCCCCGTTCACGCCCGTTTCGCCCTGTGGTACCCAAAAAATACGAAACACCGAGAGGGCATGGTCAAGTCGCAACGCACCCGCATAACGCATGTTGGCACGCAACATCTCAATAAAAGGTGTGTAGCCCTGTTGGCGCAAAGCGTGAGGATTCAACGCAGGCAAGCCCCAATTTTGCCCCAACTGGTTAAACGCATCGGGTGGCGCACCTACCGATTGGTCGAGGCAATACGCATCTTGGTCGCACCATACATCAACACCTTTAATGTTGGCACCCACGGCTAAATCAAGATATAAGCCCACAGGCAGTTGCTCGGTGGCACAGGCTTGGCCTAGGCTGGCCAATTGTTCTTCGGTAATCCACTGGGTGTACATGGCTTGGGTCACGGCTTTGGCGTGCTGTTGGGCAAACGCCTCCACGGCGGGGGTGTCTGGCCGTTGGTACTCGGCTGGCCACACAGGCCAACCCCATTGGCTAGCATCTTGCGCCATACGATGCTCATGCAAGGCTTGGTACACCGCCAAATTCCTAAGGGAATCACCACGGCTGGCCACGTAAGCGGCAAACGCATCACCCCGAGCGGTAGGCTGGTTGTAGTGCTTCGAGTAGAAAGTCTCAAACAAATCGGCGATAACCGCACGTTTCAGCTTAGCCACAGCGGGGTAATCCACCAGTTCAAGCTCACGCAAGCGATGCGCTTCGGCCATAAACGCGGGCGATGCTACCCGTTGCTGAGCAGCAGGACTTTCGGCAAATTCGGCCACAGCAGACACGTCAATAATCAGGCTGTTAAACCATTTACGGCTACTGGGCGAATACGGGCTAAACTCGTCGGGGAAGGTGGGGAACAATTCGTGCAGAGGGTTGAGGCCGACAAAGCCCGCTCCCTTTTGAGCCATGGTGCTTAGCACGCTGTGCAAATCGGTCACATCGCCCACGCCAAGGTTACGGTTGGAGCGCAACGAATACAGTTGCACCGCAGGCCCCCAAGCCCCCGAGTTATAGCGAAGACGTTCGGGCATATAGGCTTTTTCGGGCGAGCGCAAAATACGGACGCTTTGACTTTGGGGCAGAGCCTCAGCATGGGCTTGCACGGTTAAGGTGTGGTAGCCCCAAGGCAAGGCCATGGGCAACGGAGCCAAACGATGACCCGCCTCGTTGGTGGACAAGCTGTCTAACTGCCACGAACCTTCCGTATAGCCGCCGTCTTCAAAAGCAACTTGCCAGTGGAGCGTGGTGTGTGGGGCGGCGTTGGGCAAGTTTAAAGGGATGTTGTGGCCGTCGTCGTGATTGTCTCGCCATACCAGCACGGGCTGGACGGGTTGTTGCGCTTGGCGGGTGCGTTCGGCGTGAAGGCTGGCTTCTACGGCTTCGGGGGTGGTCACATCGCAGCCAAGGCTGGTAAGGATGCGGTTAAGGGCAACGGCTGTGGCGGGGTGATAGTCGCCAAACACGTCGTTAAAGCCAAGGCTAATGCCTTTTAATTCAGCAAGGGCTTGCAAACTGGGCGAAGGGGCAACGGTGGTAGCAGCCGAGGGAGCAGACACAGACGAGGTAGCAACAGACATGGGCAACATCCTTTAATAAGGTAAAAAACACGTTGCCCTAGTGTAAGGCAAGTACCCTTTAAAAGCCAGTCATTTACTTAAATAGGACTTACGCAGAGGGTGCTAGATTGAGCCAATAATGAGGAAAGATGATATAAGATGTAAGGATTTTATACGTAATAAATGACGCACATCGTTATTGTCTTGACAAAATTAGTGGCCAAGATAGTGCCGTCTGCGTAAGTCCTATTAAACATGCCACAACAAATGAGCCGCCTTTACAGCGTCTCGCCAGCCAATTTTTTTGCCCTGCCGTACGCTTCGGGGGCGATAACTAATCGGTACCTCGGCCAAGGCTACCTTGCCACGCACCAAGGCCAGCGTCATCTCTGGCTCAATGGCAAAATCCGTGGCCTGCCACGGCAACGCCAACGCCACACCCCGAGCCATGGCCTTCATGCCCGTTTCAAGGTCCGTTATAAACAGCCGATGCTGGTAGCAGCGGTGCCAGCGGTAGCGCAACAAGGCGTTTAGCCCCCAATTGGCCATGGCATACGGCCAATAGCCCACGGGCAACCTCTGGCGGCTCCTAAAACGGGAGCCAAACATGGCCTGCACCTCGCCGCCCAACACGGGAGCCACCACAGCCCACCAGTCGGCAGGGTCATATTCGGTGTCAGCGTCGTGAAACAAGACGACGTTGCCCTGTGCTGCTAACACGCCCGTGTGCAAGGCCTTGCCCTTGCCTTGGTTGTGGGCGTGATGCACCACTTGCCAATGCGGTGGCAGGGTTTGCATGGCCAGCCAATCGGTCGAGCCATCGGTGGAGCCGTCATCCACCCACACCACCTCAACGGGGTGGGGTAGGCCTGTGGGGAGCGTGGCCACGGCCTGCTGCACCTTGTGCCATACGGCGGGCAGGCAGGGCAATTCGTTATACAGGGGGATAATTAGGCTTAAAGCGGGCATCATGGGTGAGTCGTCAACAAATCAAAACACCATTGTGACGGTAGGGCGGATTCTTGTCTAGTTAGCTGAGGGGTGCAAGCAGGGCAATCGCATGAAGGAAGGTATTGACAGAGAGTTAAGTTTGTAAGGTAAGTTGTTTTTTGCTTAAGAGACAACCCCTTATGACCCTTGAACCCTCTTTTCTCTCCTATTCCGTTCCCTT
>JBIKUS010000009.1:0-29243 GCA_044347425.1 Vampirovibrionales bacterium | reverse complement strand
CCCCCACGTATTTTGACGTGGAATATGCCATTAACCCCTGGATGACCCAAGGCGACAAAGTAGACACCGCCAAAGCCATGCAACAGTGGCAAGCCATGAAGGATGCCATTGAAACCGTGGGCGGAGCCGAAGTCAAGCTGGCCCCTGCCATTGAAGGTTTGCCTGATATGGTGTTTACGGCTAATGCTGCTGTTACCTACAACGGCGTGGCTGTTATTGCCAGCTACCGCTACCCCGAGCGTCAACCCGAAGAAGACCACATGGAAGCGTGGTTTAAGGCTAACGGCCATACCACCCATCGCTTGCCACGCAACGTGCATTTTGAAGGCCACGGCGATGCCCTTAAGTGGAATGGTATACTGTTTTCGGGGTATAGACAGCGTACCAGCATTGCTGCCCACGGTTTTTTAACCGCCTACACAGGCTTGCCTGTGGTGTCGTTAGAGCTGATTGACCCACGGTATTACCACGTAGACGTATGCATGTGTCCCACCGACGCTGGCGATTTTATTTACTACCCAGGTGCCTTTGACGAGTACGGCCTTAAGGTGATTGAAGCCACTGTACCCGAAGAGAAGCGCATTGTAGTAGATGAAGACGAAGCTGCTAAATTTGCCTGTAATGCTGTAAGTATTGGCAAAACCCTCGTACTTAACGAAGGTGCGCCCAAGCTAACCGCAGCCATGGAGGCTCGAGGCTATACCGTGGTGGCCATTGATATGAGCGAATTCATCAAATCTGGCGGGTCGTGCAAGTGCTGCACGCTACGGTTGGCATAGTTGTTTACTCTAGGGCTTACTCCTGCGGAGCTGTCTGTGCTTCGCCACTAGAGATACCTTCGGCACTGCGCTCAAAAATACCAGCTAAAAATTCTTTAACGTTATCATTGCTCAAGAAACCAGCTAAGCCTACCCTTACAGCATGAGGCAGAGGAGCCTCTTCGCTAATAGCAGTGGCTATCGTATCTATTTTTTGAGAAATGGGCGCATCACTGAGTAAGGAACTACCTACTTCTACCAAAGTAGACAGTAAGTTATTTTCACCAATAAAGCCAGAAAGTGCTTGGGCAGCAGTTTGCATAATACCCATGTCTTGCAACAGGCTCATCCATCCAGCGTTTTCTTGTTGTGGTGGTACGGCTTCAGGTTGGGGAGGCGATGCCGATGTGGCTTCGGCGGGAGCTGTTGCTTCGGCTGTTTCAGCTTCGGTAGGTGTCGCTAGTGTGGATGGGGCAGTGAGGCCATAAGCAGTGGCAAACTCGCCCATACTAGTTAATACTGCTTCTTGGCCAAGACTTTTAGCACCCACGGCAAAGGTCGAAATCTCCTCGCTTGTTGCACTACCATCAAACGGGCTATCCCCTTCATTCTCTACTTCCTTTTGGTCAAAGAGTATGAGGCCAGTTGTTAATTCAGTTGCAAGCAATCCGTCTGCACCGCCTAAACCCATAAAAAGAGCCGTGCTATCAACATCAGCCGATACGCCAAACTCTTGAGTCAGAAGGTTTGAAAAATCGGTTTGATTAAGTTGACCGTTAGCTCCGTACTTGTTTACGTACTCGGTTGCTTTTTGATTAAAAGTACCCACTATATTTGTACTGTCACCAGTAGCCATAACCGTTTGAGGTACAAAATTAATACTTATCATTCTTAGTTAAACTCCATCTCTCGTAGGTACAATCAGTAGGTTAAAAGTCAAATCATCGTCTGCTTGCCACGGGGGCAGGGGTTGCACGGTGGCTATTAACGCCATGAGTGTCGTCATAGCCTCAAGCGTAGCAGGCTGCAGCAAAGCATTGGGGGTCATCATAAAGGGTAACTCTCTTAATTCGACATCAGGAACATAAGTTATATTAAAATAAAAACATTTGTTTTATGTAATTGACTTTTCTGACGCTTTATAACGTGATTGTTACAAGGTAGTCTCTTTTTACTTGGCAACTTTGAGCAAACCACTGGTAGGTAAAGTCAACCTACGCTATGCTAGGCAGTGTTACTACTCATTGTTGAGCGTGCCATGTTGCCTTTTAGTCTTATATCGCAGGGGTTTGCCTTGCAAACCGCTTTTAGCTTAAGCAGTGCCTTGGTTGTGGCCAGTTTGGCCAACCATGTGGGGCTGGTGCAAGGGCAACGCTGGCAGCAAGCGCTTAACGGTTTTGGCGTGGTGTCTGGCTTGAGTTTGCTACTACTGTTGGCGTTACGCTCTGTAGAGGCGGGCTTTTTTGCCGTTAGTACCATGTACGAGAGTGTTTTGCTGGTAGCCGCCAGTGTGCAGCTTGGCCTTGTTGCCCTAGCCCGTACCCACCCCAACGAGACATTGTTTAGGGTGGTGGCGCAAGTGGCCGTGGTGCTTATTTTGCTGTTTGCCAACGGCTTGGCCAGCGAACCCACCGCTTTGCAGGCCTCGTTACGGAGTTATTGGCGAGCCATACACGTACCCATTATTTTGGCCAGCTATGCCTTATTTGCCCTTAACATGGTGGCTACGTTAGTGGCCATGTGGCAAAGCTACCGTAAGCAACCCAGCCATCAAGCTGCCGAGCTGGCCTTTCAGGCAGCGGTGGTGGGCTTCCCTCTGCTGACGATTGGCGTGATGCTTGGGGCGGTATGGGCCAACGAGGCTTGGGGAACCTACTGGAATTGGGACCCCAAAGAGTCTATGGCGTTGGCCACGCTGTTGGGCTATGCGGTTTATATCCACTTAAAACTAACGACCAACCTTTCACAACAGGCACTTAATGCCGTGGCGGTGGGCGCTTTTGTGTTGCTGGTGGTGACGTATGTGGGCGTTAACCTAATGGGCGTGGGGTTACATTCCTACGGTAATTTTACGTTAGGTTAACTTTGTCACCCTCTCCCTCTGGGAGAGGGCAGGGTGAGGGTCATAAAATACGATAGCTTGGCTAACCCAACTGGTTCAACACCCAGCCCAATAGCAGCACTTGGGGGACGCTCAACGCCACCATCAACAGGGGTACACGCCAGCCATTGGTTAATTGCCTCAACACCAGCAGCTCGGTAGAATCGGTAGCGGCACCCGCCATTAAAAACACAAAGGCGTTACCTGGAGCATTTGCCCTTAGCAACACGTCGGCGGCAATGGGGCTAGAGCCTTCTGAACACACCTCTAACACAGTGGCCAGTACCAGCGTGGCCAACAAGCCCAAAGCAGTGGGGCCAAACCATTCACCAAAGACTTCTGTGGGTACCAGCACGTGTAACAACGCCGCCAAGGCGATGCCAAACAAAAGCCACCGTAGCACCATCACACTATCAGCCAACCCATGTTTTAGGGCTTGCCCTACGTTGTTGGGTGTGAGTTGCCTAACGTTGAGCAGGTTTTGCCAGCGCAACGGGGGTTCAGTTTGCCATTGGGCTAACGTCTCGGCGGTGGGGTGATAGGGGTTAGGATCTATCCATCCCCATTGCTCGGCGTAACGCAACAGCCAGCCCGTGATAAAGCCCACCACGGCCGACAGCACCAAAAACGTGAGCGTCCATAACCAGCCAATTAACCCTGCCAGTATTAGCAGCAACGAGAGAGAGTTCCACGGGCTGGTGATGAGAAACGCTACCATTTGGGGTGTGCTTAACCCCTGTTTATACAGCTTGGTGGCTACCATCAGGATGCCGTGGCTGCATAAATCCAGCAGAAGCCCAGCAGCAATGGCCTTGCCTAAGCCCCCAGCGGTGGGCTTAACGCCAGCCAACCTCAGCACCGCCGATTGGGGCAAACTGGCCACAACCGCCAGCATGATGATACCTACCACGACACCACCTGCCACTTGTTGCACCAAATGCAAGGTATGCAACGCCATGGCTTGCCACACGTTGGGTAGTGGCAGGGTAGGCCATACCATGGCCAAACCTACGCTGAGGCCACTGGCAACTAACCAAGCAACGCCCAGCCGTAACACCCAATCAGCCTTAGGGGTATCACCCTCGTGATGGGGGTGAATACAGCAACTGGCGTGAGCAGCCTCGTGTGGGGGGTGTGGATGAGGATGCTCCATACAGTAACCTGCTAACCTTGTTTTGCAGCGACGATGAGGTCAATCAATTCACGTAAGGCACCGCCCCCACCAGGGTAACGGCTCACCCAATGGCATTGTTTGCGTACGGCAAAAACGGCATCGGCGGGGCAGGTGGCCAGCCCCACTTTTTCAAGGATGGGCATATCGGGCCAGTCGTCGCCCATGTAGGCTACTTCGTGGGCTTGTACGCCGTATTGGGTGAGTAGGGTTTCAAGGCATGTCCATTTGTTGCTTACGGCTTGGTGTACAGCGTCAAAGTCTAGTTCGGCACCACGTTTGGCCACAATGGCACTTTGCCGTGCGGTAATAATAGCGGTTTTAACGCCCAATTTGCGTATGTGGCGTAGCCCCCAACCGTCTTTTACGTTAAAGGCTTTGGTTTCAACGCCTTGGGCATCCCAGGTAATGTGGCCAGCGGTCATCACGCCGTCAACGTCTGTAGCCAATAATTTAACAGCTTTGGCTTGTTGTAGCAGGGCATCTGGGTAGTGCCATTCAAGGGCGGCCAAGGTAATAGGCGAACGAGAGGAGGGGTTGGTAGCAGGCGTAGCCATAGCATTGTCAAGCCTTATCAGCAAAGAGAAACAAAAGTAAGTAGCTCTAGTGTAGCTTAAAAAAGCTGAGAGGGTAAGGCCTCGGTAGGGTTTGCAAGGGGAGCGGCGACGCCTTTTGCTTATGGCCAAGGGTTATGCCATACTGTATAACTGTAATCGTCACTTTAAAGGATGTCTCGTGACCACCACTGCCAACACTCCCCCGTTTACCCGTGTTATGTCTGGGATGCGCCCCACGGGCAAGCTACACCTTGGCCATTATTGGGGCGTGCTGCACAATTGGGTTAGCCTACAACACCAGTACCCCAGCTTTTTTATGGTGGCCGATTGGCACGCCCTCACCACCAAAGTGCATGATACCCAAGCTTTAAAAGACAACACCACGGCCATGGTGCTAGACTGGTTGGCCGCTGGCGTTGACCCCAACGTGGCCACAGTCTACGTACAATCGCATGTGCCACAAATTGCCGAACTGGCTTTGTTACTCAGCATGGTGACCCCCGTGAAATGGCTTGAAACCGACCCTACCCTGAAAGATATGGTGGCCTTGCTGCGTGCCAGCGATGCCAACAACTTGCCCGAAGGCAGCCACTTGACCCACGGCTTACTGGGTTACCCCCTACTGCAAACCGCTGACATCCTTACCTTGCGGGCGGACGCTGTACCCGTAGGTAGCGACCAAGTGGCTCACCTTGAGGTGTCTCGTGATATTGCTCGGCGGTTTAACCACACCGTGGGGCAGCCCTTGTTTGCCGAACCCAAGCCTCTGCTGACCCCTACCCCTTTGTTAACGGGGTTAGATGGCCGAAAAATGGGCAAATCATTTGATAACGCTGTGTTTTTAAGCGACACCGAAGCTGACACACTGGCCAAGGTTAAAACCGCCGTTACCGACCCTGCTCGTCAGCGGAAAACAGACCCTGGCTCGCCAGAAGCTTGTGTGGCGGTGTTCCCCTTGCATCAACAGTTTAGCTCGGCTAGCGAAGTTGAAGAAGTGAGAGCCAATTGCACCTCGGCGGGATGGGGCTGTATGGCTTGCAAGCAACTGCTGGCCACTAACCTGAACACCGCCCTTGCCCCACTGAGAGAACGGCGGCACACGTGGGAGGCGCAACCCAACGCAGTGACGGAACTGTTAGACCAAGGCCGTGGCAAGGCAAAACAAGAGGCTGACATGACCTTAGCTGCTGTAAGAGAAGCCTTACACTTGCCTTAAGGCGTTAGGTAGCGACATTTACTCCCCTGCCTTGTTCCACGCTTGTGCAATTCGGCCACAATGGCTTGGATTACGTCGTTACGTTGGCTCGCCATCCAGCTAGGAGCCACCACGTGCTTAAAGTGGCCATTACCTGCTATACGGTGGATAATACACTCGGGATGGAGGCGTTCTAAAAAGTCGGCACAAGTGGTTACATACTCGGCTAAGCTCATGCTGTGCCATTCGCCTCGGCGGTATTGTTCGGCGATGGGGGTGTTCTCCATCGCCACCAGCATGTGAATTTTAACGGCTGCCACGCCCCAAGCGGCCAACTGATCAGCCGTCGCCATCATATCGGCATGGGTCTCGCCTGGCATCCCCAAAATAACGTGAATGCAGTGGTCAAGGTTGCGCTCTTTTGTCCACAAAAAAGCTTGCTCAAAGTCTTCTACCGTTTCGCAACGGTTAACACGCTCAAGGCTGGCGTTATGGATGGTTTGCAAGCCGTATTCGACACTGACGTGCTGGGTTTTAGCGTGATAGCTGGCTAATAAATCAAGCTTAGCAGGGTCAACACAATCTGGCCGAGTAGACACGGCCAAGCCCACCACGTCTGGGTGAGCGGCGAGGGCTTCGTCATACAGGCGTTGAAGGCGTGCCACGTTGCTATAGGTGTTGGTGTACGATTGAAAGTAGGCAATAAACTTTTGCGCCCCAAATCGCCGTTGTCTGTGTTCAATGTTGCTCAACATCTGCTGGGTAATGGGGGTTTTTCGGGGGTTGGTTCTACTAGACGAGCCTGTCTCATCGCAAAAGGTACAGCCGCCTATGCCTTTGCTACCATCACGGTTGGGGCAGGTAAAGCCACCATCCACCGAGACTTTGTAGACCTTACAGCCAAACTGTGCTTGCAAGGCTTGGTTATAACTACGGTAGGGGAGCGTTGGCGTATCGGCTTGTAACAGTGGCATAAGTCGCCTAAAAGGTAAGTGGTCGTTAAACAACGAGTGGGTGAGTGGTGGTGGCCTTGGTAGGATTCGAACCTACGACATCCGCCTTAGGAGTGCGACGTTCTATCCTGCTGAACTACAAGGCCACAATAATACTTTTTTAGTGTATAGCAACCTCTGCCCAAGTACAAGCAACTTAACACCTTGGGTTGCCTAAGGTTTTGGGCGAAATAACCGTCGCCCCCCCCTATAAAGTAGCGGAACCACCTGCCCAAACACCAGCGTTTGCCACCACGTTTTACTTTGCCCTAATTGATGAGCCAATCGCCACGCCACATGTTCAGGGGTATCCACAAGGCCTGTTTGCCAATCAAAGTAGGTAGGGTAGTGGATGAGAACACCCGCCACCAGTTCATCAAGGGTGAGTTGGCGGGTTCGTTGGGGCAGTGGGTACACATCGTGCGTAAGCCCCCACCCCGCATAAAACGGGTGACCATAGGTAACGACTTTTTTACCCCGAAGCAAGCCTTCAAACCCCGAGAGGCTGGTGAGTACGTGCAGCTCGTCGCAGGCATCAAGCCAGGGCTTCATGGCCAGCTTCCACGTCACACAATCAGCCAAGGGTTTAATGTGTTTTAATTCGGTTTGTCCCTTGCGGTTGCCCGAGGCGACATCAGGATGCACCTTAAACACAATAAACGCATCAGGGTGACGACGACGTACCTCTACCATCAAGTCAATGTTACCCGCCAAATACGGCGACCCATGCAACAATGAGGCATCATCAGCTACTTGCCCTACGGCCAAAATGACCTTTTTACCTTTGGCTAAGCGTAAAGCGGGATGCGGCAACGGCGTTGACTGTGGCACCCGTGGCACAGGGGTAACAGGGGTAGCCTCAAGGGGAGCAGAGGGTAAGTTAGAGCCTTGCATGTTGTATTTGCTTAGTTCGTGGTGGCAAATTAGGTGACGTAGCCGTTTGGCTCGTTGTATGTCTTGGGGGGTAAAGGTGGTGTTTTGCAGCAGGGTTTCTAGTTCGCTGGGGGGCGAGGTTTTGAAGTGAATTCCCTGCTTGTCAATACACAACGAGGCGGGGCGACCCATCTCGCTGGCTAAGCCCACGGAGCGAAGGAAGCCGTCTTCTATGATAACGACTTGACGATTGGCCTGTTGGGCTAGCGTGGAGACCGCAGTTTGTTGCTTCGTACCCCACATCACCAAACTACTGTTAGGGTGGCTGTGTAAGGCTTGCAGGGCAACCTGTTGTGAGGCTGCCCACACCACAGGTTGCCCTGTAGCTTGTAAAAAAGGTTTGCAATGATGCCTGTGACCGAGACTAAGGCCTAAACTTTTTACGCCTATTATGGGACCTGAATGTTTAAGCACATGCTGGCGTTGATGGTGTAGCACATCCAGTGTGTCGGCAAGGGTGGCGGGTTGATTGGTATGCGGGTTATGGTACACACAGCCCGCCACGTAAGCCACATGAAATAACGTGGCCAACTGCAACGGCGTAGGCTTAGGAGGCCTGACCTGCACAGTGTGGTGGGTGTAACCCAACCCGCCATACCATGCCAAAGTGCTGCACCACACGGGCGTTTCAAGTAAGAGTGCTTCTACCCCAACGTGGCTGGTGAGGGTAACGATGGCCGTGGCTTGGGCGCATAAGTTGGGGGTACAACTGGCCACAGGTAAGGGGCGCAGTACAGGAGCATCGGCTAGGTTAGGCCATGCTTGCGCCAGTACGCCTTGGCCGTTGGTGGGCGTTAAGGGGTGAGGCTTCACCCAAAAACGGAGGTTAGGTTGTTGAGCGTAGGCCTCTCGCACATGGGTGAGGAGGTCGGTGGCGTGTTGCAGGGCGAGTGGGTGCTGTTCGGGGGAGACGGGGAGGGGTTCGTCCATCAACACCACGTTGCAGGGGTTAGGTTGCGCTAGGGCATGGTGCCAGCTTGAGGGTAAGGGTTGCGTGGGAGCGTTAAATGACCCAAAACCGCCGTAGCTTTGCCATAAGGCAAGCAAGGTTTGGGCGGTTTCGCTTTGCTTAGGGGTAAGGGGTTGTTGCAGGCAATTGCGGGCTTGTTGCCCCCAGCGAGGCAACCATGCGGGGTTAAGCTGGCTATACCAGTAGCGGGCGGGGGTGGTGGGTAGGCAGGCACGTAACCAACCCGCTTGCCCCACTTGGCCATTGGCAAAGGTGACAGGAGTGCTAAGGGCAGGACAAGCCAAAACAGTCATACGGGTTAAACAAGGCGATAAGGAAGGGACAACTTGCCCATGTTAACACAAACCCCTGCCAAAGGCGGTAATGCGTATTAAGTGGCACAGAGAGGTTGCATTATCATAAAAACATGATATTATGATAACGTGATATAAAAACACTCACCTAAGTGACACCTGCCCATGCCCAGAGACAGACAAGAACACATAGCCCACGCCAGCCAGTGCCTTAAAGCCATGGCTCACCCCATACGTTTAGCCATTTTATGCGCCCTTCGCCACGGCGAACTGCCTGTTAACGCCCTTGAGCAAGCCGTGGGTACCAGCCAGTCGCTCATGTCTACCCACCTTGGCCACTTGCGTAACCAAGGGCTGGTCGCCTCTCGGCGGGCGGGGAGCCAAGTGTTTTATCGCTTAGCTACCCCTGCGTTACTTGCGTTACTTCACCAAATAGAAGCTGTTTTTTGCCAAGATGCCCCCGACCCTTTGCCCACGCTTAAGGAGCCAACCCCATGACGACCCCGCCCATCATCGCCCCCCAACAGCTTGAATTAAACGAACAAACCTGCCTGTTAGACGTGCGAGAACCCGCTGAGTTTAACCACGAACACATTGCGGGAGCCATTAACCTCCCCTTAGCCCAACTACCCCAAGCAGCAGAAGCCTACCGTGGTAAAGAGGCGGTGGTACTCACCTGCCAAAGTGGTGCGCGTGCCATGCAGGCAGCACAACTATTGCAAGCCCAAGGCTTTACCAACCTTCACCTACTTAATAACGGCCTGCTAGGGTGGAAGACGGCTCACCTGCCCACGGTGAAGCTACGCCAAGGCTATAGCATTATGCAACAGGTGCAACTGATAGTTGGGGCGATGGTGCTGGCCAGTGTGTTGCTCCCCTCTGCCAAGGTGTTAGGGTTGATTGCTGGCGTGGGCATGTTGACAGCGGGACTCACCAATACCTGCATGATGGCCACACTGTTGGCCAAGTTACCCTTTAATCAACATAAAACCCCAAGTTGTAACGTACATTAAGTAAACCTAGTTAATAAGGAGAGACACCTACCATGACACACCCACCCATCCCCCAAAAAATACTGATTGTTGGCGGTGTAGCAGGGGGCATGAGTGCCGCCGCTCGCCTACGCCGCCTAAACGAACGCGCCGAGATTGTTATTTTTGAACGTAGCGGCTACGTCTCGTTTGCCAACTGTGGCCTGCCCTACTACTTAGGCGGAGAAATTACCGACCGCTCTGCCCTGCTACTGCAAACGCCACAATCGTTGGCTAAGCGTTTTAAGTTAGACGTGCGGGTGCGCCATGACGTGACCGCCATTGACCCCGAGGCCAAAACCGTCACCGTGCAGAACCTTGACACAGGCGACACCCTGACCGAAGCCTACGACGACCTGATTCTCTCTGTGGGAGCCAAGCCCTTGCGTCCACCCTTGCCTGGGCTGGACTTGCCTGGCTTATTCACCCTTCGCACCGTTGAGGACGTGGATGCCCTCGACGCTTGGCAGGCCACGCACGATGTTAAGCGTGTGGTGGTGTTGGGCGGAGGCTTTATTGGCCTTGAGGTAGCCGAACAATTCAGGCACAAGGGGCTGGCCGTTACCCTGATTGATGCCAACCCTCAGCTGTTGCGCCCCCTAGATACCGAAATGGCCGAACGGGTGCATACCGAAGTGCGAGAGCAGGGCATCACCTTATTACTCAATGCGCCCGTTAAACAGGTGCTACCCGCCGATGCTCACACTCAAGCAGGGGAAGCTGCACCGAAAGCGGGTTGGGTGATAGCGGGTGATAATCCTCCGATTGCTGCCGATATGGTGTTGGTGGGCTTGGGCGTGAGGCCTGATGTGGCCTTGGCCGAAAAAGCAGGGCTTTCCCTTGGCCAACGTAAGGGCATTGCAGTGGATGCCCATTTGCAAACCAGCCAGCCCCATATTTGGGCGGTGGGCGATGCCATTGAGGTGACGAATCCGCTGAGCAACGAACAAACGCTTATCTCGTTAGGCGGACCTGCTAACCGCCAAGGGCGCATGGTGGCCAACAACATTATGGGGATGCACGACACCTACGACGGCACCATTGGCACGGCGGTATTGCGAGTGTTTGAGCTGACTGTGGCCTCTACAGGGTTAAACGAGGCGCAACTGCAAGCCATGGGGCTACTTCACGAGGCAATACACCTGCACCCTGCTAACCACGCCAGTTATTACCCAGGTGCCGAAAAACTGGCCTTGAAAGTGCTGTTTAACCCGCAAACAGGCAAGCTGTACGGGGCGCAAGCTGTGGGCAAGGCTGGCGTGGATAAACGCATGGATGTCCTAGCCACCGCCATTAAAGCAGGGTTTACCGTGCGAGATTTGGCCGAGTTGGAGCTGTGTTATGCTCCCCCTTATGGCTCTGCTAAGGACCCGATTAACTTGGCGGGTATGATAGGCGAAAACATCCTCGACGGGTTGCTGACCCAAGTACAGTGGCACCAAGTTAATGGGCTAGACCGCTCGACTCACCAACTGCTAGACGTGCGAGACGACGTAGAACGTGAAGCGGGAACCTTGCCCGACAGTCTCCACATCCCCCTTAACCAGTTGCGTAGCCGCTTAGATGAGCTACCCAAGGATAAAACCTTGGTGGCGTACTGCTACAGTGGGCAACGCTCGTACTTTGCCACACGGCTGTTGGTGCAACATGGGTTTAAAGCCAGTAACCTCGCTGGGGCATGGGCAACGTACCCGCAATCTGCCCTAAAACAACCTGCTTTGGTGTAGTTAACGGTCAGTGCTGTGCTAGGGGGAGGATGAGTGACTTGCTACCTTTGTGCCTTAACGCTAAAGTAACAACAGTATTTATCACCCCCCAACACACGGCAAAGGATGCTCCCGCATGAAGTGGCTCAACTGGTTACTGGGCTTAAGCTCACCCCAAAAACTCTCTAACGACATTGGCGTGGACTTAGGCACGGCGAATACCCTTATTTGTACCAGTACCCAAGGCGTGGTGCTACGTGAGCCAAGCGTCGTGGCAGTGGATTATTCCCTGACACCCCCACAGGTGATTGAAGTGGGCATGGCCGCCCGAGACATGATGGGACGTACCCCCGCCAACATTAAAGCCCTTCGCCCCTTGCGTGACGGCGTCATTGCCGACGTGGAATGGGCCGAAGTCATGCTTAAAGAGTTTATTCAAAAGGTGGTAGGCTCGCCTAAACTGTTTAGCGCACAACTGGGACGGGTACTCATTTCTGTACCTACAGGCGTGACGGATGTGGAGCGTCGTGCCGTGGGCGATGCCGCTTACAACGCTGGCGCACGAGTGGTTAACCTGATTGAAGAGCCTATGGCGGCCGCCATTGGTGCCAACATGCCCGTAGAAAAGCCCTTTGGCAGCATGATTGTTGACATTGGCGGTGGCACCACCGAGATTGCCGTTCTTAGCCTGAATGGTATTGTGGTTAGCCAAACGGTACGCCTAGCAGGCGATAAACTCAACGAGAATGTGCAAGCTCACTTAAAAACGGCGCACGCCCTGCATATTGGCGAACCCACCGCTGAGATGATTAAACTTCGCCTAGGCAGTGCCTACGACACAGGCAACGACGACCAAATGGACGTGCGTGGCGTTCACGTGATTAGTGGCCTGCCAGATACCGTCACCATCACCTCGGCTGAGATACGTGCGTGCATGGGCGACACCTTAGCTAAATTGGTGCAAGGCGTAAAAGATACCTTGGAGATTACTCCCCCCGAATTAGCCAGCGATATTGTAGACCGTGGTATTGTGCTAGCAGGCGGCGGCGCATTATTGGCTGGGTTGGACGTGCTGATTGAAAAGCAGGTAGGCGTTCCCGTCTTTGTCGCCCCTGACCCTCTTTCGGCCGTGGTGCTAGGCTGCGAAAAGATTCTCACCGACCCTCGCTTTAGCAAAATACTCGAATATACCGAGTACGATAATCGTTATTAAGTTATACGTCCATGCTCACCTTACCCCACCTGTCTAGCCCACCTGTTGTGGTACTGGTTGAACCTGAAATACCGCAAAACACAGGTAACATTGTTCGCCTGTGTGCCTGCACTGGGGCAAAGCTCTACTTGGTGGGCAAGCTAGGCTTTAGGTTAGACGACAAGTTTTTAGACCGTGCCGCTATGGATTATCGGCAACAGGTGGAGCCTAGGCATGTGTGGCAGTTTGAGACGGTACTGCAAGAAAACGAGGGCTACACCCCTTATTTTCTTTCATCCAAAGCCACGCAAAGTCATTGGCAGATGAAGATACCCCCCGCATCGTTACTGGTGTTTGGCAGCGAGACAAAGGGCTTACCTGCTGCGTTTTTGGCTGCCCATGCTCACCAAGCGGTGCGTTTACCCATGGTTGAAGGGGCAAGAAGCCTCAACCTAAGTAACACCGTAGCCGTGGTGCTATATGACGTGTTGCGCCAAGCTTTAGCTTAAATTCGCCTTATATCACACTTACAGAGGGGTAATTAACCATCACCCCTCTGTAAGTTTAAAGTGTTAGGTTGCTTAGCGTTGGCTAAGGGGCAACAACGGGCGAGCTTCGGGGCCTGTGTACACGGCATTAGGGCGAATTAGGCGGTTGGCGGCCAATTGTTCTATGATGTGTGCCGTCCACCCTGCAATACGGCCAATGGCAAAAATAGGGGTGTAAACACGAGTAGGGATGCCCATCATATAGTACATGTAGCCAATGGGGTAGTCTACGTTAGGGTGAAGGTTTTTAGCCTCTAGCAAACGGTCGGCCAAGCGGTCAGCCATGGCAGGCCATGGGGCATCACTGTTAAGCTCTTTAATCAAGTCGTCACGCATACGGGTAAGCAGCCTTGCCCGTGGGTCACCTTGTTTGTAGGCACGGTGACCAAAGCCCATAATGGTTTTTTTGTTGGCCAAGGCATCTTCAAGCCAAGGGTCAACATTATCCAACGAGCCAATGGCTTGCAGCATCAAAATGGCCTGCTCATTGGCTCCTCCGTGTAGGGGGCCTTTAAGTGCGCCAATGGCACCTAGCACGCCGCTGTGCATATCGCTTAAGGTGGAGACAATGACACGGCCAGCAAACGTGGAAGCATTAAAACCATGTTCGGCATAGATGCTTAACGTGGCATCAAAGAGTTTGGCAACCACGGGGCCAGGTTTTTCGCCTAATAACATGGTTAAAAAGTTCTCGGCGTGGCTAGCATCCATCCCTAGGGGTGACACAGGCTCAAGCCCTAAATCAAGCCGATGCAAAGCTGCCACAAGGGTAGGTATTTGGGCAATAAGGCGTGTGGCTTTACGGAAGTTAGCCTCGGTACTGTTGTCACTAGCGTCAGGGTCAGACAAAGCTAGCACGGCCACGCCTGCCTTAAGAGCATCCATGGTGTTAACACCCCGAGGGAAGGAGCGAAGCAGGTTCATCACTTCGTCTGGCAAGCGACGAGCCTTAACCAAGGTTTGCTGCATGGCCACCATTTGGTTAGGGGTCGGTAATTCGCCGTGTAGCAGTAGGTAGGCCACTTCTTCAAACGAGCATTTGGCGGCTAAATCTTGGATGTCGTAGCCACGATAGGTCAGCGACGAGCCATCAGGCAACACGGTACAAATGCTGGTGATACCAGCGTTAATACCTTCAAGGCCAGGGCTGTAGGCAGATTCAAGTTGATTCACGGCAGGGGGTTCCTTAACAATAAGACGGCAAAATGAGAAGTGACCGAGCTTGAGGCTCTCATACGGCGTTTAAAGGTAGTGTAGCAAGGGTAAGGCTACCAATGCGTCGGCCACACGGCCTAGAGCAACACCACTTAAACAGCCGAAGCTAAGGCAACGGGTTGGCCTGTTACTAAGTGTACAGCTTGTTTTACAGCGTCAAGCTGAGTGAGGGCTTCCCAAGGGGTGTCTATATCCGTACGCCCCATGTGGCCATAGGCGGCCAGCTTTTGGTAGAATTGGCCACCATGTTTGGCGGGCAGCCCTGTTAAATCAAACTGCTGAATAATGGCAGCGGGGCGAAGATCAAACACTTTAGCTACCACTTGGCCGAGTTGGTTATCGCTTAAGCCGTGCTGTGCTGTACCAAAGGTTTCCACTAAAATGGAGGTAGGCTTGGCCACGCCAATGGCGTAACTTACCTGTACTTCGGCCCGTTGGGCAAGGCCAGCGGCTACCAAATGCTTGGCAACCCAACGGGCTGCATAAGCGGCCGAACGGTCGACTTTGGTGGGATCTTTGCCACTAAAGGCACCGCCACCATGGCGAGAGGCTCCACCATAGGTATCTACAATAATTTTGCGCCCTGTTAGGCCACTATCCCCTTGCGGGCCACCAATGACGAAACGACCACTGGGGTTGATAAGGTAGTGGGTCTCAGCATCAGGTTGTACGGCACATTCGGCAAATACAGGGGCAATAACATGGGCTTTGAGGTCGGCTTCAATGCGTTGCTGTACGGCGGTGTTGTCGGTTAACTCGTCAATAGTGGGGTTATGCTGGGTTGAGATGACGATGGTATCAATGCGGGTGGGCAAGCCATTTTCGTAGGCAATGGTCACTTGGGTTTTACCGTCGGGGCGAAGGTAGCCAAGGGTGCCATTTTTACGCACATCAGCCAAGCGTTTAGCTAGCTTGTGCGAGAGGGCAATGGCCAAGGGCATCAATTCAGGGGTTTCGTTGCAGGCATACCCAAACATAATGCCTTGGTCGCCAGCACCAATGCGGTTAATCTCGTCGTTTGAGAGGGAAGAGCGCATCTCACGAGCCGTATCCACACCGCCAGCAATATCTACGGATTGTTCGTCAATACTGGTGAGAACGGCACAACTGGCACCATCAAACCCGCCAGCGTTGGGGCCTGTGTAGCCAATGCCTTTCACCACGTCTCTCACCACACCAGGAATGTCCACATAGCAGGAGGAGGTGATTTCGCCTGTGACCAGTACCAAACCCGTGTTAACAACCGTTTCAGCGGCGACACGTGCCTTGGGGTCGCAGGTGAGAAAACGGTCGAGGATGGCATCGCTGATTTGGTCACACACCTTGTCGGGGTGGCCTTCGGTGACGGATTCGCTGGTAAAGAGGTAAAAGGAGGTGTTGGACATACCCAAAGCGTCTTTCATGCACTGCGTGGCTACGAGAGTCGATAAAACAAGTGGTTTGAGTATAACGACAGCATAAGCCTTTGCCAACCTAAAACATTGTTAAGAAGCCCTAGTTATGAGTAGTAAGGTTACACCATTGAGGTTTTGCGTACAGCTTGGCCATAGCCTAAGGCAATGGCACGTAACACATACTTGCCAATCGGGTCAAACTCCAAATGCACAGCGTCGCCTACTTTACATTGGTGAAGTTGCGTCACTTGCCACGTATGGGGGATAATCGCCACTTCAAACCCCGTGGGCGTGGTACGGTTGACGGTGAGGCTAATGCCGTTCATCGCCACAGAGCCTTTATCAATAAGGTAGGGCAACCAAGCCGTATCCGCCACATCAATCGCTAACACCCAACTGTTGCCCTGTGCCTCAAGGCGGGTGAGCGTCCCCAACCCATCCACATGCCCTGTTACCACATGGCCGCCTAGCGGGGTTTGTAAGGCTACGGGGCGTTCAAGGTTGACCAATCTCCCCACAGCGTACTGGCCTAATAGGGTACAGTTGAGCGTTTCGGGGGTGGCTTCAATGGTAAAACTGGTGGAGGACTGGCCAATCACCGTGGTACACACGCCATCAATGGCAATGCTAGCCCCAAGGGTCAGGCTTTGTGCCATAGCCTCGGGTAAGGTAATCGTAAGCGTAAGCCCTTGCGGGGTCAGGTGAGCTTCGGCAACTTCGCCCATCGCCTCAACTAAACCAGTAAACATGAGGTAAGCTCCTTAGAGTCCACACTGATAGAGGAGCTACTTGCCCCAATGCTTACGCTACTTTGGCATAAAGCCAAACACTCTTAAACGAGAAAAGGCAAACACCTAAGGCTTGGCAACCGTGGTACAAGCCACCAGCACACCAGCAGAGAGTTCTAGCACTTCGGCATCGCTATCAGCAAGGGCTTTGGCGTTAGGCCAATACACTACACCTGCTTCACCGTCATAACCAGTGGCATCAACAGCAGGAACGGGGAGTAAGGGCAGGCCACCAGCGGCTAAGTGAATAAGGGCTTCCACATATTGGTAAGGGTTGCCGATATCGCACCAATAGCCCCCAACGGCATGCGCCCGCAAACTTTCAGGGTATTGAGCCAGTAACCAGGGGAACACATGATGAGCAAAGTCAAACTCCTTAAGCTCAGCAGTGACGGGTTGCCCAGCTTCGGTTTGTTGTGCCTGTTGCTGAGCCAGTAGCTCGGTATAGCGTTGCAGTAATAAAGGCAACACTTGGGGCGACAGCACATAAAAGCCAGTGCTGCCTAGCCTATGGTCGCCAGCTTCTGCAAGGGTGGGTTTCTCAATAAAGTGCGTCACCACACCCGAAGGGTCGTTAGCATCAGCATTGGCTTGCGTGGCGATAATACCAAACTTATCCACGTCTTCATCAGATACGACTTGGCAACCCATGGTCACAAGCGGCTGATGCTGCTGGTGGGCTTGCATCAGCAGGCCAAAGTCGGCATTGGTTACCGCATCGCCCTGTACTACCAGTAGGGGTTGGGTAGGGTCAAAGGTGGGGTAGCGTTCTGGGTGTTGTAACAGCTGAACCAAACCGCCTGCCGTACCCGTGGCTCGGGCTTCGGGTAGGTTATGCCAGTGCGTGTTGGTTTCTTGTGCGGCCAAATCAAGTGCGGTACACACGCTGGGGGCGGCAAAAAAGGTATTCACATAGCAATGTTCTAGGCCAAACTGGGCTAGGTGATGCACCAAGCGACCAATCACGCTATGCTGCCCATCCAGCGGGAGGCTTGGCTTAGCCAGCCCTGTCCATGTCTCGGTAAGGGGAAGAATGCGGGTACCAATGCCTGCCCCAAGTATCATAGCTTGCCGAACGGGGTGGTGGGGTGTCACGGTGGCGGGGGCATGGTTGGCATCAGCCAACTTAGCCTGTGTGTTTTGCCATAAATCACCTGCCAACACCAATTTAAAGGTATCACCTTGTACGCTTGCCCCTGGCATCACAAAGTAGGTAAGCCCAACAGGGCTATGTAGTAAGAGTAGGTGGCCACCCTTGCTGCTATAGGCTTCAACGCTGTAGCCTGTTGGCCACTGGCCTTGGGCAGACCCCAACACGATGCTAGGGTTGTTACTATTGACTAATTGCCAAGTAGTGGCTTGGGTAGGGTGCGCCTGCCACACCAGCGGAGCCACTTTGGTGGGTTCGGCAAGGGTGACAAAAGGCTTAAGTGTTGAAGGCTGAGTGGAGATGGACATATGCAGTTAGGCTTTCTCGTTGTGGGGTGATTTATGCGGGAGGCAATCGCAAAGAGCAGGCCGAAAATAGAAAAAGGTTCCTCTAGGGTAACCGCATTATTGAGATGTGGCAAGGGTAAGCTTACGGCGTTAAGCGAGAAGAGAGGCTTGTCATCAGCCCGATGCACCCTGCTTCTACCAACCTGAGGACGTGAGTAAAGCCATCGTCGCCACCGTAATATGGGTCAGGCACTTCGGTTTCGGGGTAGGGGGCGGTGCTAAAATCCATTAACAAATGCACCTTGTCGTTGGCCTCATCGCCCAAAATAGCAAGGGCATCTCGGCGGTTACGTTTGTCCATCACCACAATCAGGTCAAAGTCTGTGGCATCGGTTGGCACAAGCTGGCGAGCTTGTTGCCCAGCGCAGGAGTAACCGTGTTGTTTGGCCACAAATTGCGAGCGTGGGTCGGGCGAGCTGCCCACGTGGTAGCCGTGCGTCCCTGCTGAATCTACGGTAATCAGGTGGCCAAGTTTGGCATCGTCAATAAGGTGTTGCAGCACGGCATGGGCTAACGGTGAGCGACAAATGTTGCCCATACATACCATCAAAACACGGGTTACTTTGCGCATAAAGTCTCCTAAAACCAATAAACACTGTAATCAGTTTACCATAAGACTCAATTTGGTTAAGGCTATTTTATTGATCCTCTATAAAGTTTATGTTAGCGTAACTAGCATTAGAATTTTTCAAGCAAAAAATTCTAATATCTATTGTGTTCTGTCTAATCTTTAAACTATAATTGAGTAGAAATAATGATGCTAACAACGCTTATGCTGATGCCTAAATCTAATGCTAGGCTTAAACCTTTGTCTATTACACCGACACAAAACACTCAAAGCAAAACTTTTTTAGCATTTGGCCACAATGGTATTGCTCCAAAAACAGGATCAGAACAATCCCCTTTAAAAACAGAGTACACAGGCTGGCTGGCTATACCGCCAAAAGTACTTGATTCATTTACGCATACTTTTAAAGAGCCTAAGGAAGATTTTACCTTTGCTGGGGATAATTTTGGCCCAAGTGACCCAAGCTACCTTGAAATGCTTACGTTGGCTAATTCAAAAATTAGTGATACTTATCAGTATCCTCCCCACGGCGGGGCTTTGGGTCAAAAAGCCTACGAGGCTTTTCACGCTACGTTTTGCGATAAAGCAGAAGACCCTTTTTACGTGGCTTATTTGCCTACGGGTACAGCAGCTAACCGTTTAAGTGTTTCGCCTGTTTTGCGTTCAATTGATGCCATCGTTGCTGCCGATATGGCGCACTTGGTCACTCGCGAGGCAGGCGGAACGATGGCCATCAACAGAGCTTCTGTCTATACCTTGCCACACAAAGCTGGCAAGCTTGATGTTGATACTTTAAACCACTTTTTTGAGCAATTTGATCAAAAAAAGCAATGGGCTTACCATGGGTCAGCTACCCCACGTGTTATCTCTATTAGTCAACCTTCAGAATATGGCACTGTTTATAGTGATGATGAAGTGAAAGCTATAGTAAAAATGGCTAGACAACACGATATGTTGGTACAAATGGATGGTTCGCGATTATTTTATGTAGCAGCCAAGCAAAACAGGACTTTAAAATCACTGACTACTGATCTGGGTGTTGATATTGTTTTTCTCGGGGGTAGTAAGCATAAAATGGTTCAGGCAGAATCGGTGGTCTTTACTCCCAATTTTTTCAGTCATGTTGAGCATGATGATCGCTTAAAGAACCCAGACACCCTGTACAAAGACTTTAGAAAATACATGAAACAAATGGGTGTAAATGTAGGCCAAGTGACAGGTATGCAAGCACAATTTGCCCTTGCCCTTGAAAATAATCATGGCGTGCAACTTGTGTCAAAAGCCAACGACCTTGCAGAACAGTTAAAAGATGTGTTACTAGAAGTGAAGGATGCGCACCTGTACCTACCCGTTGAAACCAACGTGGTAATCATGTCGTTGCCAGATAAAGTAGCTAAAGCTTTAATGAAACGCTATGAATTAAAAGTATTCCCTGAAAAATCTCCTTATGGTGATGACCATACCATTGTGCGTTTTATGACCAATGCTAGCAACACATCTAAAGATATTGCAGCGTTAAAAACTTATTTACAAGACAATCATTTGTTACCTGTTAAAAAGGGTATGCAATCACAAGTTGCCTAACTTGTGTAAGTAAGCTAATAGGGTTGCACACAGCCAGCCTCAACCACAAGTTGCTGCCCTACGGCTTGGCTACCAAACACGGCCGTAAGCTGGTTGGCCAAGCGTTCCTCAAGGTGAGTGGTGGTAAGAAGCACCTGCCCTTGGTTGCCAACCGCCTGCAACAACTGTGCTTGACGCTCTGTATCTAATTCGGCCATGACATCATCCATCAACAACACAGGTGGTTCGCCCCAACGCTGGGTAAGCAAGGCACGCTCGGCCAATTTAAGAGCTAGCACTAAGCTACGTTGCTGGCCTTGGCTACCAAACTTATGGCTAGCTAAGCCCGTGGCCGTATAATCGGCCACCCAATCATGCCGATGATGCCCGACCACACACTGCTGCTGCACACACTCTCGGCTGGCCACAAGGGCAAGCCGTTGAGTCAGGGCTTGCTCCCATTGCTCGACAGGCCACTGGGCAAGCTCGGGTAAAGCGGTAGGCCAGGCGGAGTCGCCACCGCTTTGCTTAACGTGCCATGCAAGTTCTGCCTCAATGGCTCCGCCTAAGGTGGTGAGGGCGGCGTGTACTTGGCCAGCCAAGGCCGCTAAATAGGCCAAGCGACCATGGGTAACTTGTGCCATGGCTTGCGCCAGTTGTTGGTTCAGCACGTACAACACATCGCTGTTAGGGTCAGTGTCATGGGCTAAGTGGCTACGTTTTTGTTTGAGCAGTCTGTTGGCCAGCATCAAGTGGGGCAGATGTTGCGGTTGCCATTGTGCTGTGGCAGCATCCCACCATTGCCTACGGCCTGTGGGTGTGCCTTTTAGCATGGCCAAATCAGCCGTGGTAAAAGCCACCGTGGGGAAGTGACCTAACAATTGGCTTCGGCTTTTAACGGGCTGCCCGCCAAGGCTGGCTTGCGTTGCCCAACCGTGGTGAGGTTGCTTACGCCAGCGCAAAGCTAAGCTGAGGGGGGTATCGGGTGTGGTTTGCTTAACCACAGTAGCCCTTACGCCTGCTTGGGTAGGAGGCGTATCACTGTTGGGCGGGGGCTGATAGATAAGGTCAGCATCGTGGTGGGTACGGGGCGAGCGCAAGTGCGACAGTAGTGTAAGGGCTTCAAGCAGATTGGTTTTACCCTGGCCATTTTGCCCCGTAATAATAGTTAGCCCAGCAGGTAACTCAAGGGTGAGTTCTTGGTAATTACGAAAGTTGACAAGAGAAAGCTGACTGACCCAAACCATAGAACGATACTCAACAAATGACCCTCACCCTCCCCTCTCCCAAAGCGAGAGGGTGGGAGAGCTACACGTTAAACCTAAAATGTACCACGTCGCCATCAGCCATAACGTATTCTTTGCCCTCTAGGCGCAAACGGCCTTGCTCTTTGGCTCCTTTTTCGCCTTGAAAGGCAATGTAGTCGTCATAGGCAATCACTTCGGCCTTAATAAAGCCCTTTTCAAAGTCGGTGTGTATCACCCCCGCACATTGCGGAGCCTTAAAGCCTTCTTCAAATGGCCAAGCCCGCACTTCCTTCACACCAGCGGTAAAGTAGGTACGCAACCCCAACATGCCATAGGTGGCTCTAATCAGGTTGTTAATGCCACTGTCGGCCACGCCCAGTTCTTCTAGGTAGGCTTGGCGTTCGTCGGGGTCTTCAAGGCTAATCAGCTCGGCCTCAATTTGGGCCGAAAGGGCGACGACCTGCCTGCCTTCTTCGGCGGCTCGGGCTTGTAGGGCTTGCACGTAAGGGTTGGCTTGGGGGTTGGCCAAGTCAGCCTCGGCGACGTTAGCAGCGTAAATAATGGGCTTGGCACACAGCAGGCCAGAACGTTTGAGCAGAACCTGCTCTTCGGGGGTATAGTCGGCCAGTACCAACGGTTCGCCCCCTTCAATAATGGGCAGCACTTGCTCGTAAAGTTCAGCCTCTTTTTTGAGAGTAGGGTCTTGCTTGGCTTGTTTACCAAGGCGTTGCAGGCGTTTTTGTAGCGAGGTTGCATCGGCCAAGCAGAGTTCTAGCACAATGGTGTCCACGTCTCGGTTGGGGTCTACACTGCCTTCAACGTGCTGAATGTTTTCATCGTCAAAGCATCGCACCACATGCACAATCGCATCTACTTCGCGGATGTTGGCCAAAAACTGGTTGCCCAAGCCTTCGCCTTTGCTAGCACCACGTACCAAGCCCGCAATGTCGACAAATTCAAAAATAGCGGGTATCACCACTTGGGTGCCTGCTATCACCTGCAAGGGTTGTAGCCTAGGGTCGGGGACTTTGACCATGCCCGTGTTAGGCTCAATGGTGCAAAAAGGGTAGTTGGCACTTTCGGCACTGTAGCTTGAGGTAAGTGCGTTAAACAGGGTGGATTTGCCCACGTTGGGCAGGCCAACAATACCAGCACGTAACATAGCAAAGGCTCCTTTAAAAAGCGTTAGGGCAAACAGTTGTGGCCAGTATAACGCAAACAAACCCTAAAAAAGAGCAAAAAAAAGCCCTGCAAATTGCAGAGCCGTGTAGAGAGAGACACACATGAAACAATCACAGACACACAAAACGTCTTTAAGCGTAACACTCACCTCAATGGCTTTTGCTGTCGTATCAGTACCACTTTAAGGGCAGACACAGCAAAGTTGTGGTTATGTTATCAGGTTAAATGAGCAAGTTGGCAATCTTTATTATATAAAAAAGATATCTTAACGGTTATTGCGCCAGTGTTACGCAATGTAACAGCCCAATTAGCCACAGCATCCAGCGACAAATGCCGAAGCCTTACCCAAAGGTCGCCCTGCGGGGTAGTCGCCAGTAAAACAGGCCATGCACGCCGTATCAGGGGTGAGGCCTACAGCTGAGAGCAAGTCAGCATGGCTTAGGTAGCCCAAACTGTCGCACCCTAACCAGTCAGCAATGGCGGCAGCATCGTCGTAATGGTTGGCAATCAGTTCCGCCTCGTCAGACATATCAATGCCGTAAAAACACGGGTGTTTAACAGGCGGAGACGAGATACGTAGATGCACCTCGCTTACGCCAGCCTCACGCAATAAATGAACCAAGCGTTGGCTGGTGTTGCCTCGCACAATCGAATCATCCACCACCACCACACGTTTGCCTTGCAGCAGGTGGCTTAACGGGTTAAGCTTCAACCGTAGGCCACGTTCACGTAAGCCTTGCGTGGGTTGAATAAAGGTGCGCCCCACGTAGCGGTTTTTAATCAGCCCTTCTAAATAGGGGATGCCGCTGGCTTGGGCATAGCCTACGGCGGCAGGTGTCCCCGAATCGGGTACGGGAATGACCCAATCAGCCTCAACGGGGTAAGCTTTGGCTAAGCGTTGCCCCATAGCCATGCGGGTAGCGTACACGTTGCGCCCCGCCAATTGGCTATCTGGCCGAGCAAAATAAATGTATTCAAACACGCAAGGCCGAGACGCTGGTTCTGATGGGTTAATGGCCATAGCCTCGGCCAAGGGGGTGATCGGTGGCAATCTCAGCGAATCCGTACTACCATCTAACCTAGCGACCCAAACTTCGCCAGGGTCTAAATCTCGAACATAGGTTGCGCCAATAATATCTAGCGCACAGGTTTCGCTGCTTACCACCCAACCGCCTTGGGGCAATTGGCCAAGGCACAGGGGTCGTAACCCGTAACGATCTCGGGCGGCCACCATGCGGTCTTGCGTGGTAACCACCAACGAGAAGGCGCCTTGGGCTAAGCCTAGCACTTGTTGTGCTGCTTTGGCTAAGTTGCCTTGGGTTTGGGTCAAGGCTTGGGCTAGGCAGCGGGCTAGCACGTGGCTATCGCTATCGGCACCGTGGGCATCGCTTAATTCAAGGTTGAAGGATTGGCGAAGGCTGGCCAAGTTAAACAAATTACCGTTGTGTGCTAAGGCCAAATCCCCCAAAGGCGAACGACACACCACAGGTTGGGCATTTTCAATACTCACCCCACCCGCCGTAGAATAACGGGTATGGCCTAAGCCTACTTTGCCTTGCCATTGGGCAAGCTGTTGGTTTTGGGTAAACACTTGGCTTACCAAGCCCAAACCCCGTTGCAAGTGGAGCAACTCACCATCAAACACGGCCATGCCACAGCTTTCTTGGCCACGGTGTTGTAGCGCGTACAAGCCGTAGTAGAGCAAATGCCCCATGGGCAACCCTACTGATGCGTTAGCATCGGGCGTGGCTTGTGGAACATGCGGGGGGAGGATGGTAGGTGACAATACGCCAAACACACCGCATTTTTCGTGCAACCCATCAAAAACAGTTGTTGGCTCCTCTGTAGTGAGGCAAGGGGGCGACAAGGGGGAATGAGGGTCAGGCATGGCAAAGTGGTTTCGGCAACAAGGCTGATAAGGTAAGGGACGAGAACAGAAGCATCGACATTAAAAGCGGAGAAGGGCAAATGTTTATACAAACAAAAGCGTATGTGGGCCCGGGGGGATTCGAACCCACAACCAAGCGATTATGAGTCGCCTGCTCCACCGTTGAGCTACAGGCCCAATACTCTTTTAGTGTACACGCTCAATACGCAAAGGCAAAGAGCAAATTTGTTGGTTTAAAACGCACAGGCCGTTAGGTTAGGCGTGCTACACACTGGTGCCGACGCTAACGTCAACGTTGCCATTAAAAAGGGAGGTGGGTCGCCTGCTTGGCTGGCAGGGGCTGGCACCAAGGTAAAGCCTGCCTTCTCGCACAAGGCGATAATGGGGGCATTCTCAGGCAACAGTTGCGCCTTAATGGTGGTCATCCCCTCTTGTGTGGCAATGTCTATCAGCTTGTTGAGCAGTTTGTCGCCCAAGCCTTGGCGTTGGTAGTCATCACTCACAATCAGCCTAAACAAGCCCGTATGCCGTGCCTGTGGGTAGCGAGACAACCGCCCCACGCCTGCCACGCAGCCTTTGGTTTCGTCAATGGCCACCATGGTAATTTCTCGGCCAAAGTCGTTAAAACACACCCGCATTAAGCGTTGGTGGGTAATACGCTCGTCTAAGGGGAATTGGTGGGCAAAGGTGTAGTACACGCTCTGTTCGCTAAGGGTAGCGTGAAATTGCGCCATCAGAGTTTCATCGGCAGGGCGTATGGGGCGAATGTGGTAGGTGTTAGCTTTGGCATTCGTCCACTGCTCCACGTGCTGGTGAGGGTAGGCACGTATCACGTTGCGTTGCACGGTGGCTAGGTCAACGTCTTTATCATGCAATACCACACGGGCATCTAAGGCGATGAGGGTATCTTCACTCGCCAGCAGCGGGTTAATTTCAATCTCGGCAATCACAGGGTGGCGTATTAGCAAGAAACTAAAGCGAATGAGCAACGCCTCCAACTGGTCAAAGTCAATGGGGCCACTCCCCCTAAAGCCGTGCAAGGCTTTGTAAACTTTGGTTTGTTCAATCAAGCGATTAACCAGCGTGCTGTTAAGCGGAGGCAGAGCAAAGGCCACGTCGTGGAACAATTCCACGCTGGTACCGCCTGCACCAAAAGCGATGACGGGACCAAATTGCGGGTCGTTGGTGGAGCCTAGCAACAGCTCAAGCCCTTTAAGCTTAACCATAGGTTGCACCGTGACACCTTGGAAGCCTTCGCCCATGCCACGCTCGGCCAAGTTACGCTCAATAAGCTTGTAAGCCTCCTCAACATCCGTCGCCGAAGTCAAGTTGAGTTGCACCCCGCCCACGTCGCTTTTGTGCGTAATGGTCAGCGAGTGGAGCTTGAGTACCACGGGGTAGCCCATGGCCTCGGCGGCCTCTACCGCTTGTTGAGCCGTGGTGGCATGTACGGTGTGCGTGGTGTTAATGCCGTAGTCTTTCAGCAGGTCTTTAGCTTCAAGCTCGGTGAGGATGGTACGCCCTTCTTCTCGGGCAGCCATCAGCTTATCGTCGATGGGTTGGCTGTTGAGCTTGGGCAAAAAGTTGTCATCTCGGTAGCTGGGGGTTTCGTACAGGGCTTTAAGGTTTTTGGAATACGTCCACATGTGGGCAAAGGCACGGGCTGCCGTGTCGGGGTATTGAAAGGTGGGTATACCGTGCTTGTTGAGAAGAGCCTCGCCCTTACGCACATCTTTGCCTCCCATCCACGAGGCGAGAACGGGCTTGGTTTGGGGCATGGTTTTAAGGGCATCCACCAAGGCTTGTGCCGTGGGGGTAGGGTCGGTCATCGCCTGCGGGGTGAGGATGACGAGGGTGCCGTCGCTGGCGGGGTCGTTCATCACTTCGGCGAGGGTTTGGGCGTAGCGTTCGGGGCTAGCGTCACCCAACACGTCAATGGGGTTGCCATGGCTCCACGAGGGAGGCAGGAAGCTACTGAGTTTGTCTTGCGTGGCTTGTGGCACATCGGCCAAGTCGCCACCTGCACTAATGAGTGCGTCGGTAGCAATCACGCCTGGGCCGCCCGCATTGGTAATAATGGTGAGCTTAGACCCTTGGGGCAGAGGTTGTTTGTCTAGCACTTCGGCCATGGCGAAGAGTTCTTCAATGGTGTTAAGGCGAAGTACACCCGCCCGTTTAAAGGCGGCATCCAGTACGGCATCGCTACCTACTAGCGAGCCTGTGTGCGAGGCGGCAGCCTTGGCAGCACTTTCTGTACGGCCTGGTTTAATCACGATAATAGGCTTCTCAAGTGCCACTTCTCTGGCGGCCGAAAGAAAAGCGGAGGCATCGCCGATACTCTCCATATAAATAACAATGCTCTTGGTGTTGGGGTCGTCGCCCAAATACGTAATCAAATCGCCCCAGCCCACATCAAGCATAGAACCGATGGAGGCAAACACGCTAAAGCCCACGTTGTTGGTCAGGCTCCAATCTAGCACAGCGGTACATAGCGCACCGCTTTGGCTAATAAAGGCCACATGCCCAGGGTTGGCAATGCCCGAGGCAAACGTGGCGTTGAGGCCACTGGTGGTATTCATCACGCCCAAGCAGTTAGGCCCTACCACTCGCAAACCAGCGGGGCGAGCCACTTCTAAAATCTGACGCTCCAGCTCTACGCCTTCGGGTCCAATCTCTTTAAAGCCAGCCGAAATAACAATGGCCGCTTTAACACCACAGGCCACGGCCTCTTTAATCAGCTCTGGCACCGTGGCAGAGGGGGTGACAATAACGACCAAATCAACGGCTTGAGGCAAGGCCGAGAGCGAGGGGTAGGCAGTCACACCCAGCACGTTGTCTCGTTTAGGATTGATAGGGTAGAGCGTGCCACCAAAGGGACTGCTTAGGAGGTTCCATAGGATGGTACGGCCAACGCTGCCTTTTTTTTCGCTTGCACCAATCACGGCCACGCTTTTGGGGCAAAAAAGGGCATCCAGCGCGTTAGGCATGGTAAGAAAAATGTTGTGCGAAGGTTCACGAAGGCGTGGCGACAGCTCGAGCATGGCAGGTATCCTGTTGAAGTGGGGCTACGTTAGGGGGCGTAGAAGGGAAAGCACTTTTCAGTTTACCTTAAATACAGGCACTGTGCATGGGCTAGCTCAAGTTGAGTACTTGTTTTAGGTTAGCCTTGCTTTAACTGGTAAATAGCTTGGCTGGCCAGCCAATGCCCTGCCTTGGGCCATGGGGGGTGAGCGTGCCAATCGCCAGCAATGCGGTAACGGGTAGACAATACCGCAAGGCGTTGCTCATCGCACAACTGCTCAAAGTCGGCCAAGGTAAATAGGTGGATGTTAGGTGTATCGTACCATTGGTAAGGCAACGTACGAGAATTGGGCATACGGCCAGACACCAGCAACTTCAGCCTAATCTCCCAGTGGCCAAAGTTGGGGAAGCCCACAATAATTTGCTTGCCCACCCGAGCCATGGCTTGCACCACCTGCATTGGCCGTTGCGTCACCTGCAACGCCTTGTTGAGTATCACCACGTCAAAGGCGTTATCGTCATAATCGTTGAGGGCTTCTTCAAGGTCGCCTTGGTAAACAAGCAGGCCTTTGGCTAGGGCTTGTTGCACCTTGTCGGCGTCTAGCTCAACACCTTGCACGTCGGCGTTTTTTTGCTGTTGCAGGGCTTGTTGAAGGCTACCATCACCACAGCCCAAGTCTAAAATGCGTTGGTGGGGTTCAATTAGCGTCAAAATTTGCTGATGATCGGTGCTCAGCATGCGTTACTCACCCACAGAGCTAGAGCTGGCGGGCAAACGAGGCATTTGGCGTTGCTTCAAGCGAGCAACCACCTCCGCCATATCTTGAGAGAGTTCGGCAAAGGTGCAACCTAGGGCAACTGGCCTCACCACTGCAATCAGGCTTCGCCAGTGTGACCCTAGCATTGTATTAAACTCTGGCCAGTGGTGAGCTAACAAGGCCGATATTTGCCGACGTATGCGGTTGCGCTTTACGGCTTGCTTAGCCAGTTTCTTACTCACCACCACACCTAATTGAGGATACGGTGATGGAGGCAGTTGGGTGTGTACGTCAGCAGCTTGTGAAGGCAAGGGGAGGGCAATTAACGTCACCCATTGCCCCCAAGCTAAACGCTGGCCACGCATCATACTCGCCTGAAAAACACGACGAGAACGCAATTTAAGCTTACGAGGTAACACAGAAGGTGTTAGCCTTACATAGCAATGCGGTGGCGGCCTTTGGCTCTACGGCGAGACAAGGTTTTACGACCACCTGGGGTGGCCATACGGGCGCGAAAGCCTGATGTCGTTACTTTTTTGCGACGTGTGCCACCTAGGGTACGTTTCATGGGGTAAGCTCCTGAAAAAACGGTTGGTTTGCGTGATGAGAACATTTCTCAGCAAGATGCCCCTAGTATACGGCAACAAGGCCGTAAAGCAAGCTGGCCGTAGCAAG
>JBIKUS010000080.1:0-9339 GCA_044347425.1 Vampirovibrionales bacterium | reverse complement strand
ACCTAAAAAGAAAGAAAAGAAGAAAAAATCGCCACTAAGCTGATACTTTAAAGTGAGCTATAGGTGTCTTTAAACCACCCCGGCAGGCGTTGCCTGCCACCCCTCCAAGGGAGGGGAATCGAGAGAGCGGACTTATTCCCCTCCCTTGGAGGGGTGCCCGTTAGGGCGGGGTGGTACTTTTTGCGTAAGTTCTATTAAAAGAAAACAGACCATCAACCGTAAAGACCCTCAAAAAACCAGCTCGGCAAAAACGAATCGAGCCGCAGGCGAGTTTGAGTGCCGAGCGGGAGGAACGAGCTTCGCTATTGGGGGTAAGCAGTAGGGGGCGAAAGCCCCCTCTGTGGGGGAGCGCGAGGGGAGACCACCCCTCGCATCAGCCAAAACAGACCATCACCCCCCAAGTCCCCTCCAAAAACCACCCCTTGCATCAGCCAAAACAGACCAAAAGCTTGGTTTTTGGGGCGGGTGTTAGCGGCTTAAGGGTTGGCCACACCCATAGGGGCTTGCTGCAACTGTCCCCCCGCCACCACCGCCCCAGACCCACTGGCGGCGTATTGGCTTAACACGCTCTTCCAATCAATAGCCTGAAACGAGACGGCTACCATCCCGCCTATGAGTACCGCCGTTACCGTGTATTCAACAAGGGCTTGGCCGAGAGCTTTGTTAGTGAGTGCTTGCATGGGTGTTACCTGACGGTGAGTGCTTGGCTACAACACCTTTATCGGCTGGATAGGGTAAAACCTTTACTAAATAAAAATAAATAAACAACTAAAGACACATAGGCAATTTCAATAATCAGCATAACTTATATATAACATAAGATATACTCATAGACTGCCATCATTGACCTAGCCAAGTTTATAACCCTAGCCTGCCACTGACCTATAAGGATTAACTCCGTATGATCTCATTGAATACGACCCAGCTGAATGTATTAAATACCGCTTACCAAACCAATACCGTGCAAGTAAACAATGGCCCTGGCCTTAACAGCATTAACGCCGCCAACACCACAGGCTACTTTAACCAGCATTCCGCCATTGCTGATAACGTACTGAACGCCCGCAACGTAATTGCTGGCTTTAACCAAGTAACAGGTGCAGGCACCAATACCGTGATAGGAGCCAACGGCTTTTTTGAAGGCACACAGCTTAGCACGGGTGCAGCAGGTGCTAACAACCTGATTGGTAACACTGGCATTTTTAAAACCAGCCAATTTGCCGCTAACGACAACACCGCCATCCTTGAACACAGCACGTTTGACAACCAACAAGTGTCTACCCACGGTACCAACACCCTGATTGCTAACTTTGGTGCAGGTGGTAAAAGCGTCCAACTAGGTGGGCAAGCCAACGTGGCCATTGCCGAAGGCATCCCCTTGATGAGTGTGCAGATGTCTGCCAAAGAGAATGTGCTGTTTGCCAAAAACGGCAATGTGGATGCTGCTCAAGGCTTTAGCGACCTTAACTTTGCTGATATCGCCAACGCTAAGTTGAGATTGTCGCAATTACACAGCAAGCAAAACATTGCTAACGTTGTGGGCGAAGGTAGTGTGTCACAATCGCAGGCCGAGCAGAACTTTGTGTCGGGTAGTGGCAACTTACACGTGGCGCAATTAGCTGCCAAAAGTAACGAAGCCTACCTAGGTGGCAAAGCCACCATTGACCAAGGCTATGCCCTTAACAGTAAAGCCGTATTGAGTGGTGAAGGCCAAATTAAACAGTACTTTAACACCAATGCTCAAGGCGTGATTAACGGCACGGGCGAAGTGGTGAGCTTTGCCAACGAGAATGCCCAAGCTGTGATTAACGGCACTGGCCGCAACATGGTGTTTGGCAACCACAATGCCGAGGCTGTGATTAACGGTACAGGGCAGAACGTATTGCACAACAACGCTACGGCCAAAGGTGTGATTAACGGTACAGGCGAAAACGTGCTGATGGCTAACGCCAGTGCCGAAGCCATTATCAACGGCACAGGGCGCAACGAGTTGACCGCTAACCACTTTGCCAAATCCGTCATCAACGGCGAAGGTGCCGCTGTCATGGCGCACAACACCGTGGCCGAAAGCGTCATTCAAGGCGGAGGCACCAATATACAATTCCAAAACGGTGTGGCCACCGCTACGGGCAAAGGCTTTATTGATAGCACGCAATTTGCTAACGGCTTTGCCGAAACCAACGTCGAAGGTTCGGGTGTGGTGAAGCAGTTTAACAACGGCATTCAAACCATCAACAGCAAAGGTACCTTGGTGAGTGCTGAACAAACCGCCAGCGAATTAAGCAACATTGCCGCCGAAGGCACCGTAAAATACGCCAACCAAAGCTACAGCGAATTGGCCAACCTTGACGCTAAAGGCTCGGTTGAAACGGTGTACCAAAGCTACAACGGTGTTAGCAACCTCAACGTGGAAGGCTCACTCCACAAGGGCGTACAGGCTAGCTCCGGTGTTAACAACGCTACCATTAAAGGCACCGTGGGTAGCCTAGACCAAGCTTGGGCCGAAATCAACAACGTTGACTTGCAAGGCACTGCTCACGTCATCCGTCAAAATGGCGCAACGGCTAACTCTGCTACGGTTTCAGGTAGTGTCGAAACCTTGATTCAAGGTAACGCCGCCATCAACAGCCTAAACGGTAGCCTAGCCGCTGGTAGCACCAACACCGTCATTCAAATGGGTGGCTTTAACAGCAGCATGACCGCTGGTGCAGGCAACCTAAGCCTTTACCAACACGGTGGCATGGGCAACGTAGCCGCCCACAGTGGGGCTGGCAAGGTAGAAGCCCTACAGTATACCAAGTTGGGCGACAACTCCTTCAACATTTTTGGTAGCGATGACTTTAACGCCCAAGCCCGCTTGGCCGCTTTAACCGCCTAGTCGCTTTACCCTCTCGCTTCCCCCTTACTGCCCCGTTACGGTGCGGGCAAGGGGGAGACCCAGAGGTGTTGCACCTTCACACTGTGCCACCCGTTACTTTTTGTTCAGCTAGGGTTTGCTGATTGTCCCCCTCGTCTCCACAACAGCAAGCAACCTTTTTCTTCCCCCTCGTAGTGTGAAACGCCCCGATACCCAGTGTCGGGGCTTTTTTTATGGCAAGGTGATGCAGCAAGGCAGCCACGACCCCCCTTGCCATGACCCTGTGTTTTGCTTTTAATACTTCTATTGCACGGGGGATTGGCGCAGTTGGTAGCGCGTCTCAATGGCATTGAGAAGGTCAGGAGTTCGAATCTCCTATCCTCCACACAAGAGCGTCTGGCTAACTAAGCTGGGCGCTTTTGTTTTACCGTATACTATCTGTGTTGTTGGTTAGGATGCTGGTACGCTATGGGTGTCTCTCTTGTCTCATCAGGCCGTTTAACCTTTATGACCGCTTTGGCGTTGCTTGTGGTGGAAGCCTGCCTGTTAAAACCCTGGGTGCGAGACCATGCCCTACGCCTTGCTCAAGCTCCGCAGCCCGTGCTGGGCAACCTGCTTGAGGTTACCGCTGCCTTTAATACAGGTGTTGCTTTTAGTGGGCTAAGCCATTGGCCTGTGCCGTGGGTGTTGGGCTTTACAGGTGTGTTGTTGGCCAGTTTGGTGGGTTTATTGGTGTGGCAACACCAAAGCAACCCTCACTTAACCCATGGCTGGCGAGCCGTGGCGTGGGGTGCTGTGTTAGGGGGTGCTGTGGCCAACTGGGGTGACAGGCTGGTGTATGGTAGCGTGACGGATTACTTACGGTTTGGGTTTTGGCCAGAGTTTGCCGTTATGAACTTGGGCGACTGGGGCATAAGCCTTGGTGCAACCTTGTTAGTACTTGATGCGTTGAGGCAATCAGCCAAGCCTAACGTGAATTAAGCGGGCAGTTGGGCATCTTCTTCTTCGGCGGCAATTTCGAGGGCTTTGTAGACTAAGTAGCCTGCTAAGACGACGGCTTTGGGGTCGTTACTGGCTTGGGCTAAATCAAGCAGCAGGGTGTTGACTTCGGGGTTGTCTTCTTTGAGGTGATGAATCATCTCACGTTGCCAAGCTTTGACGTTATCTTGGTTGGCTATGGCCATCATGGCTTGCCTTACTTCGTCGGTAATGACAGGGAGCATCCAGTGTCCTTTCATGGTGGCATAGGTGCCTTTACGCAAACTGTTACAAGATACGTTAAGTATAGCATAGCTTGGGCTTTGCGTGGTTAAGGCTGTGAGAAGTTAGGCTCAAATACTGAACTGTAACGGCGTGGTGGGTTCTAAAAACACCTAAAAAAAGAGAAAAAGAAAAAATCGCCAACTAACGGAAGCCCTTCAAATCAAAAAACTTATAAAACAACGACCCAGAGCTGACAAAACATACGCTATTTTAAACGATAAAGGGTTTTTTACCCCACCAATTGCCCTGTGAGGAGTTAGGCTCAAAAAGCAAACGTCTCGGTTAAAACTAACCGAGACGTTGTGCTGTGGTGTGTTAGACAACAGGGCTTTAAGCTGCTGCCAACGTGGCCATGATGGCCTAAGGGTTTGCTCTAATGAGCAAAAAAGAAATGCGTGACGTGTGGCTGGTTGGGCAACCTCCGTTTTCCACAAAACTCACAATAAAAAGTCTCAATGTAACGTGACAAATGGTTGGTACTACAAAATGTAACGCTTAACGGGTAACTTAATTACTATACATTATTTTTATAGCGACTGCAATAGGTAAAGCAAAAATGTTATGATAGCCTTTAAGTGCAGGTTATTTCTTCCAAGCTTGACTGTTTGGTCAGTTGAGGGATGGCTTGGTTTCTTCTCTTTTTAGGTGTGTTACCTCCCCACCTGTCCGCTCTTTTGCTGGGTGTTATACCAATCTTAGTTTAAAATAGCAGGTGCTATCTCATACAAGGTTGAGTATTTTTAGGTTTTTAAATAGCTTCCTGCTCCGCTTTCCTTTTCTTGGGGCGTTGCCCCAAACCCCATCGGAGGGACGCGTCCCTCCGAACCTCCCACCGTGTTGAGATTGTACCTAGGCCGTTTATCTTTAGGGTTTTAACGCCTCTTTAACTTTTAGGGTTTATTGTTGTTAGCTTGCCAACCACTGCAACAACACGCCTTGGCGTTGCTTGTCGCCCCGCCTATGCGACCATAAACACGCCGTATCAGCGTAGGTGGAAGGGGTCAATACCTCTACCATCTCTACCCCCATGCTCAACACCTGGTGAGCATTAAACCCCTTAACATCCACGTGGGGCTTACCCGTGGTGGGCGACAGGGCAACACAAGTCGCCTTAGCCTCGGCCACGCAAGCTGGGGGCAAACTCGCCAATAACGCCTCGGCTACCTCGGGGCTGACTTCATAATCGCACTGGCCAATGGCGGAGCCTATCACCACCGCTAAGCGTTCAGGCTGGCAACCCCATTGCTCGCACAAGGCACTTACCACCTTGGGCGTAATACCCGCTGCTGTGCCTCGCCACCCAGCATGGATGATGGCCGCCACATTGGTGGTGGTATCCACGATGATGACAGGCACGCAATCTGCTACTTGTATCAGGGCAATATCGCCCACAGTGTCAATGATAATCGCATCCACCCCTTGCAAAGCGGCCTGGCGTTGCTGGGGGGCTAAACTGCTTAAAGCCGAGGTGGCTACCCACTGCACCCCATGCGTTTGGGTGGGTACTGCCCACGCTTGCGTTTCGGGTAGTAGGCAGCCTGCTTGCTTTGCCCACCACGTGCGGTTGGCGTGGCACTGTTCTGGGGTGAGCGGTGTGGTGTTATCGGTTGGGCAAGCACCACCCACTGGCAGGGGCTTATGGGTAAAGGCATACGTCAGCCGTCCCTCGGCCACTAACGGAGCCAGCAATTGGCTGGTAAAAGCAGGGTGACGAGCGTCATCCATTAAAGTCGACTCCCTTATAGTGGGTTAGGGCTGTGCTGTCAGTTGCAAGGCTTCGGTAAAGCCTAGGGCTTGCAACGTCTCGTAGGCTTTTAGCCCCGTGCTGCTACGGGCTTGCGATTGCACCACGGCCACTAACGGTTTAATGGCCTGTTGGGGTTGTTGGTTAGCCAAGTAGGCTTGGCCAAGGGCTAGCAGGGTTTTATCACGCAATTCGGCAAACTCTAGGGCAAGGCGTTTTTCAAACTCGGCTTGTACCCGCGCGCTGGGGGTTTTGTTGAGGGCTTTGTACAAGTCAATATGCGCCTCGGTGGCGGTAATGAGCCACTCGTTTAGGGGGACGAGTTTGGCAAGGGCTTGGGTGGCTTGCTTTTGGGTAAGCAGGGTTTGCGCTGATTGCAAAGCCAGTTTGGCGTGCATTAAGCCCATGGGGTTTTTAGGGTCGTCAATGCGTTCGCTGGCAAGGCGTGGGGGGGCATTGTTGTCTAGGGTCAGCTCGGGTACGTCAATATCGGTCAGGGTGGGGGTGGTGAGCATAGGTGGGCGTTTGGGCGGAGCGGGAGGAGCCACAGGAGCCGCTACCACAGGTGTTTGCGGTGCAGGGGTCGCCACAAAGGGCGAGGCTTCGGGGGGAGGGGTTTGGGTTGCGTTACGGTCAATGCTTTTAGGCTCGGCGGGGGTGACGGTTCGCCCAGTGTTTTTAAAGAAGTTTTTAATCTTGTTTTTGGTGGAGCTGTCTACCAAAGCGGGTTTAGAGGCCTGTGGGGCTTGGGGCTTGGGCAGGGGTTGGTAAGGGCCAGCCGTTTGCGCTAACGCCACTCCTTGCCCAAGTACACAACCAGCGATAAGGGCTAAAGTAAGTGAAGAAAAACGTTGCAACATAAGAGGCATCCCCGTTGATGGATAGAAAGTAAAAACTAGGTAAGAGTATAGCTCAAAGGGTTGTCCAACCCAACTAGCTTATTTTAAAGGGCTTTTAGAGGGTTCGCCTGCACGGCGGGGGTAGGGTTGCGGTGCCAGCCCCACTTGCCGAATCACCAGCAACTGCCCTAAGCTCTCGGGGTGCCAGGTGTTGAGGGGGATGACGGCTTCGAGTTGGGCGTTGAGGACGTGGAAGGCTTTTTTGGCGGCTTTAATCTCCTCAGGAGCTTTTGCCCCTTTTAAAGCGAGGAGGACACCGCCTTTGTGTAACAGCGGGCAGGCCAGCTCTAACAACGTGGGCAGCGGAGCCACAGCCCTTGCCAACACACCACTAAAACGGTGGCGGGTGTCGGGGTTGTGGGCAATCTCTTCGGCTCGGCCACCCAGTAGGTTGAGGTTGTCAGCTAGGCCAAGTTCGGTGGCCATGGCTTGCACACAGGCACGTTTTTTGGCGACGCTTTCTATCCCCACAAAGCCCAACCAAGGGCGCACCTGCCCAAGGGTAAGCATGGCAGGTAAGAGCGGGAAGCCGTTGCCCGTACCTAAATCAGCCCACAACGGCGGTGGCCAAGGCGAGTTGGCAGGGGGAGCTTCGGTGTGGGCGTAGGTAAGAGCTTGGCCTGCTAGCCACACACTCTCGCCCCAGTGGCGTAGCCAATAGTCGGCGGGTTGGGTCAGGCGGGTAAGGTTAGTGGTTTGGTTGGCCTCAAGCAGCAAGGCGTACAGCCGTTGCGCTTGGGGGAGCCAGTGTTCTTCGGCCAAGCCAAGGGGGGCGATGGCTTGGTGGAGCAGGGCGAGGTGTTCGACGGTGGGGGAGGTTGGGTGTGTCATGGGTGAATTATCAACCCTTCCAGCTCGGCCACGGTGGCGGGGATGGTGGCATTGACCAATTGCACGTCAAAATCGGAGGCTTCGGCCAGTTCTTGCTCGGCAATAGCGAGGCGTTTGGCGATGGCTTCGGGGGTTTCGGTGCCTCGGGTCAGTAAACGCTCGTGCAACACCTCAACACTCGGCGGGCGTAAAAACACCGTCATCGCTTGGGGGAAGTTCGCCTTCACCTGTCTTGCCCCTTGCGGGTCAATCTCTAACACCACTACTTTGCCCTGTGCCAAGGCGGCGAGGGTGGGTTCGGCCAAGGTGCCGTAATGCTGGCCGTTATAGGTGGCGTACTCCAAAAAAGCACCTTCGGCAATCTTCGCCTCAAATTGGGCATGGGTGAAAAAATGATAATGTTGACCCGCTACCTCGCCTACCCTAGGCGACCGTGTGGTGGCCGATACGGAGAGGTGAAACTCGGGGTGAGCCGCCAATAACGCCTTGCATACCGTCCCCTTGCCCACGCCCGAAGGCCCCGACACCACAAGTAATCGACCTTTCTCTAAGTGTAAGATAGAGGAGGGTGTCTCGGCTAAAGGTGAGTGCTTATAAGGTGCTTTCAATGTGCAGGGTTTCCGTTTTTTGGCGATTTTTTCTTTTTTCTTTTTTTAGGTGTTTTTTGTCCCCACCTTACCGTTAAGGCATTTGATAGCTTGGTTAAAAAGACAAAAGCGTTTTAACGGTTGGCAAAGGGGAGAGGCTCCAGTTGTTCAAGGTAGGCTTGCAGGTTACGCTTAATCTCCACCACAGAATCATGCCCAAATTTGTCTTGCACGGCGGTGGCCAGCACCAAGGCGACCATCGCCTCGGCCACCACGGCAGCAGCGGGTACGGCCGTCACGTCGCTACGCTCAAAGTGGGCTTTTTCTTCGGTTTGCGTGTCTAGGTTGACGGAAGTGAGGGGTTTAATCAGCGTGGCAATGGGCTTCATCGTCGCTCGGCAAACGAGGGGCTGGCCGTTGGTCACGCCGCCTTCAAGGCCACCCGCTCGGTTGGTGGGGCGAGCTAGGCGATGCTCATCGTCAAGGGTAATCTCGTCGTGAAAATCTACACCCGACACGTCGCCCCCGTGCGCTCCATCCCCAATGGAGACGGCCTTAATCGCCTGAATACTCATGAGGGCTTGCGCCAGCTGGCCGTCCAGTTTTCTGTCCCACTGCACGTAGCTGCCTAAGCCTGGGGGCAGGTTGAGGCCAAGCACTTCCACTTCTCCGCCCAAGGTGCTGCCTGCCTTGCGGGTAGCATCAATATGCTGGCGCACTGTGGCTAAAAAGGCATCGTCGGCACCACAGCGCAAATCGTTGGCTTCGGCACGGTTGCGTAGGCTGTAAAAATCCGTAGGCAAGCTGTCGGGGGGGATGGCCAAACCGCCAAGTTTGACGACGTGGCTCATCACATCCATATCCAAACTACGTAATAAGGCCTTAGCCACGGCTCCTGCTGCCACACGGGCGGCGGTTTCTCGTGCGCTGGCACGTTCCAGGGCATCGCGTAAATCAGTCAGGCCGTACTTGTAATAGCCTGCCAAATCGGCATGGCCAGGGCGTGGGCGGCTAAAGCGTTTCTCGTCGGTGGGTTCGCCTTCAGCATCCATAATACCTGCCCAGTTTTTGTGGTCTCGGTTGGCCACAAACAGGGCGATGGGTGCGCCTGTGGTTTTGCCAAAGCGTACGCCTGCCATAAACTCTACGGTGTCTTTT
>JBIKUS010000079.1:0-9345 GCA_044347425.1 Vampirovibrionales bacterium | reverse complement strand
ACGAGACAACTCACCCGCACAGCCGCTCTCTCGCCCACGGTTGGTGAGTGATGACGGCCGTTTGGAACCCACAGGCAAGCTCAACGTGGGTAAGCTCACCCCACCAACAAGTCAGCCTCAACCTCAACCCGAAGCTTTTACTGGCACATTGCTTAACAAAGGCGATAGGGTACGCCATGCCAAGTTTGGCGAAGGTACCGTGGTGCAAGTCATTGGTAGTGGGAGCAAGGTGCTGTACAACGTACAGTTTGACGGTATTGAGGTGAAGAAGCTCATCGACCCCAAGTTTGCTCAGCTGGTGTTGGTGTAATACCAAGTCTCTTTTGAAATAGCGGATACTTTTTGCTTAAGGGTAGTTTTCTGTAAGTTTTGGATTTCCAGAGCTTCCGTTTTTTGGCGATTTTTCTTTTTTCCTTTTATTTTAGGTGTTTTTAGCCCCTACCTTACCTTAAGCTCTTTTGAAAAACGTTTCTGTTATCGCACCATCGGGGATGATTGCCCTGCTCATCTTGGGCCTTGCCCTGTGGTATGCTGATAGACACTTAACCACTTCGCTTCTGTTGCTTTAAGGTAGACCGCTTATGTTTAGCCCTGCTTTGCTCACCCTTGCCCAGTTTTGGGGCGGGCTTGCCTGGCGAGACGCTCGCCATAACCTTGGCCGTACCGCCCTCACCCTTGGTGGCATTGCCCTAGGTGTTTCGGCATTTTTGGCCATACAACTGCTCAACAATAACGCCGTTTCTCAGTTTAAAACCACGCTTGATGATGTCGCTGGTGCTGCCACGCTCGAAGTCGTCCCCACCGTGGCCAACACCCTACCCGAAGCCACCGTACTGCCCACCCTGCGCCAAGCCCTTGGCGGTTTATGGCCTGTGCAAGTACCCTTTTACCCCGTGCTTGAAGGCTACCTGCTCGCCTCGCCTAAAGGGAGTGCAGGGGGTGAAGATGCTGCCGACAGCTTACAAGTGATTCGGGCTTTGGCCGTGGATATGACCAGCAATGCCCCCCAAGCCCGAGATCTCAACTGGGCAAGTAACGGCGAACCCACCGATCAGTTGGCTATTTTTAACCAAAACACGGTTTACGTTGGTCATGCTCTTGCCAAGCGTTACGGCTTAGCCGTGGGCGATACGTGGCCTGTACTGGTTGACGAAGCCCCCATCACTTTAAGCATAGCGGGTATTTTAGGCAAGCAAGGGCTAAGCGGTGCCAGCAGCGGCCAGTTGGTGTTGATGGATATGGGCAGCGGCCAAGCCCTGTGGGGACAAAAAGGCCAACTCACCAGTGTGCAGGTGTTGGCGCAACCGCAAGATGCCACCAAGGTGAAGGCCACTTTGGCCAAGCTGCTCCCCCCCACCGTGGCCGTGCAAGCCCCCGCCCGCCGAGGGCAACAGGTGGATGAATTGCTCGCCTCGTACCGTTACAACTTAACGGCGCTCTCGTTGGTGGCGTTGATGGTGGCAGGGTTTCTCATTTATAACACGCTCTCGGTGGCGGTGTTGCGGCGGCAGGCCATGCTGGGTACGTTGCGCGCACTAGGGGCAACACAAGCCCAAGTGCTGTGGGCTTTTTTGCTTGAAGGCAGCGTGATGGGCGGTGTCGGGTCGGCGTTGGGGTTGGCCTTGGGCTTAGGCTTGGCTTACGGCCTCTCGGGGATGGTTGGCTCTACCACGCAACTGATTTATGGGGGGCCGCCTGCTCAAGGGTTGTTGCTCTCGCCGTGGTTGTTGGCCGTGGGCTGGCTGGTAGGCGTGGGTGTCGCTGTGGTGGGGGCGGTTGCGCCAGCGTGGCAAGCGGCTCGCCTTGCCCCCGCCTTGGTTGCCCGTAGCCAACAGGGTAGCCGAGTAGGGCAGTGGCCGTGGTGGTTAGCCCTCGCAGGCCTTGTGTTAGGGGCGGTTGCGCTGAAAGTAGCTGCCTTACCCACCGTGAATGGTGTACCTGTGTTTGGCTTTGTGGCCTCTACCTTGGCTATTTTGGCCGTGGCGGCCTTGGTGCCGTTGCTGTTATGGCAAGGCCTTGGCCGTTGGGTGCAACCCCTGCTCCGCCAAAACCACTGGATTGCTGCCCTGTCGTTACAACAGGTGGTGGCCAGTTTGGCTCGGTGTGCCGTGGCTATTGCCGCCCTGATGGTGGCCGTGGCCATGATGGTGAGCCTGACGATTATGATAACCAGCTTTCGCTCCACCGTGACCCAATGGGTGAACCAAGCGTTTAAGGCGGATATTTTGGTGCAGCCTTTGGGTGTGACCCTGAATCGTAATGCGGGCAGGTTGGCTAATAGTACCGTGGTTAAGCTCGCTACCCTTCCTGGGGTAGAGGCCGTCAACGCCTTTTTAGAAGTCCCCATCACCCTAGCTTTACCGACTGGCCACACCAAGGGGCAAGCCCCAACGCACCAAGCGTGGTTGGGTGTGGGTAGTTTTGAGACCCTCCTACGTTATGGCAACTTGCGCTTTACCAACGACGCTCCCTTTGAGGCGGTGTTGCAGCGTTTGTTGGCGACCCCCAACGGCGTGCTGATTTCTGAACCTTTGGCCAATAAGTTGCACTTAGCCGTGGGAGACACGCTCACCCTGCCCACGCTACAAGGCCAACAGGCCATGCAAATTATGGGCGTTTACTATGATTATGCGAGTGACCAGGGGTATGTGTTGGTGAGCGATGCGTGGTACAGGGCGAACATTGCCCCCCTTACCCACTGGAGCAGTGTGGCCGTGTTTACGCAACCCACCGCCTCGCCCGATGGGGTGCGAGAGGCGATACTGACCACCTTTGGCCATAAGGCAGGCGTGCTAGCCCGTACCAATACCGCCCTTAAAGCCGAGATTCTGCGGATTTTTGATGCAACCTTTACCATTACCTACGCCATGCAGGCCATTGCTTTGCTGGTGGCCGTGTTGGCCGTAACCACCACGCTGTTGGCCTTGTTGGTAGAGCATAAGCGAGAGTTGGCCTTGCTGTGGGCGCAAGGGGCAACCTCGGCACAGTTGCGTAGCTTGATTAGGGGGCAAGCCCTGTGGTTAACGACAACGGGCTATGCGCTAGGCACGGGCGTAGGCTATGGCTTGGCGTTATTGCTCATTTACGTGGTAAATAAGCAAGCCTTTGGCTGGACGCTGGGGCTGGTGATACCTTGGGGCTTACTCGCCCTTGAGGGCGGCTTGTTTGTGGGCGTGGGGCTATTGGCGGCGGGCATACCCTTGCGGCAACTGACCCAACACATTAGCCCCAAAGCCCTTGCGTATGAGTAAGCTAAAATTGATATCCAAAAATAAAGACTACCTTTAAAGGTAAGTCGCTCGTAATGGGGACTCTTGTGGTAAAACCTGAACCTTCAAGCTGTGACCCTTCAAGAGGTAAACCTACTGTTATTCGCTGTATAATACCGCCATCATCATCCACTAAATAGTCAATCTTCACGGGTTCTATTTCTGAAGCGGATGCTGCTTGTGCAGAATCTTGCGTTAGTTGTGGAAGTGGGGAAGGTTGCCACAGGGGAGTGGTGGACCAAATGATCTGAGTATCTTTTGTTGCTGGTGCTTGGTGTGAGCTAGTAATCACTCTTTCGCCCAGATCTGCTGCACGATTGCTTAGGATTGGCTGTGGGGTTGGTATGCTAGTAGGTATTGGTATCGTCATAAGTATGTGTTCTCCATCTCAATGTAAGGTAAGGTAAGGTAACTGATCGCTTACAAGTTACTTATTAAATATAAAAACATTTTTATTAAAAGAATTGCCCAAACTCACTCAAGGCTTAACAGTAGAGATATTCTTTCGTCTCTACAAGGCAAAAATACGAGCCGCTGTGGCTGCCCTAAAGAAGATTTCGGCCAAGTCTTTGGTGAACATAAAGCCGTAGCCACTTAATTTGGTGGAGACAATCAGCTCATCGTCGTGTTGGGGTACGTAGCGGGTGGAGACTTTCTCTAACACGCCGTTGTTATGAATGACGTAGAGGCGGCGTTTGTCGGCTGATTGGGTAAAGCCCGCCGATTGGGTAATGTAGTAGCGCAAGTTTTCGCCAGCTTTGTAGGCCACAGCAGCGGGGAAGTTAACCTCGCCCTGTACCTTAACCACGTTCTCAACAGGGGGAACGTAGAGGATATCGCCTTCGTGGAGTTTAAAGTTGGCAAAGTTAGGCGCATCGCCAAAGGTGATTAAACCCTTGGGGTCAACGCTGGCAATTTCGGCAATAAACTTGTCAAACAGTTGGTAATCTTGTTGGCGCACGGTGGCCATCTCAGCCGAATACGAGCCACGGGTGACCATACGCTTTTTGAGGTTGTCCAGCAGGTCGTTAATCATCTCTTTTTGGCGTTGTGCCACGCTACGCCTAAACACTTGCACGGCCGCCATATCGCTTTTTTCGGTGGGTTTTAGCAGGGCTAAAGCATCGGCAAGGGTGGCGTTGTAGGGTAGGATGAGAGTATCATCGCCAAAGTGTTCGCCTTGTACCCGTAGGGTAAGGGCTTGGGGGTTTTTGTCGGTAAAAAAGGTGAGCGTATCGCCTGGTTGCAGTACCTGCAGGGCAAACGCATCTAGGGTGAGGTAGGCGGCTTGGGTTTCGGGTTGGTTGCTACGTTGCACACGCACGTGGCTGACGCTGGGGTTGGGCATGGCCAATTTAACCAACGCCTGTGGCGTTAACGCCGAGCCTGCAAACTCAAACGTGGCGGCGTTACGCACATCGCCCGTAACGTGGATGCTGGCCTGCCGTGGGGCAACGACGAGGGTATCGCCCGTACGCAATTGGTGGGGAGGCAGTTCGCCATTAAGCAGAAAGTCGTACAGGTTAAAGGTTTGTAGCGTTTTGCCGTTGCGCTTGAGGGCTACGTTAAAAAAGCTACCGTTGGCAAGGTTAATGCCCCCTGCTTGGTCAATAAAATACAACACAGAAGTACTGGCTAAGCCGTTGTACAAGCCTGGGTTGTTGACATGCCCAGTGACAAATACTTGCACGGGTTGGGCTGTTTGTAACGAGGCGTGCAGGTTGACGCTGTTGCGAAAGGTGCGCCGCAAATGCTGCATCAGCAAGGGCATGAGGTCGCCGTTTTTAATGCCTTGCACCTTAACGGGGCCAGCTTCGGGGATGAAAATGGTGCCTTGGCTATCCACGGTGAGGACACCTTCAAAGGTGTAGCCACCCCAGAGCTTAAGGTCGATTTTATCGCCAATGGTAATGATGTAACTGTCGTTAGCGGCGGCGGCAGTGGCTTGGCTAAAGTTGCCTGTAAACAATTGTTGGCCAAAAATAGGCAAATTGGGCATGGCACTGGGGTCGGGTTGTGCTAGCTGTTTGCGTTGCCAAGCGGGTTGTGTTGCTTCGGGTGCGGCTTGTGGGGCGGCGGGGGTGTTGGGTGCAGCAGGCGACGCTTTGGCGTTGGGTTGCGTGAGACTATCTACCAAGTTGATGCCTTTGGCAGCAAACGCTGGCGTGGCCATAAGGGCTAAGGCGAGGGTGGTGGCAACAAGGGTGTTAGGTGGTAAAGGCTTAAACATTGCAGTGAGGTAACTCCACAAGGGTGGCGGTGTAAGGGAGGTAGAAGGGTGGTTAACGCTCTTTATGGTCCCACACGGTAAAGAGCATGAGCCTAAAGATACCAAGGAGCAGACCACCACCTAATAATACGGTGAGGACTAAATAGCCACGTTTCGGCACTTCAGAGCGGAGGGGTTCAAAGGGTTCGCTGACGAGGAGCAGAAACTTAAGTTTTTGAACGGCTTCAAGCTTGGTGGCCTCAAGGGTTTTAAGGTTGGCTTGGTAGTTATCCGTCCAGAATTGAACGTCGAGCTTGAGTTTGTCATAGTCTTTTTGTAGGGCAACCAGTTTGGGGTCGTTGGGGTTTTGGCTTTGGCCAGAGAGGCCTTGCCTGTATTCATCTAGCTTAGCTTGAATGTTTTGGCGTTGCTGGCGAAGGCTAATCACCTTAAAGGCATCGTCGCTGAGGTAAGAAGAGGCCGTCTCAAGCTCAATATCTTTTTGTGCTAAGTCTGCCTCAAGTGTGGCAATAATGTTGGTTTTAAGGCCTAGTTCTTCGTTAAGGCTTACCAGCGCATGTTTGGCTTGAAAGGCCTGTAGGTTGCTTTGGGCTTCGGCTAGCTTTTGGCTGCTTTTGGCCAGTTGCTCGTCTCCAAAGCCTAGCTGGTTAGTAGCTACTTGGTGCGAGAGTTGGTTTAAAAAGGTCTCGGCTTCGCGTAAAATGGCACGTGCCAAGGCTACCGATTGCTTTTTGTCAAAGTCTTCAACCGTTAAAATCAGCAGACCGCTGGTTTCATCAAGATGCACTTTTACCATTTGGCGGTAATATCGCATTACTTGGTTGGTAGAGCTACGAGGGGTGAGGTGGAGTTGCCAATCAATATTATTGCGTTGGTAGGTTTTTAATAGGCCAAACTCTGCTGATAATTTAGTCAGCATTTCGGGCGATTCAATGTAGCGTTTCACCACAAAAGCGTCTTGTATTGCGCCGTTGGCTGCCCCTAGTAAGGCAGATACGCCTTTGCCGCTCCCTTGCTCAACGGTTTTACTGCCCTTGATAATAAAGGCACTTTCCGTTTGAAAGCGGTCTGGCACTTGGGTAGAGAAGTAAACCCAGCTACCCCCAATGAGTACCACCATGGGCAGCACGTTGGCCATAATCACAAACAGGGGGTGGGTGATGAGGCTTTTAAAGGAAAAAGGGGGTAAAGCGAGGCGGGTAGGCATGGGTGCGGCAAACCATCTGGGGCGATTAAACTAACTAGCAAGCCTATTGAAACACAAACCACGCACGATGACCAATACTTTACCCAAGGGGGGCTTGCCAAAGTTAACATGGCATGGTAAAGTTGCATCTTGTTAAAAAAAACCTGCCGCAACAAGGCGACAGGATACCATCGTGAATAATGTCTTTTTTGGTTTTAAGTTCTGGTTTTAGTTTTGGTTTGGCTGTAAGAGGTTAGTTACTACCTTTGAGTTTGCTATTGATTAAGCCCAAGATGTTGTTAGTTGCTTGCATGGCTGGGGCAACAATGCCTACCATGGCTGATTCTGCAAAGCCTAGGCCTTGGGTGGTTTGAGCGGTGCTGCTGGTTTGACCAATGGGCTGGCTGCGCTGGAAGGTATCCACGGTTAAGGTGGTGTTGGCCATAGCTGGGGCGGGGATGCTATAAAGCACGGGGCTGGCCATGGGCTGGGCAAAGGTGGTTTGAGCCAAACTGGGGTTAAAGTAAGCGGGGGTAGGGGCAAGAGCGTTCATGAGAGAGTAGCCTTTCAACTTCGTTACGAACCTAGTGATGTCGGGCACTAGAACCTCGCATCGACTTGCGAAAGACCGGCAAAGTAGTCAGCAGGGTGGCTGCTTGGTCGGTCACCGTAAGTGGTGGGGAAGGCTATTAAGCAACATTTCAGGCGAGTTTAATATGAGATATCTCAATTAAGGCTATCTTTATAAAATCTTTTGATTTTACCACCATAAAACACTGTTTTTTGCGTGTTTTACACCGTGACAACTGTGTGACACCCAAGCTAAGGGGGCAAGGCGAGAGAACCACAAAGCCCAAACCCCACAACACGGCGTGTTGCGGGGCGAGAATGTTAACTTTGAGTTAATTATTTCCCTGTAAACCAACCTAAGAAGTCCCACCAGGCTTTGTTGGGTGTTGCAGATGGAGGGGGCGCTACCGCTGCTGTTGAAGCTGGAGCTGATGTTGGCGTTGGGGTAGTTACTAGACCAGAAGGTGGGGCAGAGGTATTAACGGTATAAGGTTGTGGCGATAGATCAAGTTCTAATTGTGTACCAGTTACTGGCGTTGTGCCTGTACCTGTAGCTGTAGCTGGTGTTGGCGTTGTACCTGTACCAGTCACTGGCGTTGTACCTGTGCCTGAGGCTGGAGTAGAGGTAGGGGTTGTGCCTCTGCCTGTTACCCTATTGTAAGCACCTTGAACAGCCTTGACTGGTGCCATAGCAACACCCTTAGCCGCATTGCCAGTAGCATTTAAGCCTCCACTCACAGTTGTACTGGCTTCTTTAAATGTACCATATTGGGGTAAAGTGGTCCCTTTGTGAAGGGTATATCTTGTACCAGCAGCACCTAAGGCTCCACCTGATACACCACCAAACACACCGCCTGTAAAGGCCGAAGCACCTATGCGACCAAGGTTAATCTGTTCGCCGTTGGCAGCTTGGCGTGTAAATTCAACACCACCACCAATAATGGCACCGCGGTAAGCGCCCTGTGCGCCGTATTGTATGGCGGCTCTACCTATTTCGTTGGTTACTTTCTTGCCTACCGTATTGAGTGCGAGTTTGCCTGCACCGTTACCAATACCACCAAGGGGTAGCGCACTTAACGCTGTCGTTGTAAGTAGCTCTAAGCCGTCAACTTTTCTGTTCCAGTCAAAGCCTTGATTACTCAAAGCTCCTTTTTGTACGGCCGTGTTTAGCAGAGCCGCTGTGGCTGTTGACGCCGCCACACCTAAAGCGACGTTAACACCAGGGGCAAAGCTGGTAAGAGCACCCACTGCAAAGCCCACGGCGGTGGGTAGCACCACCTCTGCGGCGGTTTGTAGCCAGTTACGCCGTCTGGGTAGTTCCGCCTCTAACTCGGCTTTAAGGTTTGTGGTGGTTTGGGCTTGCTCTTGGGCAATGGCTACCGTGGCCTCTTGGGGCATTCTGGCGACAATCTCCTCAAGAGGTAAGGCAACACCTTGTTGTGCCAACTGTTGCTGAATACTTTCTGCCATACCCACTTGCGCCCCCGTAGCGGCCGCTGGGTTAAAGCTAGCATCGCCTTGTAGTACAAAGGGCAATGCTGTGGCTTGTTGTGCAAACAACGCTTGTTGTGGCTGGTAGCCCATGCTGTAAGGGTCGGGTTGAGCCATAGCGGTGTTAGGCCAGCCTGCCGCTACCAAAGCATCAGCTGAGGGTTGTGGCGCTGGCGCCGTAAACGGTGAAGGGCTTGTGCCTTGCGCTGGTGTAAGAGCGGTGCGGCTGTAAGCGGAGTTGGGGGGTATCATCGACATCATCACAAAACCTATCCTGTGTTAAGAGCGTGTTTGAAAACTGTAGTTAGAAAGAGCCTATGTTGGCATTAAAACAAGCAAGGTAGGTTTTGTGTTAGTTGTTTTTAATTTTTTATTTAAAACGCTAGGCAGGAGGCTTAGGTGGCTGGCCATGGCCAAACCACTGCTCAAAATGGTGGGTTAAGCATCGCCCCAGCCGTGACAAGTGCCGCCCTGCAAACGCCAGCGGGGCTTGTAGCAAACGGCTAATAATTTCCCACTCGACAATCTCAACGGCAAATAGACCCATGGTCTCTAGCAGGCCTTCAACAAAGCCAAAGCTGGGTTGGGCTTGTGTGGGT
>JBIKUS010000008.1:0-29978 GCA_044347425.1 Vampirovibrionales bacterium | reverse complement strand
TATTTGCAAGGGCAATTTTTGCATTGCCAACGCTGTACCTTGCCAACAAAACCAGCTTTTTTCTTTTCTGTAGATCCACATTTTGGACAGTGCATGGTCAACATCCTTGCTAAACAAGGAGTATTATGGCATCTAGTTAGTTAGATGTCTCGCTAAATTATATGTAGCCATTACTAGGGCAAAATATAGTGTTGCTTTTGTTGTAGACCAACCAATTAGTGCTATACCGAACTTTAATGTTTATGAACCAAGCTAGCCCATGAAAGTAGACCTAACAACTACGTAGCTTGTTTCTAATGCGAATGCTTGCCCAAGGGCGATAACTGCGAGACACTAAAGCCACCAGCCCCTAGCCTGCTTACCGTGTGAGGTGTCGATGTCCGCTCACGTCTCTATCAACCCATCGCCTAACGTGGTGGCCACCCCCACGGCGCAAGCCCTACGGCAGGCCGTGCTGGCCATGGGCTTAAACCCGCAACAGCAGGCCGCTTGCCAACACCCTTACAACCAAGGGCTACAAGTGCTGGCAGGGGCAGGCACGGGCAAAACCCTCCTCATCACCGCACGCTACCTGTGGCTACTGGCCGATGCCCTTGACGCTGGCCTGCCCGATGCCACCCAACGCCTCTGGGTACTCACCTTTACCGAAGCTGCCGCCGCAGAAATGCGTCACCGCATCCACAAAGCCCTCCTACAGGCAGGGTACGAGGGAGCCTTACCCACCGACACGCTGGGCAACTTTAACCAGTTGGGGCAACGCTTGCTTCGCCAGCACGCCACTCGCCTTGGCTTTACCCAAGCCCCCACCACGCTCGACGCTACGGCACAACAACAACGCCTCGCCCAACTGGTGACGCTGACCCTTAACGGCCAACTGCCCCGTATTGAGCAAGCCCTTAAAGACCAAGGGCTAGGCGAATTGAACCCCAACTGCCTGCACCCCAACCAGCTAGCGCAATGGCCCACCGCCAGCCGAGAAGCCCTCCTTCAGAGCTTTGTACAGGGGATTGAAAGCGTCAAAGCCCTTGGCCTCTCGCCTGCCGAAGCCTATCACACGCTGAAACGTCAACAAGCGGCGTGGCAACAGGCCCTCATCAGCTTGCCCCTTGTCACCAACGCCTACGGCGCACCCATCGACAGCAAGGACGCTTTGGCCGCTGCCTGGGGGCAACACCTCGCCCCGTGGGCTGCCCCGCAATGGGTTGAGGCCACGCACGAGGGCGGCATGACCCAAGCCAAACAACTCACCGACCTGCTTGGCTCCACGTTGTGGAAGGAGACGGGCTGGTTTGACACCAAGGCCAGCCGAGCCGCCAAGTGCGTGTGGTCGCCCCTTGCCCACGACCGCCAGCAGGCCACGGCTCCCCTTAACGCAACGCTCCCCCTTGAGCGGCAGGTACTGGAGGCGTTTTGCGCCTTTTATGCCGTGTATCAGCAAAGCCTGGCTACCGATAACGCTTGCGACTTTAACGACCAAATCACCCTCGCCACTCGCCTGTTTACCGCCGACCCCGCCTTGGCACAGCAGTATCAGCAGGCCATACGGGCGATCTTAGTGGATGAGTTTCAGGACACGAACGGGGCGCAATTGGCCTTGCTCCGCCAGCTATTACTCCCCCCTCAACAAGGGTGTAACCTGACCGTGGTGGGCGATGTGAAGCAGGCGATTTATGGTTTTCGGTATGCTCAGCCGCATAACTTGCAACTGGCCTTTGCGGGGTATGCCCCGCCTACTACCGTGGCCTTAGGGGCGAATTACCGAAGCGTGCCAGCCGTCGTGGGTGTCGCCAATCGCCTTACTGCCACCCTTACCCACGGAGACGATCAGCAACAGGTGCAGGCCACGCAAGCCGAGCAGCCCCCTCCCACGCCCGAAGCTGGCACGCCCGTGCAGGTGTGGGTGATTGACAAAGCCGACCCCAAAGCCTCGTTGGCGTGGCCAGAGGGTGCCCCCCCCTCCTCCCGAGCGTGGGAAGATAGCTTGATTGTAGAAGAACTGACCCATCTACTGGCCAGTGGCAACGTGCAACCCCGAGACGTGGCTATCCTCTACCGAAGCCACAGCAGGGCGTTAAGCCTCGAGCCGTTGCTGGCGGAGCGGGGCATCCCCTACCTCAAACAGCAAGACAGCAGCTTGTTTGAATTGCCTGTGATTATCACCCTGCACGCTGCCCTAAGGGCTTGGTTAGATGAGACCCCCTCGCCTCATGCCCTCTTACGTTTGCTAGAGGCCTGTTTGCCTCAGGCCACGGTTGCCCGTGTCTGGCGCACCTGTAAAGAGGCCTTACCCAAAGGCGATCAGCCCACCGTCGACAGTTTTATTGCTTTGTATGGGAGCGATGACCCTCACCCACAGGGAGAGAGTGTAAAATGCTTAGCCCACTGGCTGGCCGAAGGGCAAACCTTGGCGCATAGCCTTCCGCCTGTGGCGTGGGCGCAATGGGTCATTACATCGGGGCAAGAGTTGTTGTGGCAACGCTACGCTCCCACGGCTGAGGCTTTGCAACAGCAAGCCCTCACCCTAGCGCAATGGGCAGAACTGTGGGCAACCTTGGCCAGCCACGAGGGACTGTTGGCCACCCCCGCCAAAGTGTGGCCTCGGCTACGCTATTGCTTGGCTGATAAAACCTTTAGCTTTAACGGCTTGTTGAGAAACGACGGCCTGACGGGCGACACCTCGCCCCACAACCCCACCACAACCAGCCAACACAATGCCGTACGACTGATGAGCATACACGCCAGCAAGGGGCTAGAGTTTAACGTGGTGTTTGTGGCGTGGGGCGAAAGCCGTTTGCACGGCAATAAGGCTCCATTACGAGTGGATGGTGCTGAATGGCCTGCCCTAGCGACGCAACCCCAACACCAAGGCTTTGGGCTGCTACTTACCGATGTGCCACCAGCCTACTCCCAAGAGGGAGCGATGACCCTCACCCCAGCCCTCTCCCAGAGGGAGAGGGGGTTTAAGCGCAGCTTGGCTAATCTGCTGTGGCACAAACCCAACGAGTTGGCCGAGCTGCAACGGGTGCTTTACGTTGCCCTTACCCGAGCTAAGCACAGGCTGTACTGGGTGGTTCAACAAAAAAGCTTTGAGGCTTTAGAGCTTGGCAACCTACCCACCGACGAGGTGACGGTACTCAACAATAACTCGCCCGACGATGCCGCTACCCTGTTGCAACGCTGGCCAGCACTACCCTTGGCCGAGGCTAAAACTCGCTTAAAAGCCGTGCGCCCCACGTGGCAGAGCCTATCCCAAAGCGACGACGATACACCAAGGCCCCTTGCCAACGTGAGGCTTGTCGCCCCTGCCTTTGTTCCCCCAAGCCCTGCGTCCGTCGAGACGTTACCCGCTTGGCATCTATCGTTTAGTGCGTGGCAAACGTGGCAACGCTGCCCTACGCAATTTTGGTGGCAATACGTGGCTAAAGTGCCTGCCCCAGCCACCACCGAGGCCGAAGCACTGCCCACCCAAGCCACACCTCAACGCTTGGCCGCTTGGCGAGGCACGTGGGTACACAAGGCCATTGAGCAAACCTACCGCCAGCAAGCCAGTTTAACGCTAGAGGCCTTGGTGACGCTTGCGCCCATCCCCCTAACGCCCCCGTGGGGAGAGGCCTTGCTGGCCGATGTACAAACCTTGTTGGCTCGTTTTGAAGCCTCTGATCTCAACTTACCCCACGCCACGGCAAAAAGCTGGCGTGTATTGGCTCCCGAATTAAAACTGAAGGCGAATACGGGTTTAATGGTAACGTGGCAAGGCCAACCACGGCACGTGGTACTCACTGGCCAAGTGGATGCCCTGCTCCACAACCCTGCCACCGAGACGGCAAGGTTGGTGGACTTTAAAACCAACCAACACCTTTCGGCTGCTAAGTTAGAGGCGGATACGTGGCAGTTGGCCTTATATCGGCAGGCGTTACGGCAGGCGCAACCGCAGTACCAACTTCCGCCCGAACTCTGCCAAGTGGCGCACCTGTCTACCGCTAACGATGCGTTAACCCTGCATACTTTGGCCGACACCACTAGCGACACGCTTCGCCAAGCCTTAGCCCAAGAGGCCAACGGCAACCCGTTGGCCGTGTGGCGAGCATGGCTCCCCGCCGAGGCTTTGGCGAGTTTGTCACAGGTAAGCCAAGCCACGCAAGCACCTGAACCTAGCCCCACACCCTCGGCAAAAACCTGCCAGCAGTGTGCTTACTTGTCGCTTTGCCCCGTAGCCACTCAGCCCTAACGTAGACGTTGCACGGTGATAGAGGTAGGCCGATGGAGCCAGCCCTCTAGCTCTAACAGGGTGAGGCAGGTTTGAATTTCGGTAATGGGCAGGCCGCACAGGGCGATGAGTTCATCCAGCAGGATGGGATGGGTTAGGCTTAAGCGTTGAAGAATGGCTTGCTGTTGCGGGTCAGTGGGCAGGGCTTCGGGTGTAAGACTGGGGGAAGCTTCTTGAGGCGGAGATGTGTCGTTTTTGGGGGCTTTAGACGAGGTTTTTGCAGGCTTGGCTTGAAGTTGAGGCAGCGGCTCCACTGGAGTAGGGGCAGGCAGGTGAGCGAGGTCGGTGGGCGATGCCTCTGTCAAAGGGGCAGCCAGTGGCTCTAAGTTCAACACCTCCAACACATGAGCAGGTTGCCATACAGGGGTGGCTCCTTGGCGGATGAGAGCCAGCGGGCCTTGGCTTTGTGGCCAGTGGCAAGCACCAGGCACGGCCATTACGTCTCGGTTGGCATCTAGCGCAAGCCTGCCCGTTTGCATGGCTCCGCTACGGTCGCCCGCTTCTACCACAATCACCGCCTCGCACAAGCCTGCTATTAGGCGGTTACGCTGGGGGAACAACTGCCCATGCGGTGGCAAGGTAAAGGGGTATTCGCTGATGAGCGCACCGCCTGAGGCCACAATGTTGTTAGCCAGTTGGCGGTTGCTACTAGGATAAATGGTGCTTAACCCACAGCCAAAAAAGGCCACCGTGGGCAAGTGTGCCGCCAACGCCGCCTCATGAGCAAACGTATCAATCCCCGCCGCTAAGCCACTGACGATGCCAAGGGGTTGGCCTGCCAAGCCTTCAACCAGTTGCGCCGTAAGCGACTGGCCATAAGGCGTGCTTTGCCGTGTACCCACGACGGCCAACCACCGTACGGAGGCCAAGACATCGGTAGCTCCCTTAACGTAAAGCAGGGCAGGAGGTTGCGGGCTGTGTCGTAATTGTTCGGGGTAGGCGGTGTGTTGCCACGTGAGGCAAGCCAGTTGTGGGTTAGCCACAAAGGGGGCTGCTAGCCGTTGCCACAGGGTAGCATCACACCGTAGTTGTTGCCAATGGACAAGGCTGGCTTCTTTTAGGTGGAGGTGGTGTTGCACCACGGTGGGCGAAGCGTGCCACAAGTCAGAGGCGAGGTTGGGGGTTTGCGCCAGGGTAAGTAACCGATGCCTACCAAGGGCTTTAACTTGTTGCCATGCTAATAATGCTAGCACCGTATCAGCCAAGGGGTCGGTATAAAAAGAGGACGGTTCAGCTTCGGTAACCGTTGGGGGAGGACTCGCCACGGTAGTCATGGGTGGAGAACTCCCCTAAAAATAAAGCCAAACTAACATGCCCCTGGCCAGACTTGAACTGGCACGATGTTGCCATCAACGGATTTTAAGTCCGCAGCGTCTACCGATTCCGCCACAGGGGCAATACATGTTAGTGTAGCCCAACCCATCACTAAGAGCAATAACCCAACTGCAAGTTTTGGGTGGGTGTTTTGTTAACTCTACTTATAGAGAGAACTGTGTAGCCTCTAGCCTCCATCCAAGCCTCAATTGTGGCACAATTAGCAGAGGGGAACTCACGTTCCAGCTCAGCACAAAGCTGTGAGAGTAAGGCTTGCCCCATTTGGTGAGCAAATTGGCCTCGGAGAGCTTTGTCATACCACAACGTGAGATCTTCTTGAGTGATGATGGACTGTATTTTAGCCTTCCATCCCATTGGTGTCACTTATAAAAATTGGTACTTTTGCTGACACTCATAACCTTTCTTTTTGAGAAGGGTCTCACAAGTCGGCTTGGGTCAACAATACTTGCATCACATTATCCATATGCTGTTTTAGCGGAGGATACGTCAGTTGGCTGTAGGCTTTTACATCTACTTTAAAAGGCAAACTGCTTTCTTGAAATAATGTCCATAGTCTATCTACGGTTTTTTCATCTATAGTTCCCTGTAATACCAAATCAATATCTGAATTGTGACGGTAAGTGCCTTTTGCACGAGACCCAAATAAGCAAACCTGTTTAATCTGTTTTGCATAAGGCTTTAACACGCTTTTTATTAACTCAATATGTTGCTCAGTTAAGCCGTGTTTAGGCATAAGGCGACTCCATAACCTGAGCTAACAAATAAAAATAAAGCTCCTCTACGGCATGCAGGTAATCAGCTTCAATATCTAAAATCACTTCCTCAAACTTTTTAAAATCATACGTATGTGACATTTTATTACGGGCATCCAGTGCGTTCATCCATACTTGCCCGTTTTGAATTATTTTTGCAGCAAAAGCTTCTTTAATCACAGACCGAGGAGTGATTTGGTCAAAGACAACATTTTGAGATTCCAGATAGTCTTTCATGGTTTTCCAAGCAAGCTCAATGGTGTATTCAAACCGTTGGATAACGCCTTCTTTTTCTAACTGACTTAGGTCGTGGTCTTGCTTAGCCTCAATACCTTCTCTCAACAGCACATAAGCACGTTTAAAATTATCAAAACGATAGTGCCAGCGTGGCTTTTCCTGCTCGGTCATTCTAAAAACTCCTTTTCTGCAAGTTTTAGGCTGGGATAGTGATAACTAGCCTAATACACAGCATCTTCTGTAGAGAGTTGAGCGTTGGGCTTACGGAAGAGGTCGTTAAACGTCTCTAGGGGCGAGTCGAACGTCTTTTCGGCTACCTTTTGCGCCAGCTCCGCCTGCAACTCGGTTAGGGGAAGCACCCGTTGCGCCTTAACCTTGTATTGGCGGACGGTCACCGTGCCGTTTTCGGCTTCACGGTCGCCCACAACCAGCATGTAAGGCAACTTACGGGTTTCGGCTTGGCGTATGCGGTAGTTAATGGATTCCTCGTCCATCACCTCTACCCTAAAGCCTTGCTGTTTAAGGGTATCGGCTACCTGTTTGGCGTAGGCTTGGTGCGCTTCGCCAATGGGCAAGACGGCAGCCTGCACAGGTGCCAACCACGTGGGGAAAGCCCCGCCAAGGTGTTCGACCAATATGCCCATAAACCGCTCAAACGAGCCAAAAATTGCCCTGTGGATGACGATAGGCCGTTGCTGGCTACCATCTTGAGCAATATAGGTCAGCTCAAAGCGTTCAGGGAGTTGGAAATCAAGCTGAAACGTGCCACATTGCCACATGCGGCCGAGGCTGTCTCGTATCTGCACATCAATTTTAGGGCCGTAAAACGCCCCCTCGCCTTCTTCAATGCCAAACGGGCGGCCTGTAGCCTCAAGGGCTTGCTTAAGAGCGACTTCGGCAGCGTCCCACACGGCCAACTCGCCCATGTAATTGTCTGGGCGGGTAGAGAGGGTAAAGGTGTATTCAAGGTTAAACAGGCTGTACACCTCATCCAACATCTTAAATAACGAGCTAACCTCGGCGTTCACTTGGTCAGCCGAGACAAAAATATGGGCATCGTCTTGGGTAAACATGCGGGTACGCATCAGGCCGTGCATGGCTCCCGTAGCTTCGTTGCGGTGGAGGAGCTGGCCTTCAGCAATACGCATGGGCAGGTCTCGGTAGCTACGCAAGCTCGATTTAAAATAGAGCATCGTGTCGGGGCAGTTCATGGGCTTAATGCAGAAGTCAGCCTCGCCCTCTTGGTTGTGCAGTATAAACATGTTTTGCTGAAAGTGCTGCCAGTGGCCACTGGTTTCAAACAGCTCTTTACGGTAAAGGATGGGGTTGAGAATCTCTTGGTAGCCATAGGCTTCAAGGGTGTCACGCCAGTAACCTTCAAGCAACCGCCTAAACTTAACGCCTTTGGGGTGCCAAAACGCCCCTGCCCCCCACGGATGAAAACTAAACAGCTCTAACTGAGGGCCCAGCACCCTGTGGTCTCGGGCTTTGCTAGCCTCAACAAACTCAAGGTAGCGTTTCAGGTCTTTGGGCGATGCCCACGCCGTACCCGTCACCCGAGTGAGCGAGGGGGTGTCCTCGCCCTTCCAGTGGGCGGCGGCAATGTTGAGCAACTTAACGTTTTGGCACAAGCCCGTGTGAGGCACGTGGGGGCCAGCACACAAATCGATAAACTCGCCACAGCGGTAGAGCGTCACCTCTTCTACGGCAATACCTTGCAAAATGGTGACTTTGTGCGATTGACCCAGGGCGGTGAATAGTGCTATGGCGGTAACTTTGGGGAGGCTGGCAAACTCAAAGGGATGTGCACGGCTTGCCACGGTTTGGATGGTGGCTTCAAGTGTGGCTAAATCTTCCTCTTTAAGGGCGCGCCCCGCCGTAGGTACCACATCATAAAAAAAGCCGAGGGGCGTAGCAGGGCCAGCCGCAAATTGAATAGTGGCATCCCACGCTTGCAGGGCGGCAGCTAACACGTGCGAGGTACTGTGGCGAATACGGCGTAGTTGTTCGTCTTGGGGCAGGGCTTTATAGCCAGCGGGCGAGACGGCTTGCCAGTTAAGCTCGGCAAGGGTTTGGGCAAGGGCGGCGGGCAAACGGTCGGCTAAGGCGGGCATGGCAAAGGGCTTTCGGGGGCAAAGGGGGGACAATTTGCCCACTAGTATACCACCGCCAAAGCAAAAAGGAGTGGCACCCTTAGTTGAGTGTCACACCCTTTGTTGATGGTAAAGGGTTAGGCTAGCATGAGCAATTCAAGCTAGATGCACTTAAATCCATGGGGTTAAAGGCTTGATTAGGGTTAAAGCCCACCTCTGTTGGCGTATTACCAAGTTTAAACGGCGATGCCGACGTTGTACTTTGTATGCCGAGGCGACCCTCGCTTCTTAAAACATGTTCGGGGGGCGGTATGCCAAACCCTTGTGGCGGCTGAAAGCCTAGCCCTTGCGTAGATGAAATCGTCAATGAATACTCCTAATAATGTGTTTCTCTAACTGTCGTTGTGCCACTTGTCGTGGTTAAGGCCAAAAAGCGTGACCTCTCTATTAAATTAAAAACAACAAAAAGTAAAAAGTGCTATTTTTACTCCTTATGTAAGCAACCTTAACCTGAACTTAGGCATGGTTTATCAAACACTGCTGGCCATAAGTCCGCCTTTACCTTATACTAATGGCCTGCCCTTAGCTGGCACCCAGTTTTAAGTTTGCTTACAGGACACGTCGCCCCATGGCTCCTACGCCCCCACCCTTTGCCGAAGGCACCATTAAGCCCATTGGCATTCGTGATGAAATGCGACGCTCTTACATAGACTACGCCATGAGCGTTATCGTCGGCCGTGCCTTGCCCGACGTGCGAGACGGCCTCAAGCCCGTGCATCGCCGCATCCTCTACGCCATGCACGAGATTGGCCTCAACCCCGAAAAACCCTTTAAAAAGTGCGCCAAAGTGGTGGGCGAAGTGTTGGGTAAATACCACCCCCACGGCGACACCAGCGTGTACGATGCCTTGGTACGCCTGGCCCAAGATTTTGCTATGCGCTATCCGCTCATCAATGGCCACGGTAACTTTGGCAGTATTGAAGGCGACAACGCAGCCGCTATGCGCTACACCGAATCAAAACTAGCGCACATTGCCGTGCAGATGCTGCAAGACATTGAGCAAGACACCGTAGACTTTACCCCCAACTACGACGGCAGCGAAGAAGAGCCGAGCGTCCTGCCCACCCGCTTGCCCATGCTATTGCTTAATGGTAGCGGTGGTATTGCTGTGGGTATGGCCACCAACATCCCCCCGTTTAACCTTAACGAAGTGGTAGACGCTTGCCTGCTGGCCATTGAAAACCCGCTCCTCACTAACGACGATGTGTTTAGCGTGATGAAAGGCCCCGACTTCCCCACGGGTGGCGAAATTGTAGGCATGGCTGGCATACGTGATGCCTATCGCACAGGCCGTGGCAGCGTAAAAATGCGTGCAGTCATGAAGATTGAAACTATCCCTGGTGGGCATGGCAGGCAAGAATGTACGGCGATTATCGTCACCGAGATTCCGTATCAAGTCAATCTTACTACCCTCATCGAAAAAATTGCCGAGCTAGTACGTGATAAAAAACTCGAGGGCATCCGAGACCTCCGTAACGAGAGCGACCGTGATGGCCTCCGCTTGGTGATTGAGCTGAAGCGTGATGCTAAGCCCGATGTTGTGAAACGTAACCTGCTGAAACAAACCCAGTTGCAAACCACCTTTGGGGTCAACATGCTGGCTTTGGTCAATAACCAGCCTAGGTTGCTTTGCATTACCGACGTGCTACACGAGTTTGTGGAACACCGAGTGGTCGTCGTTGTTAGGCGGACACGGTTTGAATTACGTAAAGCTGAGGCCAGAGCGCATATTTTGGCGGGCTTGTTGATAGCCATTGGCGATTTAGACAACGTGATTAAACTCATCCGTGGGGCTGCCAGTGCCGAAGTGGCTCGCCAAGGGCTGATGGAAACCTATAGCCTTGACCTTGACCAAGCCAACGCCATCCTTGAGATGCAACTACGCCGCTTAACAGGGCTAGAGCGTGATAAACTCACCGCTGAATACGAGCAGCTTCGCATAGCCATTGCCGACTACCGAGCCATATTGGCCGACCGCCAAAAAGTGCTAGCCATTATTAAGGACGAACTCCTCGCCCTGCGTGAGCGTTTTGGCGACCCACGCCGTACCGTGATTGTACCCGACGAAGACAGCGAATTCAGCATTGAAGAACTGACCCCCAACGAGCCTATGGCCATTTTCGTCACCCAGCAGGGCTATATTAAACGTATCGCCTTAGATACCTTTGAACGCCAAAACCGTGCCACCCGTGGCAAGGGGGCCATGAAAACCCGAGACGAAGACGAAGTCGTCCACTTTTTTACGGCAGGTATGCACGCCAGCGTACTGTGCTTTACGGATAAAGGCGTGGCGCATCGCTTAAAAGTGTACGATTTGCCCGAAGGTAGCCGCCAAAGCAAAGGCCTCGCCATTATCAACCTGCTGCCGCTTGAGCAAGACGAACGTATTACCGCCCTGCTCCCGCTAGAAAGTTTTGAAGAAGGCCGCTACCTGATTATGCTTACCCGCTACGGCTGGATTAAGAAAATTGAGCTGAGCAACTTCGAAAACATTCGCCGTAACGGCCTGATTGCCATTGGCCTTGAAGAAGGCGACACCCTGATGTGGGTAGCCGAAGCTACGGATAAAGACGACGCCTTTATCGCTACCAAACTGGGCATGGCCATACGATTTGCCCTGAGTGATTTACGCCCCCTTGGCCGTACCGCCCGTGGGGTGAGCAGCATGAAGCTACGCCAAGGCGACGAGGCCGTGGCCTTTGTCATCATCCCCCACCAATCGCACAAAGAGCTGTTGTTTATTACCAACGATGGTTACGGCAAACGGGTAGATGCAGGCGAGTTTAGGCCACAAAACCGAGGCGGTATGGGGCTAATTTCCACCAAGTTTAAAAACGTCAACTCTCGCCTCTCAAGCATTTGTGTGGTGGTTGATGAAGATGAGCTGATGTTTGCCAGCCAGCAAGGTGTGGTGGTGCGCTTGCGGGCGGGCGATATCTCGCAACAGGGGCGTATGGCCACAGGCGTGCGTATTATGAACATGGATGCCAGCGACTCGGTCTCCTCCGTAAGTAAAATTGCTTTACCTAGCGACGATGCCGATACTGCCGAAGCCTAAAGCGTAGATTTTAACCTCTTCAGAACTGAGAGTCTTACTATCCTCCGTTTTGAATAGTTGTGAACACTACAGACTACAGCCTTTAGGGGAACTCTTCTTTGCTCCAGTCTGTTACATTAGCTACGGCGAGTGAAGTTGACTACGATAGCAGATCATCATGTGTTGTGTGCTGCCTAACACGCCTAGTTTTTTATGTGATTTGAAAGGTAGTACGTTATGATGACAGCATCAGCAACTTTATCCCCTGAGACAACTAAGACACCCTCCTCAGCGACATCGGCAGCAAACGCCATAGCTCAATGTAGACAGCTGTTAGGGCTAGACGAAGCCACCTGCAAAACACTTCGCCAAATTCACCCTTACCTTGAAAAATGGCTCCCCCCCATCCTTGACAAGTTTTACAATGCCTTAATGGCAAACCCAGAAACGGCTGCCATTATTGGTGACCCCAGCAGAATAGTCCGTTTAAAAGCCGCCCAAACCGACCACTGGCTTACCATGATGCAAGGCCACTTTGATGAAGCCTACGCCCATAGGGTAGAGCGTATTGGTATGGCACACCAGCGTATCAACTTACCCGCCGACATGTTTATGTCGGGTTACTTTGTCGTGTTAAGTGATTTAAGCCAAGCTGTCTCTCAAGACAAACAACTTAACAAAAATTGGCTAACCTACACACAGGCTTTGCAAAAAGCCGTTGGGTTAGATATGGTACTGATTGCCAGCTCATTCACCAACGCCGTTAAAAACAGCGACAAACAAGCTTTAATTGACGTTGCCCAAGCCCTGCCCACCCAAGTTGGCCTGCTACAAGACACCATGGAAGGCAACGCTGGCGAAATGACCACTATTGCCAGTGCCGTTGAGGAATTACAGGTAAGCATGGGGCAGCTTGAAGGTACCATGCAGGCCTTACAAAGCCTGACCAATCGCACACACACCATGGCCGAACATAACAACGAAGCCTTAGGGCAGCTCAACACGCTAGCGCAAGAGATTCAGCACATTGTTACCATGATTACCTCTGTAAGCGACCAAACCAACCTGTTGGCACTCAACGCCACCATCGAAGCTAGCCGTGCAGGCGAAGCGGGCAAGGGCTTTATGGTAGTGGCAGACGAGGTAAAGAATCTCTCCAAGCAATCGGCCAGCTTTGGGCAAAACATCAAGCAGCAAGTAGAGCGCATACAGGCGCAAACCGAGCAAGTGGTGACAGGTATGGGCGGTATTTTTGAAGCGTTACAAGCACTTCAATCCGAGACGGTACAAGTATCCTCAAGCCTTGGCGAACAAACCATTGCTACCCGAGAAATTAGCCAAGTGCTGACCACGGTTGCTGCTAATGGCCAACGCATTAGCCAAAGTATTCAAGCACTTAACCACAACGCCAACCAACTCATACAGTGGATTCAAACAAACGGCTAGACCGAGCTAACATCCCCCAAGGTGTTTATGCACTTGGGGGATGAACACTCTTCTGCAAACACGCTATACTGTTAACAACACCTTTCGAGTTAGGGAATGAGGCATCCCCCATGGCCGTAACCCATGATGTAGCGTGCAACCAGTTTTTCAAGATACTCATGGCTGAAAAACTGCCTGAGGCATTTAAGCTGTTTAGCAAGCACAGCCAAGACATCTTTTTGCAGTGGAGCCTAGATTACACCTACCAGCGTAACCCCGATGCTGCCAAACAAGCCGAACTTACCCTTAAAGAAATGAGGGTAATGTTTTTAAGCAACCATTTAAGCATTCGTAAATCGTTTTGGCGACATTATGCGGGTATTAGTGGTGCGCTTGAGATTTTTAGGTTTGGCTACTTTGCACCAGGCCCCATAAACGGTAACGTAGGCGAAGTACACGTTAGCTTACAATACCCCGATGGACGCAAAGGCAAAGTCACCCTTAAAATGATTAAAGAGGGTGGCCAATGGCGTTTCGGCTATATTGAATCTGGCTTACGCTGGCCCTAAACCCTCTCCCTCTGGCAGAGGGCAGGGTGAGGGGCATAGCATTAGCTTAAAGTACTAAGCCAAACTTTAAGGCTTAGGTGACGTTTTAGCAGCAGGCTTGGCAGCTTTAATCACCTTTAAACTGGTAATGTCTACCCAAGGCTCACGTAAGGCGGTGCTAAACACGGTACCTTCAATGGTTAGGGCATCGCCGGGCTCAAGGTCGCCAAGGGCTTCGCTTTGCTTACGGGGGTAAAATAGTTTTAGCTCACTTAGGGGGATGCTATGGTGCTGCACGTCGGGGCGACGCACCAATACGGTAACGTAGTCTTTGGCATCTCGGTAAGCTTTTTTATAATCTAGCCCAAGGCCACTAAAACCACTAAACTCAGCATCAAACTTAACGGCTTGGTTAAGGTAGGCTTCGGGGGTACGCACCAACTGCAAAGGGGTGACTTGTTTGGCAGGCTTGGCTACTACTGCCACAGGTTTTGCCGTGGCTGCCGGGGCAGGCGCAGCTAACACCGCCACAGGCTGTAAACCTAATAGTAACAGGCCAGCCAATGCTACCCCTAAAAGGCTCATTAAGTTTAAAGACTTGCTATGCTTCATCAACATTTGCTCCCATACTAAGGTGGTTGGGTAGGCAACAGTAAGCAACCTACAACTCATAGAGCTAGTTTAGCAGAGTTTTTAAAAAATAGCACGGGCAAAAAAGACACTAATAAAGGGATGCTACCCGTGGTGCGGAGGCTTACTCTCGGCTTGTGCCTGTTGGCTAAGGGTGGTTAAAGCAGTTACGGCCTCTTGCCCTACCAACAAGGCCAACGCAGCTTGCGATTGTTGGCTTTGTTGCTTGACCCACTGCTGGGTTTGCTGCCATTGCTGCCACTGGCTTTGCAATAAGGCCTGCACAGCTAACGCATCGGTGGTTTTAGCATGAGTGTAGTGTCGCATGGCTTGGTGGTAATAGGGTTGGAGTTCTCGGTTGGCTTCTTCAAGCAGGGCAAGGCGTTGCGTGGTAAAACGATAGTTAAAGTAAGCGGCCATTACCTCGCGCTGTAAGTCTTCAACGGCTTTCGTCAACACCACCATATCGGCATCAGTCACTTTTTTGGCTGTGGGGCCACCAAAGTCGTTAACAACTTGGTTGACCATTGAGCCTGTCAACACGCCAAGCGGGTTGCCCATCCACAACGAGCCTGCTGCCCCACCCACTTGGGCAAGGGTTTGCAACAACTTTTTGGTATTAGCCGCTCTAGCAGCACCTTGGTCTGGATGGCTACGTTCGCCCAGTTTTTGTACAGCATAACGTATAGCAGACGATCGCTCTACGGCGTGTTGCCATAAAAACACCAAGGCTTTTTGAGCTTCTTCCTCATCATCAGCTAACCTTAAGGCCACGTCTCGGTGGCTGAGGCGCATCAGTTGGCTACGCAGTTGTAAATCGGCCAGTACGCTGTTAGGCAATTGTTGTAAATGGTCGGGGTGTAGGGTAATGGGGGCAGGTGCGATAGTGGCAGGGTCGTCTGTGGTCAGTAATTTCTCTTTAAGTACCGCTTGCTGAGCGGGTGTTAGGCTTAGCGAAGCTGCCCATGCCAAGGGTGCCACGTGGCTAAAACTTAAAGCCACACTACACATCATGGCAACTAATTTAAAGTAACGAGACATCAACAAGACACCCTTAAGGTTTAGGGACGGTGGGGGCTGGCACAGCAGGCGAGGGCATTAAGGCTTCAACGGTAAAAGCATCGGCTCCACCTAGGGGAAGGAGGCTCAACTGTAACCTGTCGGCAGGGGTGGGGCCTGTGCTACGAGCCAATTGCAAACGGGCAAGGCTGGCTTGGTCTCGCCATTGCGACTCTTGCAACAGGGCTTGATAATAGGCTAAACCTTCAGAGACGACGGGCATGGGTTTGCCTTTGGCCAAGGCATCGGCGTAGCTTTCTCGGGCTAAATCTACGGCCTGGGTGGCATCCGTTAGGCCGTCTAGGCTTTGTACCAAGGTACGATAATTGTCAATGATGCCTAGCTTGAGATGATCCACCAGTTCGGCCAATTGCAAATGTTCGGTAGCGGTAAGGTTGCTAAGGGGTTGTTGCTTACCCCGTACCAAATTATCCACGGCGTTGCCAGCCGCCATAATACTCATGTCTTGGTAGGCTCCGCCACCTGCACTTAACATAGAAGCACCAATCGCCGCCCCCGATATCATAAGCCCCAGGGTATTACGCACAAAACGGCTGGCATGGTGCTGATGTAAATCTTCTGGCAAAGCCAACTTTTCTACCGAATAACGGATGAGCGGGTTATGCTCAACGGTTTGTTGCCATAAATAGGTGAGGTCGGCTTGTTCTACCTGTTGTTGGTAGGCTTTTAGCAAGGCTTTGGTCTCGGCAGGCTCTCCCGCATCAGTAAGCTTAACAGAAGCCTTTACTGATGTGGCTCCTTTGGCGGGAAGTGTTTTGGCCTTAGGCGTTAAAGTAGGATTAGTGACCGTCGTCTTATCTAAGGTTACCGCTTCAAGTTGCGAAGGTTGCGAGGTTAACCCCGTCAACGTAGCCGCTTCGCCTTGGGCTGTGGGCGACACACCTTGCCACTTGAGGCCGTCGGGTTCGGGCAAAGGGTCGTTCAGGGTAGCGACAGGGGGCAAAAAGGGCAAGCTACTGGCTTGCGCCGAAGGTTGCGGTGCTTTGCTCCAAGGCATTGCAAAGGCCACGGGTGCAAATTGTGTCGCCAAGCTGGCTAAGCAACCTAAGCAGAGTAAGTGGTGTGCTAAACGTACTGTGTGAAATTGCGTCATTAGGTAACCTGCCCCGTAAGTGTAAAGGCTTGATTGAGTGGCTTTAGTATACCACAAGCCCCACCAATCCCAAGCCTTCTCACCTGCTTGGTTTAGGGGAGTGCAGATTCAGCTCTATCAATAAAGGGGACAACACCAAAGCAGTGGGCAGGCTAAACAAGGCCACGGTATGCCACCACGGCATGAGCTTGGGGGCTTGGTACAGTACCGCCCCATGGTGCGTGGCTTCTGCTAAACAGGCATCAAACTGGGCTTGGCTACTCACCCGCCAACTCAGTAACACGCCTCCGCCATACAGGGAGGGGGCATGGCCTGTAAAGCTGGCCATAACGGTAGGTGTGGTAAGGGCGATAACGCTCGTAGTAGTGTCAGCAGAGGTAGAGGCTAGCTCAACGTACTGCCCCTCACACGCTTGCTTGTGCGGGGTTGCGCCTAGCACTGCCATTAGCCAGTTGGCCACAGCAGGCGGGTCGTCAACCATGATGACCGTATGGCTTAGCATACCGCTAAAGGAGGTGTTTGCGTGAGGCCAATCAAAAAGCGTTCAAACAGGTAATGGGCATCGTGCGGGCCTGGTGCCGCCTCAGGGTGAAACTGCACGGCGGCCACAGGCAAGTGCGTGTGCCTAAAGCCTTCTACCGACCCGTCATTTAGGTTACGGTGTGTCACCTTAATGGGGTGCCTCGCCTCATCTTGGGGGGAGAGCATGACGCAATAGCCGTGGTTTTGGCTGGTAATCAGGTTTTTACCCAGCTCCAAATCTCGCACAGGGTGGTTGCCCCCGTGGTGGCCAAACATCATTTTTTCTACCTTAAGGCCAAGGGCTAGGGCAAGCAGTTGATGCCCCAAGCAAATCCCAAAGGTGGGGGTACGGCTATCAATCAAGCCCTTAGCCAAGGCCATGGCCTCGGGCAGGGTATTCGGGTCGCCAGGCCCGTTAGAAAGAAACACGGCTTGGGGCTGATACGCCTGCACATCAGCCAGCGTGGCCGAAGCAGGCAGCACCACTAAGCGACGCACCCACGGCCTAAACTGCCGTAAAATGTTGAGCTTCATACCAAAATCCACGGCCACAAGGGTGTCGAGGGGGTAGTCGCCTTCTGTAGCCACGTCTCGGGTACCCACCAGCTCAAAGGCGTGAGGCGTGGTAACGCTGGCCACAAGGGGCTGGTCGGCCAAGGCAGGCGAGGCGATGACTTGCGCTAAGAGTTCGGCTTTGGCCTCGGCAAAAGCGGGACTCGCCACATCAGTGGGGAGTTGCGTGGTGAGGGCGCACTTCATGGCTCCTGCTTTACGCACATGGCGAGTAATGGCACGGGTATCCACCCCTTGTAAAGCGATAATACCCTTGTTACGTAACCATGCGCCAAGGCTACCACTGGCTCGCCAAGAGCTGGTAACGGCGGAGAGATGCCTTACTACAAAGCCAGCCACGTGTGCGTCGCTGCTTTCGTCGTCATCGTCGTTAATGCCGTAGTTGCCAATCTCGGGATAGGTCATTAGCACCACCTGCCCCTTATAGCTAGGGTCGGTCAGTATCTCTTGGTAACCTGTCATGGCGGTGTTAAAGACAAGTTCACCAAAAGTTTGGCCTAAAGCTCCCACGGCTTGCCCTTGCCAACACGTGCCATCTTCAAGCAGTAACCAAGCTGGGGGATGGGTCTGGGTGAGTGGCATGGGGCAGGGGGTTCCTGTGGGTGGAGAGAGGGCGTGCCAAAACTACGTTAAGGGTAAGCGAAGCAAACAGGCGGGGCAAGCACTTAAGCCGCTTGGTCTTTCATGGTGGCTTCAAACGAGGCAGGGTCGAGCGGGCCAGGGGGTTGCAGGCTATAAGCCATAGGTTGTGGTGCATCCGCAGGCGAAGCGGGGGCGGGCTTAGCGGTTGGCTGTGCCTGTTGCACCAAGTCGGGGTGATAATACGCCGCCTCAGGTGCCGCTTTAGCGGTGGTAGCGGGTGCTGCTTGGGCATCGTCAGTTTGAGGCATAGGTTGGCCGCTCTCGGGCTTAGCGTTGGGGTCGGGGTCAACGGCAAAGCGTTCGGGTTGGGCGTGCATAGCGGTGACATCAAGGTAATAAGCCTGTTGGGCCAAGCTAATTAAGCCAGAATCTAACTTCATGCCTGCTTGCTCAACCATATCAATATCACCCAAGTTTTGGGCAACGTGTACTTGGTGTTGCAGCTCTTTCACCTGCTCAAGCTCTTGGCCATCAATAAAGAGGCGTTTGCCTGAGGGGAGTTCGGGGCTTTGCCACACCAGCTCATGGTGAGAGCCTGTGGTGGTGCCAGGGTGCAGGTACTGCCCCAAGCGGTAGGGGACGGTTTGGTCATCTTCAACGGTAAACGGGCGAAGAAAACCGTCTTTTTGCGTCATTAACTGGTAAACAGCGCCAAAGCTAGGTTGATTTAAACTGATGGGGGCAATCGACACGGGGGTCACTCCTTACAAAGGGGGCTATTGAGCCACGGGCTGTGGGGCTGGCAACGTAAAGGGCGATACTGTAGGCGCACCCACAGGGCCAAAAGCCTTATCAAACGGCGATGACACCATGGCAGGTTCCACCATAGGCTGAGGAGCGTCCTGCGTCACAAACAGCCCTTTGGCCACGTCGTGGTTTTGGGCATTGGGTACGCTGGGGTCAAAGTCTTTTTGGGTAAGCGTAGTTTTAACTTTAATTTGCGCCTGAGGGCCTAGCACACCCTGCAATTGTTGGGCTAAGCTTTGCGCTAGTTGTTGCGCCTGCTGGTTCAGGTCAGCATCCGTAGCGACGGTGCTGCTGCCTTGGTTGGGGGCTTGTTGGGCAGGTAGGGCAAAGGGGTTACCTTCAGGCGTTACCAAGTGAGCGTTAGGGTTACCACCCGCCACGGGGAAGGCTTCTGGGTCTTTCACGATATCGGTGACATCGACCATTTGGGCGTTGATTGAGATGGCACGTTTAAGGCTGTTGCTGGCTTCGTCGGCGGCTTGGGTAATAAAGCCGTCTAGGCCAGCCTGCTTGGCCAACTCTTTAATCTCTTTGGCCTTAATCAAGATGTCTCGTTCTTCGCCAGTAACGCCTACTAAAAAGCCGTCGGCATCTTTGTAAATGCTGGCAGGTTGGTTCGGTTCCAACACGTTAAGGGCGCGCAGGGGTAGTTGCTGGTCGGGCGAGGAGGTGGGCTGGTAGGTGCCGTTAGCGTTGGGTACACCAAGCGTATAAGCAAACCCAAATGCGGGGGATGGGGTGAGGGTCGTCATGGGGGCAGTCTCCGAACAAAGGCCTAAGGTGGGGCTGGTAGCAGCCAAACTTAACAGGGGATACTATGATGAACGCCCCTGAAAGCACAAGTTGCTAGCCAATGGGTTAAAACCCATTTCATCAGCATGTAACAAAAATGTTAAATACCAGCGACGACCTTGTAATAATTGTTTTTATGCCTATGTAAGCAGGGCAAACAGCCCGCAACCCACCACCCACAGCTTTCTCCTCTCATTATCGCTCTCTCATTAACGACAAGCTCAAACAGATACCTGGAAAGAGACACACCGTCTTTTTCATACAGGGGGAATAAACATAGGTTCTGCTCTGCCATTGGCAGGGCTTTTTTTTTGCTTGGTTCAACTTGTCAGCCCAAACTCACACCTTGTCAAGGCTTGACCAAACCTAAAAAGCCCCCCCTTATTGTCACAGCAACAAAAACTTGTATTCACCAATTATTTACGCAAGCTTTGCTAAAAATCGCTTGCCAAGCCTCTCGTCTTTCTCTATACTAAGCTTACAGATGAGACACGGCACCTGCCTAGCAGATGCCCCAGCAGGTTGATGTTTAAATAACACAGCGGTGTGCCAAGCTAAGCATGTAATGGCTAGTGGTGGCTCATAGAGTTGTTTGCACCAACGCCATGGTTGTTTAATGTCTGCTTAGTTTTAGAGTGTGTTGTTATGTGGGTTAAAGCTACCTGCTGTTAGGTGGCTGTTGCTGTTGTGTGTTTGGAGGTTGTTCCGCCCATGGAACTGAAGCAAGGTGACTTAGAGAATAGAGTGCTGAACGCCCTATGGCTGATGGCCGAAGATGGCCAAACACAAGCCTATGTGGGCGATGTGTTGGATCGAATCTGCACCCCCCAACGCTCATGGGCTTACACAACCGTAAAAACCGTGCTAGATAGACTGGTAGACAAAGGTCTCCTCACCCGCGAACGTGAACAAAAAAAGTTTAAATACACCGTTGAAGCCTCACGCTCTGCCCAAGGCGAACAAGCCGTTACCAAACTCATTGCTCAATATTTTCAAGGGGATGTTGAAGCCCTGTTAGCTTGTGTCGCTCGTCTTCGCTCCGCCCACGGCGATACCTTTGCCCAACCCTTACCCATGAGCCAACCCGCCTTGGTAACCGAAGAGGCTGCCCCCGTACTCACCTCACCTTCGTCTCGCCCCACGGTGCAACCTTCTGCCTTGGTAGATGATGGCTTGGGTCATGAGTTTCATCAGCACGTGCAGCAACGGCAACAGTTGGCCACGGCCGCCAAAGCTAAACCTCACTTTTTTGAGGGTGTGGCCACTTACCACAGCACAACCACCAAGCGTAATAAGCCCAGTGTCGTTGGTGCATCGCCTGCCCCCTTGCTTATTGGTGCTAGCCCCAACGCTCTTAGCCTAGCCGAAACCTACAGACAACAGCGTCGCCACCAAGAGCTACCCGTACTTATTGGCGGTTAAGCCCTTGCAACCTTGGCAACAAGCATGGCCGCATCTACTCACTTTAGCCCAGTGGCAGGGGAGCCAACCACTCCCCCCCAAGCTAGTGGTAACAGGGGTGCATACAGGTATTGGTAAAACTTGGGTAACAGCACAACTTGCTCAGGTAGCACTGTCGCAAGGGCAACACGTTACGGTGCTTAAGCCCTGCCAAACGGGCGTTACTACCCTACAAGATAGTGACCCCGCTTGGGTTAGCCAGTGGGTAAGTCGTCAGTTACCCGCCCAACAAGCTACTAACTTAACCTGCCATGTGGGGCAATGCTTTGCTGAGCCTGCTGCCCCTAGCGTGGCTGCCCAGTGCCAAGGCCAAACCCTTCACTTAAGCGATACCTTAGCATGGGTCGCCCAGCACCAAGCCCCCAACACACCCACTAACCTGACTTTGCTTGAAGGTGCAGGCGGCCTACTGGTACCCTTTGGCCAAGGGTGGGGCTTTGCCGAATTAGCCAAGGCCTTAGCTTGGCCAGTGGTGTTGGTGACCACGCCACACCTTGGACATCTCAACATCACCCTGCTGACGCTTGAAGCCTTACAACGCCGTGGGCTTACCCTCGCTGCTGTTGTCATCAACTTAGGTGGAGACTTCCCCGCCCTTGATTGGACGAGTGAGGCCGTGCGCCGCTTCCCTCAAGGGTTACAGGGCTATGGCTTACCTGCACACGTGCCGCTAGTCATATCACCTTAAGGGTATTATACCATTTCACTCAGGTGAGGGCGTAGTGATGGATTCTAGGCGACGGGCTTTTTTGCGAAATAAGTGTACACAGAAGTACATGTTTGAGGAAAAAAGACCGACAACAACGAAGACACGCTACGCCCTTACGTGAGTGGATTGGTATTACTCACTGCTTAACCAAGCAGAAAGTAACACAATAGCAAGCTCACCCTGCCCGCCTTGCTGTGGTTGAGGCAACACCACACGGCTAGGCCAACCCAGTAAGGCACGCTCAAGGGCTAAGCCAGGGGTAGCCAAGCTAAGTGACCCAACCTCTACATGTGCTACAACATTATCTGCCAAGGCTGTCACCCGTAAGCCTTGTAAGGTGGGTTCTTCTTCGGCCTTGGGTATGGCTAATAGCAACATGGCATCTTCTAGGGCTTCGGCACCACACGCACAGTTAGGTGGGGTGAGCCTCGCCTTGCTGTGCCAGGCTCGGGGTAGGACAAAACGAACACTCGCCGTAGCGTCGGGGCTTTGTGGGGGCAAACCTAAAGTGTTTACTCGGCAAGCTTCTCGGGTGACGAGTGCTTGGTTTACCAACTCGGCAAATTGGGGGAGCGTTTTTGCGACGTGCCTATCAAACAAGCGGCCACCTGCTTTCACGCCCCGTATGTCGCCTTCGGTAAGGGCGAGCAACATGGCCAACACCCTTGGGTGACGCAACACCAAGGCCGCCTTCTGCACCTCCGCCAAAGGAGGCTCCTCGTGGCGGCTACCGTAGCGCATAATCCAACGCCCAAACCACTGGTGGTGCCGTACCAGCCTCGCCACAATTTCAAGGTCTCCACCCACCACGCCCCAAAAGGGCAGGCGTTTGCGAGCCACCATCACGCTTTTTTCGGGGTGAAAGCTATCAGGCCGAATACTGCCCCGTAGGTGGGCGGGGCCTCCATTTTTAGAAAGGTCGTGGCAAAGGGCGGCCAATACCACCAGCCATTGCTCGTGCGGGGTAAGGTGGGCGTAATAGGGGGATTGTTTCGTCCCTTCAAGCACTTTAAGGCTGTGCCGCTCAAGGGTAAACTCATGGGCAATGTGTTGGGTGCTAAAGGCACTCCGCTGGCGACGCCATTCGGGGAGCCATGCTTCAAACGCCCCTTGTTGGCTAAGGGCGAGTAGGGTGGGATAGGTGTTAGGTGTCACCAAAAGGTCTCGCCACGTGTCCCAATCCACCGAAGGGTTTGGGGTGAGTGGCGTGGGTGAACAAGGTGGCAGGTGGTGTAAAAGGGTCATACCAGCCTAGGTGGAGGCAACGGTCATTTTGTCAGGCGATTCTGGCGTGGCCTCGGTGGCGGGTTCGGTAGTCTCGGTAGGGGTGGCCATAGCCGTGGGAACGGATTTACCCGTGAGTGTGGCTTCGGTGGTGAGCCTTGCGCCCGCCATAACGGGGATGTTGGCCACAAGGGCTACCGTGTTGGTGTCGGGGTCTTTTTCAAGATTCAGCTCAATGGCATCCTTGTCAATGGGGATGTATTTGGAGATGGCGGCCACCAACTCATCACGTAACAAGGCCAGTTTTTCGGGTTCAAGCTGAGTGCGGTCATGCATCAACACCAGTTTAAGGCGGTTACAGGCAGCCGAACGGCCAGTGTCAGCCGTATCAGTAGGGGCAACGGTAGCAGAGGCGGGGTTATCAATCATTAACCACCTAAACCATTTTTTGAGCATAACGCTTACAATTCCTTTTGAAAATCGACATCAACTAAGGCGTGACCAGCAACACTAGGCCGAACGAGACGACGACGACGACGAGCCACTGGCTTGCCCCACGCCCACCAATTGCTTCAGGCGATCAAACCATGAAGGGGGTTCGTCTAGGTTGAGAAAGGGGACGTCTTCGCCAGCCACACGGCGGGCAATGTTGCGGTAGGCTTGGCCTGCCTTGGCTTGCTCTGTGTTAACAATGGGTTCGCCACGGTTGGTGCTAATAATAATCTCTTGGTCTTCGGGGATGATGCCTAACAGCTTGACGGAGAGAATATCCAACACGTCGGCCACGGTCATCATGTCGTTGGTACGCATCATGGCGGGGCGCACACGGTTTAAAATCAGTTTGTAGCGTTGCACGTTGGGCGTGGCTTCAAGCAGGCCAATCACACGGTCGGCATCACGCACGCTGCTCATTTCGGGGGTGGCCACAATAATGGCCTCAGTAGCGGCGGCAATAGCGGTCTGGAAGCCTTGCTCAATACCAGCGGGGCAGTCAAGCAGTACAAAGTCCACTTCGGGCTTGAGTTTTTCAACCAGGGCAATCATTTGCTCGGTGTTGAGCGCACTTTTGTCTCGGGTTTGAGCGGCGGCCAACAGCATCAGGTTGGGCAGGCGTTTGTCTTTAACTAAGGCTTGTTGCAGCTTGCAACGCTCCTCAATCACATCAATCACGTTGTAGACGATGCGGTTTTCAAGCCCCATTAAAATATCAAGGTTGCGTAGGCCAATGTCGGTATCCACCAACACCACTTTGTAGCCCAGCTTGGCCAACCCCGTGCCAATGTTGGCGGTAGTGGTTGTTTTGCCCACGCCCCCCTTACCCGAGGTAACCACAATAATGCGGGCTTGCTTGGCGGCGGGTTGTGCAACAGCAGGCGTTGCCACTTGGGGTTGTTTAATGGCAGAGGCTAAGCTAGGTGTGGCGGCTAAAGGGGGCTTGGCGGAAGGGGTGGTATCTACCATAGGGCAGGGTTCCTATAACAAGGGTGCGGGGTGACGATGCAAAAGTTAGGACTAGCCTAGCACTAAACCCTGCTTTGGCGTAGGGGGTTGCAACAATCTGTAAGCAGCAAGCTTTTAGGCTTGTAGTAGGTGAGCGTAGGTAACCTACCCATCTCAATAAAAAACAACCTGCTAAATAACAGGTTGTTTTAAAGTATTTACCGGTAGTCAGACTCGAACTGACAAGGGTTGCCCCGCTCGATTTTGAGTCGAGTGCGTCTACCAATTCCGCCATACCGGCAGCAGAGATTGAAAACATCATAAAAGTAACACACGCCTTTGGCAAGCACCTCTATTGGTTCATCAAACACGACGTTACCGCTACCTTAGCCAGCCTTGTAACAACATGTAAACAAATACGTGCTATCTATCAATTATATAATCTATACTGTTTTTATATATTTAATTCATCCCCTCGTTTAACATCATCTGGTCATAGCTCTGGTTTCCTCGCCATGGGTCGTTAACCATTCGTTTTGCACTGCTCTCCCCCCGTTAGCAAGTGGCAAGGCTCAATTCAATCAGGTATCCTCTCCCCTTTCAACCTACAGGTCTCGTAGTAAACTATGGGTACAGCTAATCTTACTAACTTAACAACACTACTAGGGTTGCCCAACCCCAGTAGCCCCGTTGCCGCATCAGCAGCGCAAGATTTACCAGGCTTAATGTTCCTCTCCACGGGTAGTGTCACCAACCGTGCGCAAATTGAAAACATTACCCGTAGTGTCTTTCCCTTTGCCGTACAACCTGGCTTTAGTATTGCTAACTTTTTTGACCCCACGTTACCTATTGGCGACGGGTTAACCAACCCAATCACGGTCAACAACCCGCTGTTTCAAACCAGTGGGCTTTCCATTGCTTTCCCTGGCTTAACGGGCTTCTTCCCTGGTGCAGGTGGCTTTGCGCCTGGTAGCTTTTTACCTGGTGGTAACCCTACTCTCGGCCTGTCTCAAGCAGCACTTGCCAGTAACCCATTTTTAGCACAGTCACTGGGGCTTCCTCAGCAAATGGCGGGGCTACCCATGGGTATGGGGCAAGCGCAACTGGGTGGCTTCCCGCAACAAGCGTTTGGTGGCTTTCCTCAGCAGCAACAGTTCTTCCCGCAACAACAGCAGTTCTTTCCCCAGCAGCAACAGTTTAGTGCCTTCCCGCAACAGGCTTTTGGTGGCTTTCCTCAACAACAACAGTTCTTCCCGCAACAAGCGTTTGGCGGCTTCCCGCAGCAACAACAATTCTTCCCTCAGCAGCAATTTAGTGCCTTCCCGCAACAACAGCAGTTTGGTGGCGTAGCAGGCATGGGGATGCCCCTTGGCTTTGGCAACATGGGTGTACTGGGCTTAGCGCAAATTGCCTAACAGCGCATCTGATACGCATTAGCGTGTCTCTGTTATACTCAAACTCTACGGTTTGTGGTTAGCGGGGTCACCCTCATGTCATCGTCTGAACAAACAAAACTTGAAGCCCTTACCCATGCGCTGTCGCAAGCGTGGTCGCATCGCCCGCAAGCGGTGGTGACGCTCGGCTCTGGCCTTGGGCAAACCCTCAACCTCTTAAACCTCAGCAACACCCTACAATTGCCTTACAGTAGCCTACCGCACGTCCCCCAACCCAGCGTTGAAGGCCATACGGGGTCGCTCACTTTGGGCATAACCCCTCAAGGTCTGCCCATTGCCGTGATGCAAGGGCGTTTTCACTTTTACGAAGGCCACGACTGGCCTGAGGTGGTGCGCCTATTGCGGGCGTGTCACCTTGCGGGGGCGCACACGGCGCTTATCACCAATGCGGCGGGGTGCTTGCATCCCGAATGGCAATTGGGGCAATTTATGCTGATACGCGACCAGCTCAACCTCACGGGGCATCACCCGCTTCGGGGCGAAAACTTGGCCTTTTTAGGACCTCGTTTTTACGATATGAGCCAAGCCTTCTGCCCACAGCTTGCCGAAGCGGTAGCGTACGAAGCACAACAGCAAGGCTGGCCACTCTACCAAGGTGTGTATGCAGGGGTCATGGGGCCTTCGTACGAAACCCCTGCCGAAATACGAGCCATGGCCACCCTTGGGGCAGATGCTGTGGGCATGTCTACCGTGGCCGAAGTGTTAGCAGCCCGTCACATGGGGATGCGAGTACTGGGGCTGAGTTGCCTCACCAATGTAGCGGCGGGGTTGGCCGACACCAGCCTTAACCATGCCGAAGTCACCGCTTGTGGAGCCAACCCACATACCCAAGAGCAACTGGCTGCTTACCTTAGTGCGGCACTTTCCACACTTTAAGACCCATTTAAAAATGTAGGGGCGTATTGCATAAGCCCGTGATGACCCTCACCCTGCCCTCTCCCAGAGGGAGAGGGTGGGAGGCACTTACTGCTCGCCAGTAAACAAGCTCACCCTTAGCGAGCCATCATAGATGAGTTGCCCATCAAACGTGTGCGCCTTGGTGACAGGTTCGGGCTTGGGCAAGTAATACAGCAATTGCGTCCAATGCGTTGGCGGAGCCCACGGCGAATTGGTCAAACACACGTCCTCAGTCAACCACGCCTTAAAAAAGAGACACACGCCGCTCACCCAACCGTCATGTTCCAGCGGTAGGGGCATGGGGGCGGTAAAGGTGGTGTCCTCAAGGGTTCTAAAATCTAAACTGTGGATGACTTGCGGCTTACCCATGGCTTTAAATAAGTGCATGGCGTAGCGTTCTCGGCGTAAGGTGGCTTTGGCCGCCAACACCTTACCCAGTAGGCCAAAATCCAGCCCGTACAAATCTTGCAGTTCGGCAGCCTCCCATTCATGGTGGTGCTGAGCATCGGCGTAAAAGGGGAAGGCTAAAATATCAAGCTTACACGGCAATAACGTCGCCCCAAGCTTGAGTAAACGACGGCGAGCGTCAAGGGTGTATTCCAATATGTTTTCTTCAAGAATGCCGTCGCCGATAATTTCGGCCACCAGCACGTCGGGCAGGGAGGGCAGTTTTAATTCGTCGGGACTGACAAGGTTGCTGCTTTTGTTGATAAAGGAGACGTTAGTAATGTTGTTAGCTTCGGCCAACACTTTGGCCAGCTCTACAATATGGCTTTGCTTCTCAATGGCCACCACTTGGGCAGCCCCTGCACGGCTAGCCAAAAACGAAAGGACACCACTTCCCGCACCTAAATCAAGCACGTTGCACCCTGGGGTCACCACTTGCTCAATCGCTCGCCTGTATGCCGCCATACGCACGTAGTCGCGCAACATATGCAGGTGGTTTTCAACATTGATGGGGACTTTGTTGTTTTTAATAGCCTCAATGGTTTGCGCCGAAGTAGGTGCAATGCCCGCCGTGGCTTCAAGGTTAGCTTCACTCGCCGACGCTTCGCCTTCAATCAGTAACATCTCGGCTTCGTAAAATTGGGCAAGGTAGTTGCGTATTTTGGTCTGGTCGTCGGGCGGCCACGGGGCTAACAGCTCGCCCAGTTCCTTCCACGTGCAGAGTTCAAACAGGATAAGGAGAATATCAGCCTGAATGCGCAAGGCCTTGGTGGTAAAGGCGTTTTGCAACACCACGTGGTTGGTGCCGTCAAACTTGGCGTAGGTTTCGTTGTTTAGGCGTATGCGTTGGTGGTTTTGGCAGGTAAAGGCCATGGGGGCTTCCTATGCGACGGATGGCTTTAGTGTAGCGCAGGAGAGGCTCTTTGGGGTAGCCCAAGCAAACGTTTAGGCCAAGTGATGGAGGCCACGTGGTGCTAAAAGTTAAACAAATGTTAAGCACCGAGGCAAGGCAAGCTATATAGTTGTTTTTATTATTTAGAGTTACGATGTCAAAAAACCTTACTTAACCCACCGATGCGGAGTGATACCCCTTATGAATATGCAATTACCAAAGTCTTTTAATGGCTTTAATGCGGGTCAAAGCTATAATGTCCCCTTTCAAGGGCGAAACCTGCAAAACAGGATACCAGGTGTACTGAGCGAATCGCTACTTACGGGTGGCAATGAGCCTTTGTCGGACAGTAACGCTAAACTTGCTGGCCGCTTTATAGGGTCACACTACAAAGCCCTTACCAACAATGTGGCCTATGGCCAATTTGCCACTGCTTATCATATGGCAAATGATTCTCATACAATAGGCCAAAACTCTGCCGATTTACCTCAAGCCCTCAAAACGCTAGCACGTGCTATGGATGGCAACATCGAAGGTAAAACTCAACCCACTGGTGATACTGTTGTTACCATGTTGGCTTACTTAGATCACCAAGACGGTACCAGCCTCTTCAACGCTGCCGCTGATAGTGACCCTAATGCTTATGGTGCCGAAGACTTACTCAGACTTGATGGCAACATTCAATCTGCTGCACTACAAAATGTTGAGCAAGCCTACCAACAACTAGAAGCTGGCGATGCCACCGCTTGGAATACCTTACTTGCTGATGCCCAAGCCTTCCACACCATGTTTATGGAAGAAGCTCGCTAAAACCTTACTAAATGGTATCGTCACCCGTCTTGCCCTAGGGCGAGGCGGGTAGTACCACTTCAACCCATGCCTTGAGGGGCGTGGTGGGCGCAATACTCATAGCTCGCATCAGCGGATACATCTCAAGCCTATTGGTTTGCGGTGCAGGCACTAAATACGGTGCCACATCTAGCCTTGCATGGCCTTGTGGGCTGAGCTGTTGCAAGTGCAACCACTGCCCATTGAGCTTTAGCACCAAAGGCTCTTGCGCCGTTACCGCCTGCGGATGACCCACTACGGTGAGTACACCTTGCTTGCCCACACTCTTAAATGTCGTCACCTCTACCGTGGTGGGTTTTACCAGTAAAGGGATGCTACCAATGGCGGCACCATTATAATAGTGTTGCAGAATTTGCGGGAATTGCCACCCCTGCTGGTGAAGGTAGCTTGCACCATGTTGGCTCATGCCGACACCGTGACCAAACCCGCCCCCATGGGCTTGCCAACCCGTGACCGTCCCATTCGCATCCTTTAACGGAGAAAATACCACGTTGCCACTGGGCAGCCAAGCCAGCTTGCCGTTAGCAGGCGATTTAAAGGCTTGGCGTACGTTAAACTCACGCTCTACCTGCCATGTGCCTGTGTCGGTCACGATGTTGAGGCGCATCACCTTACCCGATACCCCTCGTTGCGTCACGTTAATGGCAAGCAGCTGGCTCCCCACCTCTTGCGAGGTGCGTGGCAACTTTGTACTGACTCCCCCTTCGGTGGTCAGTGGGTTTTTAGCCAGCTCGGGCAAGGTGGTTTTAAGGATGTTCAGCAGTTCGGTGTT
>JBIKUS010000078.1:0-9643 GCA_044347425.1 Vampirovibrionales bacterium | reverse complement strand
TACAACGCCGAAGGCAGCATGCAACTGACCGCCCAACATACCCACACCTCAGGTAGCACGGTAGAGGTTGCCTTTGACGACGCTGGTTTTTACCAAGCCCGAACCTTTGCCCCTTTGCACCACATCAATGGCCAGCTTCGTTTAGCGTTGGAGCAAGCCCAATTAACGATGCCTGAACCCTTAAACTTGCGTATTGGCAACGGTGCCGCCAAGCTCCACAGCCTCGCCCTCACCCCCCAAGCCGATGGCTGGCTGGCCAAAGCCCACGTGGTAGGTCGCCTTAGCGAGCTTGAAATTAACAACCTTGTGGGTAACAACCTGTATTACCAACCCACCGAATTCCCCCTTGAAGCTGATGGCGTGCTGGAGCTGGAAGCCTTTTGGCCCAAGATGAACGCCAGCAGTACCTCAGCTAAAACGCCCTACCTCACGTGGCAACAAGGCATGGTGCTACAGGTGAGAGAAGAAAACATCGGCACCAAAATGCCCCTCATTGACCAAGCCAGCCAAACCCTAATGCAATGGCAACCCGTGGGGCAACGCACCAGCCTGCCCCTTGCCACCGAATTACCGCCACCCCTACCCGCTACCGACCAAACCGCTGAAGCCCCTCCCAAGGGTGACGTGCCAGAGCCGACCTACACCCCCAGCCAGCTGGCCAGCCCACTTTGGCCACACTATCGGCCTGTGGCGTACCACAGCGCACAAGGTAGCCTTACCTTTGAAGAAGGGTTACGCCTGAGCAACGGCCAATTGCTGCCTTTTGGCACAGGCGCACCCCTACGCCACGCCCTTGCTTGGCCCATGGAAGGCATTATGGCAAACGATACGCAACTGCTTGATGCTAGAGTATGGACGGACGACCCCATTAAACTAACCGATTACAACCCCGTTATTTGGAACGAGTTGTTTAAAATTGGCGGTGGTACGGCCAATTTAGCTTGGCGGTGGCACGCTGATCTCGCCAACCTCACCCCACCCGCCTCGGCACCTGAGGGTAGCGAAACGAACGACGTACCTAAACAAACCGCCGTGCCTGCCTTTACGGCCTTAGCCTTAGCACAGCAACCCACGCACCTCGTCGCCCCCGAACTCATCCCCAGCGACACGCTCGATAAAGACGACGATACCTTTGACCCCGACGAACCCCTTTCTCGGCGAGTCACCACCAACCACCAAGCCGACGACACCTTGCCCCCTCTGCCCTTGCAAGGGTGGCTCACCTTAAAAGACGTTGCCCTACCCAACCTTGACCTTGATGCCCTGGATGCCCAAGCTACGTGGGACACAACTGGCCTGACGCTCGACATCCCCAAGCTTCAATCCCTAGTTAATGACCTGTCGCTCAAACTGGTATGCCAACACCCCAGTGCCTCTCCCCTGTTGTTTGACCAAGGCACGCTCTCAGGCAAAAGCCTGTATATTGACGGCCTACAAACCACGCTTGCTAAATGGACGAAACAAGGCCTTGCTCCGCTACTCAACAGCAGGCCAGCCTCTCGGCGATGGTTAGCCGCCGATACGGTTGCCCTCCCCTTTGAGCTGCAAGGCATCCCCGTCACCCTCAAAGAAGCCATTATTGATAACATTGTGACCGATAATGTTAACGCAACCCTTAACCTCTACCCCAACGGCTACATTGAGCTTAACGACATGAGCTTTGAAACCGCTAAGGGGCAAGCCAAAGGGCGGCTGTTTTTGCACCCCTCACGCGATAATTTAATCTCACTCACCCTAGACAGTAACCACCTAGAGGCCAACGCCTTGGCCAAGGTATTGTTAGATGCCCCTAACGAGATTTTTGGCGAGTTAAGCGGACGGATTCAATTTACCACCTCGGGCGGTACGCAAGAGGAGCTGGTACAAAACGCCAGCGGGCTTGCCAGCTTCTCTATTGAAGAAGGGCGTTTACCCTCTGTGGCTAAAATTGAGACACTGCTGACGGCGGCTAACGTGGTGCGGGGTGGCTTGCTTGGGCTTAACCTTGGCAACTTGGTACGTAGCCTTAAAGCTTTTGATACCAACTATTTTGCCCTACTCTACGGCGATTTTCAGATAGCGGACGGTGTCCTCTACACCCGTAACTTGGTAAGCGATGGTGAAAACCTCGACTTGCTGATTAAAGGGGGTATCAGGCTAGATAACGGCATTGGTAACCTCACCGTTGTGGGCAACATGAGCCAAAACGTCAAAGGCGCACTAGGCAAAGTGGGGCAGTTAAGCCTACGTAACTTGGTAAGGCACATCCCGTTGTTGGGCTACCTTCCCAAACAATCGCTTGAACAACGCCGAGGGCTGGTGGATTACCTGCCAGGTGTGGGCTTTGTGCCAGGTGTGGGCGGTGTGCCTTCAAACATCAACACGTTTAGCGTTAAGATTGAGGGGCCGCCTGATGACCCTGCCAGCGTGAAAGACCTTAAGTGGTTGGATTAACACGTTTGGAATCGTTTGGCTTTTAAAAGAACAAGTGGTTTATCGCCAAAAGTCGCTTTTTTCAAGCGTTCTGATCTCTAGAACTTCCGTTTTTTGACGATTTTTTCTTTTTTCTTTTTTTAGGTGTTTTTAGTCCCCACCTGTCCAATTTTTGGCTTGGTTTTTAAGGCGTGCTTGATAGTCCATTTTAAGCATTGTTTACGTACCTGCGCTAATCGTTCTCAAGCCCCGACACATCCCCTTCAGGTAGCCCCAAGGCACGAGCCTTAAGCACACGGCGAATAATTTTACCGCTACGTGTCTTGGGGAGACTCTCCACAAATACCACCTGCCTAGGGTAAGCGTGTGCCGCCAAGTGCTGGCGTACATGCGTTTGAATGTCATGGCGCAACTCGTCGCTAGGGGTAAAGCCTACCTTAAGAGCAACAAAAGCCATAATCGCCTCCATGCGCTCCTCATCAGGCACACCAATCACACCAGCCTCAGCCACAGCGGGGTGAGACACCAACGCATTCTCCACCTCAAAGGGGCCCACCAAATGGCCAGCGGTGTTAATCACGTCGTCGTCTCGGCCAATAAACCAGTAATAGCCTTGTGCGTCGCACTTGGCACGGTCGCCCGTTAAGTACCAGCCGTTTTTAAAGCGAGACTGCGTTTTCTCCTCCGCTCCCCAATACCCCAAAAAGAAGCTGGGCGAGGTAGCACGTAAAGCCAAATGGCCTTCGGTGTTGGGGGGCAGGGGTTGGTACTGGTCATCTAAAATAGTCGCCTCCACCCCAGGGAAGGGTTGCCCCATGGATCCTGGTTTAACGGGTAAACCCAAACGGTTGACGATGTGCATGGCTCCCGTTTCGGTTTGCCACCACGTGTCAACAATAGAGCGTTTAAACACCTGCTGCCCCCACGTGTAGGCCTCAGGGTTAAGGGGTTCGCCCACGCTGGCAATGTGGCGTAATTGGCTAAAATCGTAGCGTTGAGGGATATCTTTACCCGCCTTCATCAACAGGCGCAAGGCGGTGGGGGCGGTATACCACACCGTCACACGGTAATTTTGGAGCAATTCATACCATGTTTCGGCCTTAAAGCCTGCCTCAGTCACCAATTGGGTGATGCCTAACGCCCAAGGCCCTACGATGCCATAGGCCGTGCCTGTCACCCAACCAGGGTCGGCGGTACACCAATACACGTCACGTTCTGGTACCAAATCTAGCACGGCTTGAGTGGTGGCGGCTTGAGCGACCACGGCCTCGTGCTTATGCAACGCCCCCTTAGGCTTACCCGTGGTGCCACTGGTGTAGTGCATAATGGAGGGCATCACGGCCGCCGTCCACTGAGGGGTAAACTCGGCCGATTGCAAGGGCAGCAGGTAGTTGGCATCGTGGTCACCCGCTTGCATTAACGGATGCGTGGCACCTCGACTAACCACAACCACATGCTCAAGGGCAGGTAATTGGCCACGCACAGCATCCACCCGTGGTTTTTGGTTGGGCGTGGTGATGATGAGCTTTGCCCCAGCATCGGCCAAGCGGTCAGCAATCGCATCCGTACCAAAAGCCGCAAAGAGAGGGGCAACAATCGCCCCAAGCTTTAAGCCCCCTAGAATGGCTTGGTACTGCTCTGGCCAGCGTTCCATGTACACAAACACACGGTCGCCCGCTTGCACACCAAGGTGTTGTAGCAGGTTAGCCCATCGGTTGCTGGCGGCATCCATATCGGCAAAGCTGTAGCGTTCGGTTTGGCCGTACGCTCCTACCCAAATAAGGGCTGTGGCTTTGGCTCGGGTAGCCAGGTGGGCGGTGGTACATAAGGCACCCACGTTGTAGCCGTAAGTAGCGTTGGGTAAGCCTAGCTGCTCACGCATCCCTTCAAAACTGGGGGGGTAAATAGCCCAAGGGTAAGCGGGTGTGGTCAACCTAGGTGCCGAGGTGGTTGCCCCCGCCACCCGTTGGCGTGGTTGCGCCAGTGCCGTACTGGGGCTAGTTTGCGACAAGGCCACAATGGCGGTAGACGGTGCAACAGGGGAGGATGAGGCGGGCGGTTGTGGCGACATGCTACAAGCAAACTCCGTGGGCTTGGGTGGGCAAAACTGGGTGATGGGTTTCTCTCTGGGTACTGCGTACGCGCATACTACCAGTGTAGGCCTGTTTTGCCACTTTGCCAAGTGGTGGTGAGCGTATCACCTTGTTTTACCCTACACGCCAGCCACGCCGCCGTGAGGCACGGCCAAGCAAACACCTCGAACGGGGTGAGGTACAAGCTAACCCGAGACAGCACCGCCACGGTGTGCGGGCAAGCCGTGGCCACCACCAGCCCCTGCCCTTTAGGTAACACGCTCACCACCTGCCCCGCCCCCAACACAGCAGAACCCTCGGGGGTGGGGGCAAGCGTTAGCCGACGCACGCCCAAAGGGGTGCGTCCCTGCCAAAAGGTGAGGCAATGCGTCCACGGTTGGTAGGCACGCACTTGGCGTTCTAGGGTAACAGGGTCGGCCTGCCAGTCTAGCTCTACCTTGTCCAACTGTTTTTGCGAGACATAACTCGCTTGGGCCTCGTTTTGCGGGGTTGCCCATGCCCACGGGTCGGGGGCGATGGCGAGAGCGTTGAGACCGTTGTGCCACAGCTCGCCCACGGCGTGGGTACTACGTTGGCGTAGGCTCCCCCCTGTGTCGGTAGGTAGGATGGGGACAGGCACTTGGGTGAGTAGGGGGCCTTGGTCATAGCCCTCGCTCATGAGGTGGAGCGTCAGCCCTGTGGTGGTTTCGCCTGCTTTAATGGCGGCAATATAAGGGTTAGGCCCCCTATAAGCAGGCAACAACGAAGGATGCACATTGAGCCAATGCACCTGTGGGTGAGTGTGCAAACTACGAGAAACAACACGTTGCCCCCAACTGGCTACGACCACGTAACAGGGCTTGGGTAAGCCTTGCAGCAGGGCGAGAAACGCCTCATCATTTAAGCTACGCACACCTTTAAGCAAGGGTAGGTTATGCCTGCGTACCCAACTGGCCAGCAGGCTGGTGTAAGGGGGCGGCTCCCACGAAACGATGCCTTGTAATACAAAAGCTTGGGCTAACGTCGTGGGTAAGGCCACGTGGGCTTGCACCAAGGCTGTCAGCATGTCGCTTGCCCCTGCCAGTACCACAGAGGCGGGTTGATGGTGTGTGAGCTGTGTCATACCCCTAGTGTAGCGTTGTTAGCGCATTTGCATAAGGGGGTCATCGCCCCTCTCCCCACAAGGAGAGAGGGGTATCGCTTGGGCTAGTCGTCCATGGGTTGTTCGTCATGCACAATATCATCGGGGGCAGGCGGGGGGATGTAAGCCTCAACCCCTAAAACAGAGCTTGGCTGGCTGGCCGCTTGCACCATGGGTGACACGGCAGTGGTGAGCAATAAGCCTAACAAGCTAGCCATAAGCAGGCGTTTGGGGTGAGTGAAGTGTGTCATGGTAGGCGGTCTCCGTTATAAAAAATGTTGATTTTAATGAGTGATGATGACCCTCACCCTGCCCTCACGAGGAGGGAGAGGGTGGGAAGTGTTATGGGTTAACGAGTTTCATGCGAACGTCGGCGGCGACTTCTTCGTAAATCTCGCGGATGCGGTTACTTTCGTAGTTTTCGGCGGCGTAATACTGGCCATCGCCTGCTGCCCTAATGTATTCTTGCAGGCCAGATTCCCAGTCGGGGTTTTGCAGGTAGCGTTTAATAGTAGCGGGCGCACCCGTGGGTTTATCGTCTTCGCCACCAATTTGTATCACGTGGATGCGTACACCCATCGCCTCGGCTCGGTCGGCTTGGGTTTGGGTGGATGTCACCATTTTACTCACGTACGATTCGGCACACAAACGGCATTGTTCGTAGTAGTAGTTGGAGTTGGCGATACTGTAATCAACGTTATTCACTTGTTGGTTTCTGCCGTTAATTCTTTTGGTGACTGTTCTGCTACCGTAGTAAACAGCGTTGTTCCAGTGGCCTGTACAGGTAGACCATTTTGGCGTGGTTTCTGGGGTGTTGGCGTGGCCGTCGGTCATAAACACAATGGTTTTATCGCTGTATTTACGGGCGTTAGCTTGTATTTCGTCAAGCGCACGTTTTAGGCCAGTTTCAAAGTTGGTATTCCACCCACTACCGCTATAAATAGGTAGGCCGTTAATGGTCGTTTTAACCGAAGCAAAGTTAGCCGATTGTTGCTGGCTGGTTAGCCCCCTTCGTAATGCCGACCCTCTATCAAACGAGACCACCCCAATTCTATCTACCGAGTTTGAGTTGAGCGAAATAATTTTATCCACATAGGCGTTGGCAGCGGTTTTAACATCGTTAAAGGGTTGGTTGTTGCCCAAATCCCGCATTGAGGTTGAGGTATCAATCACCAACATGGTATCCCGTGCCACGGGTTCGGCACGCGAGGTGGTGCGTACCAAAAACGTGCTACAGCTGGCCAAGGCAGAGGTTCCCCCTTCGGTACCGCCGCCACCACCTTCGTTCACGGTGGCTCCGCCTTTTAGGGCGCAGAGCAGCCTGTTAATAATGGTTGGGGCAGTGGCCTCGGCCGTGACCTGAAAACTGGTGGGCGTGGGGACGATGTCCACATCGTCGGGGTCTACCAAGTTGCCTGCCACGGGGTTTTCGGCCAGTAGCTCAAGGGCGGCTTCTTCGGCAGGGGTCTCGCCGTTGGGCAGGGCATAGGCTCCTGCCAGGGCGGCAGCATCGGTAGCGTTTTGCAGTTGCGTTCGGGCATTCAGGTACACAGGTACGTCAATGGCCAACACCCCCAGCGACATGCCCATAATGATGGTGGCAATGCCTAAAATAAGAGCCGAGCCTTGTTGCGAACGCCTAAAACGTTGATGTTGCATGGGTTGCATCGCCTTTCTCTACACACACATTTAAACAAGCAGACTGGTTACAGGGGTTGCTAACTCCAAACACACCTCACTACCTGTACTATACCCATGCGCCATGGTGGGCTAAACCTTTTGAGCTTTCTCAGCTTTAGGCTTTGTTACAATCTGTGTTGTGGCGAGGGTGGCGTTAAGTAGGGCGGGGCTAAACAGGGTAACGGTAGCGGCTTTACCGTTGGGGTCGTTGTCCACCACCACCAAGGCATCGGTAGGGGCAAGTAAAGGGTCGCCCACCAGCTTGAGGGGAGCTTGACAGGTTAAACCATGCGCTTGCAGATGGGCAAGGTGGCTAGGGTGTACCACCAGTTGCACTTGCCCCTCCTCGTGCTGAGCGTCGAGGGCTTGGTTAAGGGCTAGGGTGAGCAGGCTGGCTTTATCGGCTGCCCACGCCTCGCCCAATAACGAGGTGAGTAGGGCTTGCATCAGCTCAACACAACTGCTACTTAGCTGTTGCTGCACGTGGTAGCTAAAGGTAAGGGCTTGTTGCGCTAGCAGTTGCGCCGTGGCCAGTTGTTCGGCCAACTGGGCGGCACAGTCGGCGGTGCCTTGTTGGTGACCGTCGGTGTAGCCTTGGTCGTAGCCAGCTTGGGTTTTGGTCGTCACTTCGGCATCAACACCTGCCAGTAAGTCGTCCGCTTGTTGACGGGCTTGGGCAAGCAGGGCTTCGGCTTGGGTTTGCGCTTCGGCCAGCACGTCGTTGGCCTGTTGTTGAGCGTCGCTGACTAAAAACTCGGCTTGGGCTTGGGCTTCTCTAAAGGCTTGTTGGGCCAGCCGTTCAGATTCGGGGCCAGGCATCCCCATGAGGCTGGGGTTAAGCTGCACGGGTGCGCCCAAATGCACCAGTTTATGGGGTCGGCTAGGTGGCGGGGTGGGAGGCATAGGCGGCTACCCTGCTTAGGTCATAGGTGTGTCTCTCTTACGGTAAGTATAGCCGTGATTGTGGCATGTGGGCATCGGCCATGCAGCCTAGGCTTAGGTAACTCAACAAAAATACAGGCTTCTATCGGTAGTTATGATCGACTTCTCTCAGACGTTGTTCAAGTTCACTCATTTCTGCCAACTCCCCACTCACCTGCCGTTTCATAGCTCTGTCGGCATGGTAGCTTTGTCTAATGTCAAAGAAAAACGTAATGGGGTTACTCTGTGCTTGCTCAACCTTTTGTACATCACGAGTGTGGTCCTCAGCATAGCGCATAACATGACCTATAGTTTGTTCAAAAAAATGTTTAGCAGACTCTCGTTTACCTTGACCTTCGGCTACGGCAACGGCATAATGCCCCGCTACAGCCCGCTGAGCGTGGCTAAGTTGTGTGTTGTAAAGCACACGAGTCAATTTTTCTTCGGCTTTTTCAAGGTAGCGTTTAGAAAGATCGGGGTCGCTTTGTACTTTGGCTAGCTTTAAATGTCCCATAGCCTCGGTAAAGTCGTTGCTTTTTTTAACTAATTCTCGGCTAGCTTTACTTCGGGTCACATCGTCAAAAATGCTCTTAATGACGGTGGTTGTTGCTAAATCTCTTGCACTAATACCTAAAGCCTTGCCTGTGGTTTCAATCAACGAGCTTAAATCAATTGGCATACCAAAGCTAACAGGTGTTTTAGCTTCAGGCTGCAAAGGGGGTTGCGTTGAGAGAACAGGGGGGGGGTACTTGAGCCGAGATTGCGAAACTATCTTGCTGAGAATGAGAAGATTGAACAATAGCTTGATAAATAAGGGCTTGGTTATGTTCAATAGTGGTTAGGTGTTGATTGAGTAAGGTGGCAAATTTTTCAAAGTTACGATTGGTGATGTCTGTATTTTCATCCACTTTAGCTTTAATTTTATTTTCAGAGTCACGTAAAGCAAAATAATCAATCGGCATAACTTACTCCTTAAAAATTACCTACTCAATTAAACTATCACAAATGGCATGTTATCAAAAGTAACCTTTAATACTTTGTAAAACAGTATAGCTTTTTAGCCTAGGCTTGGGCTGAATACTTGGTTATTTGCCAGTGCGGATGCCTTGCCTGCCAAGCCGCCAAGGCCGAACAGCCCGTGTAAGGAGGCTTGTCGTAGAGGAGATTAATTCGTAAGGGCAAGGCGGCGAGTTTGGGGTGTTGCTCCCATGCCCACAGGGCGGGGTGGAGAGACTCGTGGCCGATGACGAGGAGGTGATGAGGCTCGCTTAACCAGTGGTTGAGGCGTTCGGCTTGTTGTTGCAAGGGCAGGCGAGGCCACACCACAGGCAAAAGCGTGGGTTGCCCTACTGCTTGCCGACGTTGCCACCACTGGCTGAGGGTTTGGGCGGCGGCCTCGTTGGGTAATACCGTTAAC
>JBIKUS010000077.1:0-9656 GCA_044347425.1 Vampirovibrionales bacterium | reverse complement strand
CTACAGGCACATGTTTTGGGCAGAGATTTACGAAACGGCTTTGTGCGTCTACATGTCGCTCACGGCTGTGGGTACCATCTTCTCGCCAAGCCGCAACAAGTTTATGGTCACGCCTAAAGGCACCCTTTCAGATAGGCTCTACTTTAACTGGCGTATCGTCATCCCACAGATGATTATCATTATTTTGACCCTGATTGGTTTGGCGATGGCCGTGGTGCGTGCCATTAGCACCCCTGGCTACTTGCCTGGTATCTTTACCAACTTCTTCTGGGCGGGCTACAACCTGTTACTGCTGATTGGTGCGATTTACGTTGCCCAAGAGCGTCCTCAATTCCGCCTTACGCCCCGTGTGGATAAACGCCTGCGCTGTGAACTTCGCTTGCTGGATGCCACCATTGCTGTGGGTTACACCACCAACATCAGCGAAAGCGGTTTGGCTGTGATGTTTGACGAACCCGTCCCCGTGGCTGGTACCATGATGCTGAAAGTGCTGGATTGGGAAAGTGCCGAAACCAGTGTGTTTCAAGTGCAAGCCGTGCGTAGTGCGGTAGATGATCAAAACAAGCATTACGTAGGCTTGCGTGTGGTTAACCGTAGCGACGAACAACACCAAAAGCTGGTACGCCACATGTTTGGCAGTGCCGACACTTGGCAGACCTACCGCCAAGAAAAAAGCCTCCCCAACGCCTTTTGGAAGTTGGTGGGAACGCCCTTCCGTGTCGGGTCGACGGATGAAGTGGCCTATCGTCGTCGTACGCCTCGCTTTAAAGCGGCTTTGCCTGCCTTGGTACAACTGCCCAACGGCCAAACGCTGCAAACGCAAACCACCGAGATTAGTGAAACTGGTTTGTCGTTGACCCTCCCCCGTGATGCTCAGCTACGTATGGAACAACCCTTGCGCTTGCAAGTACAATGGGCAGATGGCCAAATCAGCGACTTGACCACCGTGGTCAAACGCTTGCAACCAGCGGGTGCTGGCCAGTTAGCCGTGGGTGTCAACTTCGTCAACTTGGCTAAAGAACACCGCCTCAACATTATTCAGCAGATTTATGGCCCACGTGATGGTTTGGTACGGGTCGCCCCTAGCACCAACGTCATGATTCCTTGCCAAATTGTGCGCCAAAGTGGCCAAGCCATTTTAGGCCGCACGCAAGAGATGAGTGAAATGGGTGTACGTCTGTTTTTAGATACCGAAACCCACGTCTCGCAAGAAGAGCCTGTCACCCTTCGCCTACAGTGGGAAGATGGCAGCGTGGCCGACTACACGGGCTTGCTGATTGTGCCTGATGCGTCGGGTGACCACGTGATTACGGGCGGTATGGGTCGCCCTCCTGCCTTGCTCTACTTTAAGGGCCTCAACATGGCTCAGCTAGACGAATTGAGCCGCCGTATGCACCGAGAAACCACGCTCACCAGTGCCATGGCCGTTTAGGCAAACACGTTAACTTAGCCTTAGCCTCCTCCCTGTTGGGAGGGGGTTTTGGTTTTGGTGAGGAGCGTGTCAAAACCAAACAGGTAAACGGTAAGGTGGGATGCCAAAACACCTAAAAAAAGAAAAAAGAAAAAATCGCCAACAAACGGAAACTCTGAAATCTAAAAGCTTACAAAAAAGCAACTTTAGTCCAGCCATAGGAGAATAAAAGGTTTTTGTAACAGTCTTGTTTAAAGTTTTTGCTATGGCCTGTTGCCCCGTTAACTTTTTTGGGGCAGCACCCCAAGGCCGTTTTCCTTTACGGCTTTTCAACTTTTAGGTTTGCTGTTGGTGAGTTACCTTAGTTAGCCTTAAGGTTTGCTTATGGTATAGTCTCTTTGGTTATTTGCCTTTGCCCACGGAGCTACCCCACCATGATGAGCGCATCCCCTGCACCTGCCCCCACCGAAGCTACCCCAGATTTGAGCCAGTTTGTCGCCCAACAATGGCGCAACCGTGCCGAATACATTATGTTCCGCCTCGCTCGTCGGGTAGAAGAACTCACCCCAGAGCTGACCCAAAAAGGCCGTCCTCCGCTTAAGCTCAGCATTGGCGCACCTACCATCCCGCCACCACAACCCATCTTGGATGCGTTGCAAGCCTCGCTCGAAAAACCTGGTATCCACATGTACTCCACCACTCGGGGCGAGCTGGCCTTTAGGCAAGCCGTGGCACAACGGATGCAAGAACGCTTTGGTGTCACCATCAACCCCGCCACCAACACGATGACGGTGGTCGGCTCAAAGGAAGGGCTGGCCAACTTCTTCAGGGGCATTATCACCCCAAGCCTTAACCCCGCTGAGCAAGACGTGCTACTCATCCCCGACCCGGGGTATGCCTCTTACGTGGACTCTATCGTGGCAGCTGGCGGGCAACCCTACAGTATCCCCCTCACCCTTGAAAACGACTACCAACCTAACCTTGATGAAGTCATCGCCCAAGCCGTGGCCTCGGGTATTGCCAAAGAGCGCATCAAAGCCCTCATCATCAACTACCCTAGCAACCCACTGGGGGCAACCGTTCCGCTAACCTATTACCAACACGTAATAGAGGTGGCCAAACGCCACAACCTGTTGGTGATTAGCGACAATGCCTACGCCGATATGTACTTTAGCCAAGCGGCCAAGCCCCACTCCATTTTTGAGGTTGAGGGAGCGATGGATTGCGCCATTGAGTTCCATAGTTTAAGTAAACCCTACGCCATGACGGGTTGGCGGCTTGGCTTTGCCGTAGGCCCCAAACCCCTGATTGACTTGCTGGCCTTGGTAAAAGGTACGGTGGACAGCGGAGCCTTTAAAGCCGTGCAACACGCCGCCATTGTGGCCTTAACTGACCCCGCCGTAGAGGCCGAAGTGCAACGCATCAACGTGGAGCTTTACGCCGCCCTGCAACACCGCTTTGTGGACGGGCTAAAACGCCTTGGCTGGCCCGTTGAGCGTATGAAATTGCCCGATGCCACGTTTTACTTTTGGTTGCCCATCCCCCCACGGTTTAACGGCGACGATGTGGCTTTTGCCAACGCCTTGCTTGAAACCAGCGGTATTGTGACGGTACCAGGCACAGGATTTGGCCAGTACGGTGCGGGGTTTGTTCGCCTTTCGTTAGTGCTGCCCCAAGCCCAGCAAGACGAAGTGCTGGAGCGGATGCAAACCGACGGCTTTACCTGGGCTTAAGGTGCGCTTTGGGCAACCACGACGGCATCGCTAGTTGCATAGGCATCGGCTAAAGCAATCCAACTGGATTCAACATGCTGGCCAAGTGTATGGTTTTCGTTGGTTCTTTCAATTTTACGCTCTATGGCAGCTAAAAAGTCTTCTTGTGTGATGCCTGTACGTCTTTGGGTACTAAAATTGAGCCTTGCTAATAAGTGGTATTGGTTTTCTTCATCTGTATTGGCTTCCCCACGCCTGAGTTTACCACTTAAGATTTCTCTGTAATTTTCTAAAGTGAGGACGCTCAATTTACCGTTTTCTACCTCATGTGTTCCCCACGCTTGCTGGGTAAGGGTAGCCATATGATTAAAAAGCTCTTCGCCCGTTTTAAGTATTTCTACTTTTTCTTCGTCGTTGATTAACTGCTGACTGGGTTGAGCTACTGTCGCTTCGGGGGTGTTGGTGCCTACTTAGTCAGCAAATAGTAAATTACTGTTACTGGGCTGTGCTGCAAATAAAGGGGAGTCTTCTACAGCAGGTTGAGCAGGAGACTGAGCTAGCGACACCAAACCTACTTGAGGTAAGGTTGCTTGACTCTTCTGGACATTTAACCGTGCCACATGCGCCAACAAGTTAGATGACACCTGTCTTGGGGTAGATGGTTGTGGGGATACACCCAGTGTTGACATACGTTCTCTCGCTATCGTAACGACTTCAAGTTCTACATTAAAATAATTAAAACAACTAAATGGTTAAAATTGCCTCTTTTACCTGATGCGTTTACGCTGTGGCATTTTTAGACAGTGTTTGTGCTTAACTTAAGGGGGAGTTACCCCACTTGTCGTTACTTAACTAGGTTCTGTCCATGCCTAACGCTGCCCACCCCAACTGGTTACCCACCAAGCCTAGCCGTATTGCCGTGGCCATGAGCGGCGGTGTCGATAGCAGTGCCGTGGCCTACCTGCTAGCCGAAGCTGGCCACGAAATTGTCGGGCTCACCGCATGGACGGTGAACGGCCCTGGCAAGTGCTGTAACGATGCGCTCGTCAACGCTGGCCGTGTGTGTGAGGACTTGGGTTGCGCCTTTGATACCGTCGACCTGCGTGCCGAGTTTAGCCATTACGTGATGGACTATTACAACCGAAGCTATCAACAAGGCCTTACCCCCAATCCGTGCGTAGAGTGCAACCGCTACGTTAAATGGGAGTGCTTGGTAGATTACGCCGTAAAAGAGCTGGGCGTAGACTACGTGGCCACGGGGCATTACGTCAACCTAGCTCGGCCGCAAGGGGCTGAGGGGTTGGTGCGGGTATTTCGCTCGTTAGATGAACGTAAAGACCAAACTTATATGCTTGCCCGTGTGCGCCGAGAAGATGTCAAGCGGGCGTTGTTCCCCCTTGGTGGGTGGCGCAAGCCTGATGTGGTGGCGTATGCAGCGAGTAAGGGCATTGCTACTGCCCACTCCAAAGAGAGTATGGATGTGTGCTTTGTGCTGAACGGCCAAGCCAACTATCTGAAGCAAACCCTTGGCGTTAAGCCTGGAGCGATACTTGATATCGATACGGGTAAGGAGGTTGGGCAGCACGAAGGGCATTACTTGTTTACCCGTGGCCAACGCAAGGGTGTGGGCGTGGCTGCTGGTCGTCCCATCTACGTGATTAAAACCGATGCTGCTACCAACACCGTCTACGTGGGCGACGCTCATCACCTTGAAGCCCCCCGCATGGTTGTACGAGATGTGCATTGGCTCAGCGAAGAGTTGACCCGCTGGCCAGCTGAACCCTTACGCAGTGCCGTTAAGTTTAGGTATAACACGCCTGCTCAACTGGCTACGCTGACCCCTTGCCCCACCAACCCCTCTAGCGATGTGGTGGTGACGTTTGATGCGCCTCAGCAAGCGTTGACCGATGCCCAAGTGGCTGCTTTTTACGATGCTGACGACAGCGAGCTGTGGGGCGGAGGCTTTATAGGCCAGTGGCTGCAACACGACGCTTTTGACCCTAGCCTCCCCCGAGAGCTGCCCGATTTGCACTGCCAACTGAGCTAATAAGCCTCTGCACGGGCGTTAATAGGGGCGTTAGCTTTGTCAGCTTGTTCTAAAGATTCGTTATGTAGGTCTGTCTACACGCCTCATCTTTATCACAACTTCCTTGCTACCACCACCTCTTAACACCCGTGCAGAGGCTTATTAAATTAGGCGAGTTGATACCAGGCGTAACCGCTGTGTAACAAACATTAACGCACCGTTGCATGGGATGCTTATTTTTGTGGCATCTTAAAGATATGCCTAAAAAATACAACAATAAAACTTTGGCCTTTAGGGCAGTAATCAGGCAATTTTACCCAGAATCAAGTGTTTATTTAGGCATAAGAAGACAGTCACCCCCGACACCGTTAAACAGAGACATGGAGACAGTTACTTACCCAACTAACACTAGCAAACTTACCTAACCGTTATTTGATACCGATGCACTTACACCGCCAAGAGAGCGATAACCCATTGTACGCCGAAGCGTACCCCACGTTACTGTAGAGAGACCATAGGAAGCCACACTTAGTTTAAGAGAACCACACAGTTTTTGAACACAATGTTATTAACTTTTTTGTTAAAAGGATAGATGCCCCACACCTTAACTTTTCACTTAATCATATCAAATTAAATAAACCTTTATTAGTTGTTGTACAACACTTACCAAGTATTAAGCCACCTGTTGCCCTAAGGCACAGGTGGCTTTTGGTTTAGGGGCTAACTAATTGCGGTGGGGTGGAGGTATAGGTGGCCTCTTGCCCTTCACCCTTGCGGGTAAAAGTTTGTTGCCACTGGTTGCCGCCAAAATCATCAAAAAACACTTGTATTTGGCTTGGGATTTCATTTCCGTCAAACTCGACTACAAACTCTCCATTTTTTGTTAATAGAGTGATAGGGCTAGTCTTTACCTCGACCCCATTAGCCTTGATACACAAATTTATTGCGGTATTACCACGGTTGTAAAACCTGTAATTAAAAATATTACTTGAACGTCCACCACCCTGATGAACAAAATAAGCCCTGTTTTGCGAAAGTAAAAGTTGAGTTTGCTTGTCTAGGGCTTGTTGTTGTTTGATGAGGGTGTCGTTGCTTTTTTCCATTTCTTGGCGTTGTAGCTCAATTTCTCGTAGTTGCAGGTTGAGTTGTCGGCCTTGTAGTTTAAGCTCTTGGTTTTGCATGAGGTAGCCCAAAATAAGCCATAAAAAAGCCAGCGGAGCAAACACACCCGCTAGGGTGTCGCCCACTTCGTTAAGGGGTTTGTGCTGTAAAAAGTAGGCTAAATCACCCCCCACGCTTAGGCGTGAGACAAGCAACACACCCAAGTAAACCACCGTAGCCACCCAAGGCCATCGTGCTTTTAACCACATTACTGTGTGCTTCATGGGGTGGTGTTACCTAAACCATTAAACCAATTATACTAGGCAATTTGCCTTTCAATGTAAGTAGCACCTTCTTTAATAAACTGAGACTGGTCAGCAAACTGTTTATCGGTAGCTCTAATCAACCTATTACCATATTTTTTAGGTAAAGCATCAAAGTTTTCATGCAGCACAATGCTGTGGTGGGGCATCTGGTCAGCTTTATATTCAAAACAAGCGAAACCAATTTCCGTAGCTTTATTCGTGTCACCCTCTCGTAAAGTAAAGAGATAAATGGGTTGTTTGGCTGTTAAAATGGCCACATCTACTGCAACATCTTTGTGTTTGGTGGGGTAATAGTTGGTTTCAACCCCTTCAAAGCCAGTAACAATACCTAGTACAGCCTCTGTTATTTGTTCATAAAACAGGCTGGCTTGCAGTTCCCGCTTATGGTACCGAACGCTAGACACCTTGGCCAAGGTTTGCCCATAATGAAACAACTGTGGGAGGATACTCTCAAGGTCGGTTTCAAGCTGGAGAGAGCCTTCGTCTTCGCTCACTTGGTTTTTGGTTAAAATTTGTTGAATGATACGTTCTCTGGCTTCTGTCAGCTCCGTGTCGTAGGAGAGTTTAAAGTAGGTTAGCCCTTCATCGCAAAAGCGAATACGCCCATCGTTTGTAGCTTGTACAAACAGCTCCACCATATCGCCGTCTTCGTAATAAAAAGGGGCGTTAATTTGAAACAAACCTGGTCGACGTTCTGTGATGGGGAACTGTAGCCCTAGGGCGTTTTGTAAGTGTTCTTTGTTTAGCATGGGTCATCTCCCCAAGGTAAGGGTAATTGTATTATGTTACCCCTTTCTAGCTGGTTGTCATCCTCAAAACGGATAATACTCTCTACAGGGTTACTAATATGCCAAAGTTCCCAAGCGTAGGACAGTGCGGTTCTGAAATCTCGGTAATGTGAACAAGGCGAGGCGAATTGCTCAGGTTGAAGGTTTAGAGCAATGGCTTCAGATGTTGCTTGATGCACATGAAATGTTTTAAAGGTTTGATTGTTAATCACTTTATTGGTGTGCTGATGCGTTGATCCATTTACTCGCATCAGGGTTAGATAGTCATCAATACCGCATGGAGTGCAATGATATTCCAAGCCAATTGAAAAGCTATCTTCTAACTTAGCGGATTGGCGAATGAACAGCTTGAATAAGTGAGGTGCATTATTCTCAACACACTGTAGCCTACAGTCAAACCGTAACGTACCCCTAGCATCCTGTTTTAGTTTACTAGCTCGGCCTTTTAACTTCTTAGGGACAGATAACAGCGTCTCAATGACGCTGTTAGTCAATTCCTCTTTACTATAAGGTCTTGTGTCCATTTGGCTCACCTAAGCATCACGCCTTCCAAACTCCCCTACCCCGCTAACACAGGAGGAGCCACGGCCTTGGTGGGCTGCCCCGCAGGATGCGTGGTTGCCCCTTGGCTGGCACTGTTGACCAACTGAGCAAACTTCCACAACGCTCCGTTAGGGTAGTTAGGCGCAGGTTGCACCCACGCTGCCTTGCGCTCGGCCAAGGTGGCCTCGTCCACATGTAGGGTGAGCGCACCCGTTTCGGCATCCACGGTAAGGGTGTCGCCCTGTTGCACCAAGGCCAAGGGGCCTCCCACATACGCCTCGGGCGCAGCATGGCCTACCATCAGTCCCCGAGTCGCTCCGCTAAAGCGGCCATCGGTAATCAACGCCACATCGTAGCCCAAGCCTTGCCCACAAATGGCAGCGGTCACGCTCAACATCTCCCGCATACCAGGCCCGCCCTTGGGCCCTTCGTAACGGATAATCACCACATCGCCCGACACAATCTCTCGCCGAGTTATGGCAGCGAAGCAGGCCTCCTCGCCGTCGTACACTTTGGCGGGGCCTGTGTGCAGACGTTTGGTCAAGCCCGCCACCTTCACCACGGCACCCTCGGGTGCCAAGTTACCGAACAACATTTTAAGGCCGCCCGTGGCACTCAAGGCCCTGTCAGGAGTCAGCACCACGTCTTGCCCCTCAGGTATCACGACATCCTTCAGGGTCTCGCGCAGGGTGACACCCGCCACGGTCATGCACTCGTCTCGTAGCACGCCCGCCAGTTGCATGGCCTTTAAAATGACAGGCACGCCTCCCACTTGGTACACGTCGTAGGCGGTGTAACGGCCAGCGGGTTTGAGGTCGGCCAAGGTGGGGGTGGAGTTGAACCAGTCTTCAATCTCGTGGAGGGTCAGGGTCATGCCCATTTCGTGCGCCATAGCGGGCAGGTGCAGCACCGCATTGGTGGAGCCTCCCGTAGCGGCCACCATACGCACGGCGTTCTCAAACGACGCTTTCGTCAAAATAGCCCGAGGGCGCAAATCGTCTTTTAGCAAGCGCACCACGGCCTCGCCCACGGCCTTGTGTATCGCCGCCCTCGCGTCCCCTTCGGCGGGGGCAGAGGAAGAGCCTGGCAAGGCCAAGCCAATGGCTTCGGCGACGCAGGCCATGGTGTTGGCGGTAAATTGCCCGCCACAGCTACCCGCACCGGGGCAGGCGTGTTCTTCAATGGCTTTCAAACCAGCGTCGTTGAGTTGGCCAGCGGCGTGTGCGCCCACGGCCTCGTACACGTCTTGCACGGTAAGGTCTTTGCCGTTAAGGTGGCCAGGTTTGATGCTACCGCCATACAAAAACACGCTCGGCACGTTCAGGCGAATCATGGCCATCATCATGCCAGGGAGGCTTTTGTCGCAACCTGCTAGGCCTACCAGCGCATCGTAGCAGTGGGCGTGCATCACCAGTTCCACGCTGTCGGCAATCACGTCTCGGGTGACGAGCGAGGCCTTCATGCCTTGGTGACCCATGGCGATGCCGTCGCTGACGGAAATGGCGGTAAACTCGCGGGGGACGGCACCGCTGGCGGTGATGCTGGCCTTAATGGCTTCGGCTTGGTCGTGCAGGGTGATGTTGCAGGGGGTGACTTCGTTCCATGTGTTGGCCACGCCGATAAAGGGCTTGCTGAAGTCGGCTTCAGTGAGACCCATGGCACGGTGAAAGGAGCGGTGGGGCGCACGGGCGGGGCCGTCGTTAATTTGGTGCGAGTTGGGGCGTGGCAGAGACATGGTAAGGCTCCTTT
>JBIKUS010000201.1:0-9801 GCA_044347425.1 Vampirovibrionales bacterium | reverse complement strand
TCGCGATCAAAGTTAAGGGCCAAAGTAGCCACTTGATTAGTTAGTACATAGCGCAGTTCTAATTCTATCTGTATGCCAGTGGTAAATTCACTTACAATGACATTTTGTGCTTCCACTCTGGGATCATAAGCCACTATGCGTTTAACATCATCGGCTATGGCATTACGCACAGCTTCTGTAAAAGGTTCAAACAACAAGTTCCAAATAATTGTCCCAAACTGTGGATTCATTAATTTTTCGCCTTGTTTAATATGAAAATGATTAAACAGGTCTTGCCTGATCAGTTCAAAATCAGTTAATTTAAAATTACGCACACGATTATATGTGCTGAATCCCAAATATGTAGGCATAACTGTATTTACCCTTGTTTATTTGACTAATTCGTGTACTGCGTATCGGCCACGGTTATAATAGGTAGTGCCGGTAGTTTGAAATTTGTCATTGCCTTTGGCTGTTTCTCTCCACAACAAGGCTCCTAAATTATTTTTAACGTCTTTACCTGCTCCGATTAAATGAGCAGTAGCCAACATACCCCCAACGCAACAAATATCATCGCCGTTTTTAATAGCACCGTTACGTGTCATAGCAGAATAATTGGATTCTAATAGCGCCACCATGGCTGCTTCTTGAGCCGCAGGGTTACTTAAATAATCCTCAGTTGAATTAACTCCCATTTTGCCTGTCCAAGCTCCGGGCCTATTAATGCTGTCATTTCCATATTTTTTAGCCCAGTCTAGTTTGATAAACCCCACAGTGGACAGCGCCGGGCCACCAAATTGGTATCTGCCTAGATAATTGTTTCCAGCACCCCCACGAATTTGATAGCGCCATTGCGATTCAGTATAGGCAATTTGCCCCATTAATGCCTTGACCTGTGCTATAGTTAAAGGACCAACACCTTTACTAGGATTAGGAGCATCAGGACGACTTAACCAGGCCTTAGGTAATTTTTTTGTTACACCGGCAGCCAAAGCGGCTTTGGGTCCAGGGTCAAGAGCAGCGCCTGCGCTGTTTAGCACAGGCTGACCAGAACCGTCTTTGACTACGTTACCCGAACTGTCTTTAACATAGTAGTCGCCGCAAAAATTTTCAATAACAACAGGAGCAGGAGGCGTGGTTCTTTCAATACTGTTTTGTGGCCCACTTGAATATGTATTAGGAGCATCTCTGCGCTGAAACACACGATCGGGTAAACTTAGTTGGCCTTCGCGACGGTTCCATGGTTCGTGTGTGGGCACCACAGGACTTATACTGCGTAACTCTGGCTCTGATTCTTGTACCCATTGACCCAATGAATTTTTAGTAGTTTCTACGTGTTTATATTCGTCGATGTCATTGGGCTCTGTAACAGTATTACCAGGACCGGAATTTAACATTAATTTAGTTCCGTGTAGTCTGAGCTCACCTTTGCTGGTTACGCCAGCTTTGCCTTTGGCAAAGATATTGAGTTCACCATTAGTGCCTATGTCTAAGTTGTCTCCAAAAATCGTAGCATATTTTTTGCCTTTGACATTAACTGTGGCGCCTTCTATGTTAATGGTTTCATCGGCTCTGATATTAATTGTTTCCCCGGCATTGAAGTTAATGTTTTTATCTGCGTGAAAATTAATGTTATTACCAGTTCTGATATTTACGCTGTCTTGAGCATAGATACTAATGTGCCCAGCACCATTGATTTCTATCCATCCTGTGCCTAAGTTGTTGATAATGTATAATATATCGTTGCTGTCGTCCAGTAAAATCTGATGTCCACTGGTACTGCGTAATCTTATCAAAGAGTTTTCAACACGATCAGATTCTACGCTGCCAGTGGCTTGAAAACCATCATCCATAACAAAGCTATGCCCACCGCCGCGTGTGGCACCGCGCTCAATTTTATAGTCTTTGACATATTCAGTGGTCTTGCCTAGCAAAGGACCTGGTGTACTAATACCAAAAACATTGCTTGGGCTTTCTCGTTGTATTGTAGATTCGTGATATCCTCGATAACCGGTAAGGCTATAACGATCCAATCCTTGTCTAATTAGATTTAAAGCCTGCGGTTCGTGAATAGGCTTTTCCTCAACTTTATATTTTTCAAAGCCTGGGTAATCACGTCCTTCAAAGTTTTCATTAAACTCAACCACTGGCAGTGGTTCAAGATTAGGTTGACTATTAACAATTGCTTTAAGATTAGTATTTTGAATTAACCTTTTGTCCATTAAAACACTGCTAGCAATAGCAGGAATCATATGGTGCCCAAACTGATTAGGTAAGCAGGCAAAATAATATCCTTGATCAGGATCACCATTGATAAAAACACACAGTACAAAATTATCAATGTCGGGCACAGTGGCCCACATGCCATAGGTATGAGCAACTTTGTCCCACCGATTTTCTTGATCACCTTTCATAGCAGTAGATCCAAGATAAGGACTAGCATAACTTACAATGCGCCAAAATTTTGGATCACTTTCGTCACCGCCTAGTGCTGGAATAAAAACATGTACTCGTCCCCAGCTAGCAGGATCTCGATTGGCTTTGATTTTGCCAATGTGTGGACCAGGATCTATGCTGGTGCCAGCAATATTATCTTTTCTAAAATGACTGGGTAAACGACTACCGGATCTTTGATTAATAGTGGACATGGCTTTTATTCTGAAGTTTTAGTTCTAGGATTAATTTTTGTATTTGAGGAAGTTGCGCTTTCTTGTCCTACATTAGGTAAACGCACACAGTTGAGATTCTGAGTAAACTGCCCTCGATCAAAAATGTTTTCTACTTGTAGTACACGATATACGCCGCTAAATCCCGAACTGCGTTCCAAGTTGTTGATCATAATGCCTTTTTCTTGATCAATATCGGTATAAGTTCTAAATTCTAAGTTTACATGTACTTCACCAGCGTCCATGTTAATGCTGTTCATTGTGTTAACCTGTCCGCGCCCGGCAGCAGTAGGATTCAAAAACACATCATCTTGCTTGATAAAGTCAGGGTCTCCAGAAATTTTCAAATCCAAATTTAACATGTCTCCAGCACTGGTAGTCATCAAACTTTTGAATAAATCTCCTGATTTGATCAAATCAGGATCTAGATGAGCTTGTTGGTTATTATTAACATCTCTCTGAACACTAACATGATGATATTTGTTAGGAGTATACGGACCTCCATAATTATTTCTTAATGACTGTTCTCGCTGCTTTTCTGTAGTTTTTTGTCTTTCTTTGAGTTCTTTATCGTCACGCTGCCCTTGTAGTTCTACTTGTGAAAATTTGTCTACGTTGCTGGTCAGTGCGGTGTAAAACATCACGTTATAATCTATTTTGAAATCCAAAATTTGGTCATTTTTACCTGTATAGGTATAAAAATATTCTTTAACGCAGGTACTTCGACTAGGAGTACTGCGTCTGGCATAAGGATATTTTTGATTATGATATCTATATGGCACTAGATAAAACGTAAATGTTTTTTGAAATGTTTTTCTAATATTGTCCCAGGCACCTAATCTAATTTCAGGCACAATTTTATGAACCTCAATGGGACCATCGCCACTGCTTTCATCTTGGATAATACGCTTATAGTATTCACTTTGACGCATGACTTGATTGATCACTTCTATTATGCTGGTACCTGGATTCAAATGAGTACTGACCCAATCTTGTTTTACAGAATCTTGAATTCCGGCGTTTATAGGTGTTCGATTAGCAGCATTGGTTATCAAAGGATCATTCTGTATTTTTAACTGTTTCATTGATGAATCAAGTTTGAATACATAGGTATCAGCATGTTCTTGCTCTTTAAGCTCAACCAATCTGTCTTGATATTGATTAAGAGCAGCAGCAAAACTTTCTACAATTACGTTTCTACGAAGTTCTTCACCAAACTCGCCGGCACCAGTGGTGGGATCAAATCTATTAGCAAATTGGTTATCTTGTTTTTTATCTGTACTAAAAAAATCACCAATGGTTTGAGCAGTGACTTTCATAGTAGTTGGCACTGTCACAGCATTTTGTAACAAAGCTGCGTGGCTCATTGGCACGGCTGTGAATTTATACTCAGAACCGCGAGTGCTTACAGCAATTTTACAATTAATAAATTTAATAGGCAAGTACTTGGTAGTTCCCGGAATCCGATCAATTGGCATGTCGGGAGTTTTATTTCCAAAAAAATCTATTTGTAACATAATAGGAATTTCATCCCAGCTGGTTATGCCTTGACTTTCAGCTAATTTGATAAATCTTTCTATCAAAGTCATACCATGGGGTTCTAGCACAGTAAACTCGATCTGTATAGCGTTACTGCCTCTACTACGGTGATTCAAACCTATAACAGTTAATACTCGAAGATTTTCGATTGAAAAATCACAATCTTTAAAAAATTGGTTTCTACTAAAATCACTACTGGATCTAGCACTACTGGCAATCAATACACTCTCATCCGATGTACTATATGTTTTAACATCAGCCATGACTGAATTAAATTTATTAGCACTCATAAAATGTAAACTCAATCCGTAGCTATAATTGACATAATCGTTGAGTTTGTTAGACATCAAAGTAAACTGCGGATTGCCTACTGTTTGTGAACTGGCACTAGCAGCTCTGGTACTGCTGGCATTTTGTGGTGACCCCGACGGTGTAGATTGATTGTTTGAAGTAGCAGTGGGACTGGTTGTTCTACCTGCTGCGTCTTCATTGGGTGTAGCAGGCGACGGTGTTGTTGTACCGGCGGCGCTGGCCGCAGCATCATTCCGTACTCCTCGACTCATGCTAATAGCATACGGCGTAGTTAAATCATTGGTAGGCAGCGTTTCGAATTTAGCACTTTGTTGTGGCGTCAGTGATAACTGTGGCTTCTGTGTGGCTAGTCTATCTCGGGCCTGGGCCATACTAGCGGCCATGGTATTGCCGGCAGCTACCTGTTTGTCTGCCATTTAAATTCCTAGACTAGCTGTGATTACGTCTTTGCTGGGCAAGTATATGGTGGTACCCGCAGCAAAATCGTAAATAGGATCACTGATAGTGTTAGGATTACGCACAGCAAATACCCACCATAGATTGCTATCACCATACAAGTCATTGGCCAATAAATCAGGTCTATATTCATAAACACGATCTATGATATAAGGTATATCGGTGCTGTTTTTGGGGATTGGGCGATAGGTCAAAACATCCAAATAATTACCGCGTCGGGCAGTGGAGTAATAAGCACTGGTTTGTCTATATTCTGCTGCCATTAGATAAATCCTTTATCCAACAACTTACCATTAGCGAAATCTTGTAGATTAAATTTATTGAGATTAGACTTACTGTAAACAGGTTGTAGATTAACAGTAATACTACTTGTAGTAGGTATACGTGTGGTTTGACCAACAGTGGTGGCTACACTATCTCTACCATTGGGCAAATCCACTGTACCACCACTTTGATTACCATCACTGGTTTCCATGTAATCAACTTCAGCCGGCATAGTATGACTGAATGTTGTTATTAAACAGGGCACATTAGGAAAATAATGTTTACCATACCCGTTCAAGTATACCAAGGGCGGTGGTTGCCCGGCTCCTTTACTTTCCCCAAAATACATTTTACTGGCTGCTCTGAAAAAATAAATACAATCTAACACATAATCTGCTTCAGCTCTAGTCTGTGCTGTAAAATCACCAGTGATTTGAATAGCTTGTACTTCACTGCTTTCATAGGCTAAATGAGCATAATTACTGTGAGTAAATCTTTGAGGATTGTAATTCGTTTGGTTTGTTACAGTGATTTGTGGTGTATATGGGTAAACTACACCGTTTACTTCCATCAAAGGTTTCAATATTGACTGCTCAGCAGCAGTCATAAAACTAAAAGGATTACTTTTGCTCAACGTAATTTTTACTTTCCAGTCTTTGGGTATAGCACTACGTTCTTCAGCATTGAAAAAATTTACTTGGGTGCTTGCCGGTCCACTGCGTACTCCACCGGGCATCAAGCCAGCAGTACGTAATCTGCTGGTTATGGGATCAGTCAGTGGTGCTAGAGGATTGTTACTTGATCCTAAATTAGTAAAACTGCTGGTAACACTGTTGACACCAGCTACAACTGGGGCGGCAACTGTACCTACAGCAGACTCTAAAAAATTTCTAATCGGCATCTAGACATCCTTATTTGTGTATTTATGGTGGAAAAAACCATGGTTGATTTAGCCAAATTGCTATGTTATAATCAATTGGTAGTGAAGGAGAAATAAAATTAAAACCAACTACTTGAATAATCGCGATATTCTTAAAGAAATTCATCGCAGTAAAAACACTTATTGTAGCTATTTAGATAAAGACAGTGCCGATTATGATATTATTGTGCCTAATCTCGACACTATCACACCGGAAATTATACAAATAGCTAGGGAAAATCGAGCCGAAAGACTGGCCAGAGTAGCCTACGACGAAGCCATTGCTCGCGGTGAGCGCAGAAAATTAGACGAATTCGCTGTCAGCATAGACACTATCATGTCCACTGATGTGGTTGTTCGTGTAATGACTTGGACACATGTACCTCAAGTTCAGCCTGCACTGCGTCGTGATGAGAATGGAGAGATCGAAGACGATGAATCCATTTACCTAGAATACGACGACGAAGATGCCCGACCGGCACCTGTAGCTATCAAATATGTCAAATGTAACTTTCCCCCATTCCAACACTATCGAGTCGACGGTCAAGGAAGACCTTTTTGTGTAGGTAAAAGCCATTGGCAAGGCGACCTAGACACCGGATCTTGGAGCAGAGATCATGGAACTATGACACGTACTTTGGCTATGATGTTTATGAAACTGTGTGAACGTTATGCTACTCGAAGTAATTGGCGTGGGTACACATACAATGATGAAATGAAAAGCCAAGCTCTACTACAGTTAAGCCAAATTGGACTACAATTTGATGAATCAAAAAGCCAAAACCCTTTTGCCTACTATACTGCTGCTATCACTAACAGTTTTACTCGTGTTCTTAATATAGAAAAACGCAACCAAAATTTACGTGATGATATACTAGAAATCAACGGCTTCAATCCTAGCTATACCAGACAAGGCATGAATGTTGGTTACAACCACGATGGAGATCATGACTAATTTTAATCCGAAATGTATAAATAATATTATACACTTAGGATTAAAATTATGTTCATATATAAAATTACAGTAGTGCCACTCAATAAGGTTTATATTGGGCTAGATACGAAACCAACTTATAAAAAATCTAGATGGAAGGAACATTGTAAGGCTGCATTTTCTAGTAAGAAAAAAAGAAAAATTCACGAAGCCATTAGAGAACACGGCATAGAAAATTGTTTATATGAAGTTGTAGAGGAAGGATTCAAGTCCGTTGGCGAACTTGCAATCGCAGAAATTAACCATATTAAAAAATATAATTCTTATAGAGACGGGCTAAATTCTACCCCAGGAGGTGACGGTTTAGGCAAATCGAACTTGTCCGCCATGACAAGTGAGGAGACTGAGTTAATTAGAAAAGCATTAGGGAATTCATTTCATGAATATAATAAGAAAAAGTGGGCAAACACTACGCCAGAGGAAAGAAAAAACATGGTAAAGAATGCTTTTACGCCTGAGGTAAATGCTCAGAGAGCAAATTCTCTTAGAGAGTATTATAAACACAACCCACAAGTAAAGAGCGAAAAAATTTCAACAATTATCGAATGGCAAAAAAATAATAAAGAATTGCATAGATCAATTGCAAAAGAGAATGGTAAAAAAGGTGCTGCAAAAGTTTCGAAGAAAATTTGTATTGAAAACCCCGATGGTTCTATGCTATACTATGCAAGCAAAAGCGAATGCCAAAGACAAACTGGTTTATGGCCAAATACTCTAATTAAGAAGACCAAAGAAGGAAAAACACATAATGGTTATAAAGCATGGGAAATATAGATGAACCTTTTCCGTAAAGCAGTAGTTCTGACAGATTTACACATAGGCCTTAAGTCCAACAGTGTAGTACATAATAATGACTGTCTAGAATTTATCAAATGGACTATAGCCACTGGTAAGGAACAAAATTGTGATATGGCCATAATGTGTGGCGACTGGCACAATTCGAGAGCATCGGTAAATGTTTTAAGTCTAAATTATTCATTACAGTGTTTAGAACTTTTGAGCAAGGCTTTTCCTAAGGTTTTTCTAATTCCAGGAAATCATGATCTGTTCTATAGAGACAGGCGTGATGTTAACAGTGTCGCTTGGGCTCAACATCTTCCAAATGTTGAGATAATAAAAGACTTTTTAACCATTGATGATGTAACTTTCCTTCCTTGGTTGTTAGGTGACGATTATAAAAAAGTTCAGCAATTGTCGAGTAAGTACCTATTTGGTCACCTCGAACTCCCAAGTTTCTATATGAATAGTCTTGTTCAGATGCCCGAACATGGGGAAATACGCCGTGAACACTTTGGTGGTTTTGAACATGTATTCACTGGGCACTTCCACAAACGCCAAACTCAACGCAACATTACCTATATCGGTAACTGTTTCCCGCATAATTATGCCGATGCTGGAGATGATGCTCGTGGCTTAATGATCCTAGAATGGGGGCAAGAGCCCGAATACCATGCTTGGCCAGACCAACCTGTATATCGTGTGTATGATCTTAGCTCAGTCCTAGATAATCCAGCCACACTGCTGAAAACAAATACTCATGCAAGGATAAACTTGAACATTGATATTACCTATGAAGAAGCTGGGTTTTTGCGTGATACTTTTATGACGGAATACGGATGTAGGGAAATCAAACTGATCCCCAACACGCAAGCTGATCTAGAAGCACAGGTCATACTAGGCAACATTACGTTTCAAAGTGTAGATCAAATAGTTAATTCGTCGTTGACTGCCATAGAAAGCAACCAATATAATAACAACTTGTTGTTAGAAATTTATAGAACTCTTTAATGATAACAGTAAAATCAGTCACAGCACGTAATTTTCTCAGCGTGGGTAATGTAACGCAGAGCGTAAACCTCAATCGTAATGATCTTACCTTGATCTTAGGTGAAAATCTAGACCTAGGCGGGGACGATGCTGGTGCTCGTAACGGCACTGGTAAGAGTGCTTTGCTAAACATAGTAAGCTATGCCTTGTATGGATCAGCTCTAACCAACATTAAAAAAGATAACTTGATCAACAGAACCAACGACAAGAACATGTTGGTCACTGTGGAATTCGAAAAAGACGGCATCGATTATCGTATTGAACGTGGTCGTAAACCAAACATACTTAAATTTTATGTCAGTGGGCAAGAACAGCGTGCCACTGACGAAAGTCAAGGCGATAGTAGAGAAACACAAACTGCTATTGAAAAGCTCTTGAACATGAGTCATACCATGTTCCAGCATATAGTTGCTCTCAATACCTATACTTTACCGTTCTTGAGCTTGCGTGCCAATGAGCAACGTGAAATCATAGAGCAGTTGTTGGGTATTACTTTGCTTAGTGAAAAAGCAGACGTATTAAAAGAACGCATTAGAGCCAGTAAAGAAGCTATTACACAAGCCGAAGCAGATATACGTGCTCAAATTGATGCTAACAAAAGAATAGAAGAACAAATTGCTGCTCTGGTGCGTAGACAAACTCTATGGCGGCAAAAACATACCACAGACATAGAAGAATTACAGTTGGCTTATGATCAGCTCAATCAAATCGACATTGATGCTGAAATTCTAGCTCATAGAGCATTAACTGACTATAGTCAGCGTCAGCAACAGATAGCTCAAGTTACCGCAGATATTCGCAGAACAGAAACCGAAATCACTAGAGAACATAAAACTCTAGCTAGA
>JBIKUS010000076.1:0-9814 GCA_044347425.1 Vampirovibrionales bacterium | reverse complement strand
CTGATGCTGTCAAAGATTTTTTGGCCAAGGGCTTGTTCTTTAACACGTAACAACAGGGTTTGTACGGTGCGTAAGTTGGCATCAGCTTCAAGCAAGGCACGGCGAACCGTGGCACAGGCGTCATCAATATGGCGTTCGCTGAGGGTGTCGGTGTCGAGCAAGTCCCAGTCGAGGGATTGGCGCAAGTCTTGCATCCGTTGAGTAAGGGTATCGAGCATGGCCAGTGGGTCTCCAGAGGTAGGGTAAAAGCCTATAATTGGCTAAAGTATGGCATAAAAACATGCCGCCTCCAAAGTGGTGGCCAGCAGGGTAAACCAGTTACGTTTGTAGCAAGCAACAACCACTTGGCTTGCCTTTGTGTTCGGTTTACACTCAAGCTATTGGTGTTGTTTGCCTGTGTGTTATGGTTTATGGTATTGCGCTTTATTATTAACTTACTGCCCAAAAGCTCTGCTTTTAGTGTGGAATGGGTGATTTTAGTGGCTGCTACCATGGCCATTACCTTGGCCGCCTACGACCGTGGCCATCTGCCCACGTTGCAGTCGCCCCAATGGCAAGCCTACAACGCCCAATTGATGCAGTCTGCCGTGGCTACCGCCCCGCAACCGTAATGGTGTCGGTGTGGCAACGTTGTCTATCTGCACGCCACGCCTTTGGGTTTTGGTTGAGGAATAGAGATGGTTCGGCACAAACGCCGCCTAGCTTGGCGCATTTGTGCAAGGCGATGCCCTCGCCCCCTGCACCCTCCCCTCAAGCCACAGAGGCACAAACGGCTTTGGCTTTGGCGTACCCCGCCCTAAGCGCATGGCCACAACCCCTGCCTGCCATGGTACAAGCCGAAAGCCTCACGCTGTTGCACCACTTACACACACAGGTAGCCCCACAGTTGGCGGAGCTACCCTTGCCCTGTTCGCCCACCTTGCCGTTGCGTTGGTTGGATGTGGGGAGTAAAAACGCCGCTTACGCCTTGGGTATCAGCACCTTTTATCAACAACACCTTTCGCCCCACAGCCACGGGCTAGCCCTAACCACCCTTGAGCTGGACGCTGGCCGACGCTACCACGACGGCTACACTCGGGCAGATTACGCCCGCACACTACTCGCCCATACACAGGCCGAGACACGGTATCTCCACGCCGATGTGTTGCATCACCACGAGCGGTACCACGTGATAAGCTGGCTATTGCCCTTTGTATTTGCAGAGCCACACATGGCATGGGGGCTACCTTTGCGGTATTTTAAGCCACAGGCCATGGCGCACCACGTGGCCAGCCTACTAGAGCCACACGGCTTGCTGGTGTGTCTCTACCTCACCCTTGCCGAAGCCGAAGCCCACGCCGAAGCCTTGGCACAAGCCCCCACGCCCTTGGTGTGTCTGCACCGTAGCCCCGTTACGGACTTGTGGCTGTATCCCACGGCGCAACGCCACCTTGCCCTTTACCAACGACGCTCCACCCCATGACGACCCCTTTTGCACCTGAAACCTCACCTTTATGCCTTGGCCAAAAGGCCACAGTGTTATTGGCCACGGGCAACGCCCATAAACACAGCGAGATGCAGGCCATGAGCCAAGCCCTTGGTTTGCAGTGGCAGTTTCTCCTCCCCCCAACGGATGCGTGGGAAGTGCCTGAAGATGCGCCCACCTTTGTCGCCAATGCCACGCTTAAAGCCCAAGCCTTGGCCGCCTACTGCCAAGCCCACCCACAGTGGTTGGGGGTAGAGCTTAGTACGATTGATGCCGTACTGGCGGATGATTCGGGCTACGTCGTCCCTGCCTTGAGTGGGCTGTTGGGGCTTGAGGACTTCCCTGGGGTGTGGTCTAACCGTTGGCTGGCACAGGCCATGGCCGCTTCGGGCGAGTTGTCTCACCCTTTGGCGGGTATTGTGGCGGGGTTATCCCCCCAAACACCGCTGACCCAAACGGATAAAAACCTCGCCATACAAACCCTCATGCAAGGGCAAAACAATCGGCAAGCGCATTATGTGTGTGCCTTGGCTGGCTGCACCCTCGCCAACCCCGCTGCTGTGATGGGCGTGCAAGGGGTCATGCCTTTGTGGGTATCGCCCAACCCACCGCAAGGCGAGCAGGGCTTTGGCTACGACCCGATTAACCTTGTGCTTGACCCTGTGACTGGCCAGCCTACCGCTACCACCGTGGCGCAACTCAGCGAACAAGACAAAAACGCCCTGAGTCACCGAGGCCAAGCCTTTAAGGCGTGGGCAGCGCAAGTGGCCACAACAGCGTCGCTCCCTTAACAAAGAGACCTTATCCCATGGCCTATGAGACACGGACTCCACCTGCCAAGCGCATCACCACCCATCGCCGAGACCGCCCTGCTTTGGCCTTGGGTACCGTGTTACCCGCCGTGGCGACCAACCTTGGCTTAGAGCGCAAAGCGGCAGAGATGGCCTTATGCGCCCTATGGCCTAGCGTGGTGGGGGCGCATTGGGCTAAGCACAGCAAGGCTGTTAAGGTAGAAACCCCCAAGGCGACACCGCATTACGGGGTTAAGGCCTCGGGCAGGCAAGCGGTGCTGGTGGTAGCGGTCAGTTCGCCGTTGGTGGTGAGCCAGTTGCAGTTGCAACAGGCGGGGTTTTTGGCCAAGCTGAACGCTTACCAACAGCAAACGGGCATTGTGCTGGGCGGGTTACGCTTTAGTATCCGCAGGCAAGGCACCTAGGCGATGCGACAGGAAAGCATAGACGTTTACAAGTAAAGAAGAAAAACGGACTTGGGATAAGCCCAACACGGTGGGAGGGCAGCGGCGATGCTATCGCCTGCTGAGAGGGTTTGGGGCAGCGCCCCATATCGCCAAAAAACGGAATAGTTACCAGACAAAAACGTAAAAAAGATAACCTCGCTACACTTTGCCATTCTTATTTTTTGGTTTCTTGGCGATGCGACGCTGTGCGTTGCGTGTTGGCTAGAGTTATGGCACACTATAGCCTTATGCTATACTGGGCAGAGCGTGTTGAGTAGCTAGCCCACGTTGATGGTTGTTGTCTTAGCTAAAGCTATTGCTTTAAAGGATCTCTCTGCTATGCGTTTGCCTGTTGCTTTAATGCTTGCTTCTGTGATGGCCAGTGCATGGGTATGCCTTGCCTTGCCTGTGGCCTTGGCCGCTCCCCCCGCCCCTGCCCTTGAGCATTACAACAAGGCTCTACAAGCCGAACGTGAACAACGCTGGCTAGACGCTGAATATGAGCTGCAACAAGCCGCCGCCCTTGACCCTAACGACTACCTGATTTGGGCGAAACTTGGCCACGTGCTGACCCAACTCAACCAACCCCAAAAAGCCTTGGCTGCTACCCAACGTGCCGCCGCCAACAACGCCTACGACGCCTCCCTTTACACCAGCTTGGCCAGCTTGTATGAGCAACAAGGCGACCTGCCCGCCGCTCGCCAAGCCTATGAGCAAGCCCTGCGTAAGTTCCCCGACTATCGCTATGCCCTCTTCCCCCTAGGGCGTGTGTTGGCTCGCCAAGGCGAGGTGGATAAGGCGATTGCCGTGTACGGCCAGCTTTTAACCGCCTACCCCATGCATCACCAAGCTAAACGCTACTTGGCGGGGCTGTACTTGGGCAAACAACGCCCCCGTGAGGCTTTGGCCTTGCTACACGACTTACAAGCCAAACAAGGCGAAGGCTTTAGTGACTATTTAATGATGGCGGATGCCTACAACGCCCTTAAACAACCTCAACAAGCCCTTGTGGTGCTTGAGCAAGCTCGCCAAAAGGGGCAGACCATGGCAGCCCTCTCTGAAGTGGCCGCCGAAGCAAGGCAAGCCATGGGCGACCTACCCGCCGCCATTGCCGAACTAGAAGATGCCGTACGCAAAAGCCCCGACAAATGGGACACTCACCTGCGCTTGGCCTACCTGTACCAGCAATCTGGCCAGCCCAACAAGGCCATTATCCAAGTAGAGCCTTACATTAAAAATAACCCCAACGACTTGCCTGCTAAGCTCTTGCTGGCCACCGCCTTGCTGGATGCAAAAGACTACGCCAGAGCCTCAGGGGTGTACCAACAGGTGCGTGTAGCAGCGCAACCCACCACGTTTAAACCCGACGAGTGGGCGACGCTCAACAAGCAACAGGCCTTTGCGTGGCAACAGGCGGGCGAGGGCTACAAAGCTATCCCCCTCTACCAAGCGTTGCTGGCCGATACCACCCAAAACCCCGACCCCGACGTGGTGCGTAACCTTGCCCTTGCCTTTCATCAAGAAGGCAACATGGCCGAAGCCCTGCCCCTTTACAGGCAGTGGCTTAAGCTAACCCTTGCCAGCGATATCCCCGAAGCAACACAACAACTGGCAGACGTACCCGAGGGTGTCGTCAGCGATTTTGCCAAAGCTCTGCAAGCCCAAGCCACCGTTGCCGAACAAGCACAACAATGGCCTCAGGCGGCACAGCTCTACGCCGAAATGGCCAGCTTGCCCAAGCTCCCCGCTGCTACTCGGCAAACGGCTTGGTTAGCTCAGGCGAATGCTTTGTTAAATGCCAACGACAAACCCGCTGCGCTCGCCATGTATCAGCAGGTGTTGGGGCAGAATGCTCAGCAGCCGCTGGCACGCTACCGTGTAGCACAGTTACGTTATGAGCAAGGGAGCCTCCCCGCTGCCCAGGCCTTGACGCAACTAGAGGCTTTGATTCAGCCCACCCCCACGCCCTTGGCGACCGATGCCGCCATGCTGGCCTATAGCATCGCCCAACGCAACAACGACAGCAAAAAGGGCTTGGCTCTGCTTAAAGCGGCCGAAACCCAAGGCAAACAACGTGCCGACTACTGGCTAGCCCGTGGCGATGCCGCCTATGATGTGGCTTTGCGCCCAGAAGCGTTAACCGCCTTTGAGCAAGCCATTAAACTAAGCCAAGGTGAAGCCAGCAAACAGGCCAGCTACAACAAAGCCAGCTTGTTGTTAGAGATGGGTAAGACGCAACCCGCTGCCGAGGCGTTTGGTTTGGTGATTAAAAACTACCCCGATATGGCCGTGGCACACTACGGCCTTGCCGTGGCACAAGAGCGTAACGCCAAACCCAACCAAGCCCTTGAAGCCTACCAAACCTACCTATCGCTAGCCCCACAGGGTGACTATGCGACGGTGGCCACGGCAAGGGTGGCTAAGTTGACGGCCAGTGTGGCTCCGCCTGCCGTGTCGCCTGCGCCACTTACCCCACCCACCACGGGCGAGGCGGTCTCGTCAACGCCGTTGCGTATTGACCCGTTTTAGCCTCTCCCTCTGTTCAGTGAGTGCTTTTTAGCCTATACTAGCACCTGTTGCCCCCCTTTGCTGGAGTTTAGCACCCCATGGATTTGATTTTATACGCCCTACAACACGACTTTTTCGTGATTTTGCCCATTGTATTGGCCAGCATTTTGCTCGTCTCTGTGGTGATTAACCGCTGGGTGTACTTTAAAGCCAACGAACGTGACATGGATGCCTTTACTGGCCGTTTGCAACGCGAATTGGCCAAAGGCAACCTAGACAACGCCATGGCCATTAGCGAACAGCTAGGTGGCGACATTGGCCGAGTGACCGAAGAAGGCTTGCAACTGATTGCCCAGCAACGCTTAGCCTTTGATCGCTCGTTTGATATTACCATTGCCCTGGCCGTACGTCGGCTTGAAAAAGGCTTGACCACACTGGGTACCATTGGTACCGTAGCTCCGTATTTAGGCTTGTTTGCCACGGTTGTGCGTATTCTGCTCACCTTTGGCGAACTCTCAGCTGCGGGTGGCAACACGGCTGGTGCGCCACAAATTATGTTTGGTATTGGCTCTGCCTTGATTGCTACCGCCTTAGGTTTGGCCGTGGCCATTTTGGCCGTTGTGGCCAACAACTACTTTAGGGCAGTGGTGGCTCGCTTTGAAAACGACTTTAAACTACTTAAGTTGGTGTTAATGAGCGCACAAGATGTGTTGTTTGGCGACAAAGCCCCCGCTAGTGCAAACTCGCCGTTTGAAACACAACAACGCCAAGCATCTTCAGTTGCCCCTTCGGGCTTTGCTGCCCCCGCCAGCTTTTAGGGAGCCACCATGGCCAACCAAGCCCTTGTTTTTGACGAAATTAACATTACCCCCCTCACCGACATTTTTTTGGTGCTGCTCATTATTATGATGGTGGTGGCTCCCATGGTTAGCCCGCAACGGCCAGACGTGGTGCTGCCCCAACTGCAAGCAGGCCAAACCGTCGATCCTGGTAAAACCTCGTTGGAGATTACCCCCACAGGCGAGTTTTACCTTGAGGGCGAACCCGTAGCCGAGGCGCAATTGGTGTCGGCCTTGTCGGCTGATTTGGCTAAGCGGAAGCAGGCCATGGCCGAAGCGGCAGCACAATCACCCGTAGCCCCTTCGCCATCAACCAATGAAGCAGCCACGACGGAAGCCCCCATGGCGACGCTGATTTTAAGAGCCGATGGTACCGTTAAAAGTGGCACCATCATCAACGTAATGCAACTGGCCAAAGAAGCAGGCTTTGACAAGCTGGTGGTAGCGGGCAAGCCCCAAGCCAAGCCCACACAACCCGCCGCATCCTAACCCACAAGGCAGACGATCCTCCCATGGCACAACAAACGCAAACTTTTAGCGATATTAACATCACACCGCTGACCGACATTTTTTTGGTGCTACTCATTATTATGATGGTAGTTGGCCCCATGCTGGATACCCACGGTATTAAGCTGGCCACGCCCACCCTCTCCACCTCAGAGACGATTACCGAATCGCCCAAGGTGGTGCGCTTGGTGTTGACAGAATCAGGCATGGTGCAGCACGAAGGGCAACCCTTACCTTTGGCCACTTTGCCCCAATGGTTAGGCCAACAACAAACCGCTTACCCTGATGGTGTGCTGATTGAAGCCGACCCCAAATCGTCGCATCAACAGTTGGCTGGCCTGATGGATGCCGTACAATCGGCTAAAATTACCAAGCTGGCCATTGTAGAAAAAACGAGCTAGCCCCGCCATGGTGGATGCAAGCCCCTCATCATCGTTATCTGTGCAAGCGGGTGAGTGTTGCCCTTGGCGACGCATCAATTGGCCTAACGTCATCTCAATAGGTAGGTTGTTGCTAGCTGTCGCGGTTTTGGCTGTTCTCGGCTGGTACCATGATGCGGGCGCACTTTCGGCCAGTTTGTTGTGGTGGGCAGCGGGGCTTACCTTACTGGTGATTGTGTTAGATGGCGTGGATGGTTACGTGGCTCGCACCTTTAACCAAGCCACCCCCCAAGGCGCGGTGATTGATATTTTAGGCGACCGTAGCGTGGAGTACATCTATTGGGTAGCTTTTGCCGCATGGCAGTGGGTACCCTTATGGGTGCCGCTGGTGGTGTTGCTCAGGGGTGTTTGGGTAGATGGCTTACGTGCCTTAGCTTTTAAAGAGGGGTTTACGGCCTTTGGGCAAACCACACTCTTACAAAGTAAACTGGCCATAATTTTGGTGAGCAGCCGTGCTAGCCGTTGGCTCTATGCTGCCTTAAAAGCGATGGTGTTTGTGGTGATATTGGGCAACCAAGCTTTACAACTGAGTGGTAACACGGTGTTAGCGGGTTGGGCAGAAGGGTTGACTGTGGCGACGGTGGTGTTTTGCGTGTTACGTGGCCTGCCTGTGTTAGCCGAAGCCAAACGCTTTATGTAGATTTGGGGACGATGTTATCGCCCCCAAATCTAAGACTTATAGCGAAATACTAATTTGTGTTACACAAAGCTCAAGGCCTTGGGACAGACCCAACACGGTGGGAGGACGGGAGGGAAGGGCTAGCCCTTCCCTTCGGGGTTTGGGGCAGCGCCCCATATCACCAAAAAGCGGAAGCCCCACGTGCCAAAAGCCACAAAAAGCTAACGTCCCAGCCATACGCTATTTTAAACTAATACCAATTTAAATCGTTAGAGGCGGTGGTGTTTAACGTTTCACACCCTCTTCCCTCGGGAGAGGGAGGGTGAGGATGCAATCCGCCCCTACATTTTTAAAATGGTATGAAATGGGTATGACAAGTTTGTAGCTCATGAACTGTTCCGTTTTTTAGCGATTTTTTCTTTTTTCTTTTTTTAGGTGTTTTTAGCCCCCACCCTACCGCTACAAGGTAGGCTATACTCTTTTAGGCTGTAGCTAGTTCAACACGTCCGCTAAAAAAGCATGGACGGCTTTGCAGTTTGGCAAGCCAAAACTCGCATAAGTTTCACCCTGCCACTCGCCCACACGCACACCAAAGCCACCAAGGGTTTTAGCTGCTTCAAAAGCGGCCTCGTCCGTGGTGTCATCACCTAAAACAATGGGGGTTAGGGGCTTGGCATGGTCTGCCTGCATCACCCCCAATAACTGACGCACTGCGTGGCCTTTGTGTTGCCCCGTGGGTAGCCATTCAAGCACGCAATCGCCCGTTTGTAGCCGTAAGGCCGTGGCAGGCAAACCAGCTTGCGCCAATGCCGTAGTTAGCGTGGCCGTGGCCAGCGCCTGCAGTTGTTGCGCCACCGTGGCATAAATGGCAGGCGGGCAATGCCTATAATGCACGGCCAAGTTAGCCCCTGCCTTACGCTCTAGGGTAAGTGGCGTGTGAGTCTCACTTTGCCAGTGGTGTAGGGCGGTTTTCAAGGTATCCAGCACGGGTGCAAGGGCGGTAGCCTCTTGCCGAAGGAGCCAGCGTTGGTCTTGTTCGGCGTAGAGCTGCCCACCATGTAAGCCAGACAGCACCAGAGGTAAGCCCCGCAACGGCGACCCTTCCCCTAGCAAAAAGCCTTGCAGCTGCTCTACGGAACGGCCACTAATGATACCCAGCGACAACCCAGGTTGCGCTTGTGCCACCCGTGCCAAGGTGGCCAACCCTTCAGGCGACAGTTGAGCCGCCGTAGGGTCATCTACGATAGGCGTGAGGGTGCCATCGTAATCAATTAACAACGCCACAGGGCTATGGCTTAGCACCGTTTGCGCCGTCAGTTGGGGTAACGTCATCTTAACTACCATGGTTCACCACGTGGACAAACTCTTCTAAAAAGCTTTGTACCCAAAAGTGAATATCATGCTTGCGTAAGTAGTCTCGCATGGGTTTCATGCGCTCTGTTTGCTGGGCAGGGGTGAGTTGTAGGGCTTCGTCAATGGCACTGGCCGTGGCTTCAAGGTGATAGGGGTTTACGATGAAGGCCTCTTTCAGTTCCGTTACGGCACCTGTTAGCTCACTGAGGAGCAACGCCCCTTGGTTGTCGTACCGAGCCATACAGTACTCTTTACACACCAAGTTCATGCCATCCCTCAACGGGTTGACGAGGGCAAAATCGGCCGCCATGTAGAGGGGGATAATCTCATCAAGGGGCAGGCTACGGTAATAATAGTGTATCGGCACCCATCCATCGGCCGAAAACTGGCCGTTAATGCGCCCAACGGCCTCCTCAACGGATCGTTTAAGCTCGGCGTACATGGGGACTTCGGTACGGGTGGGGGCAGCAATCTGCACAAAGCTGAGTTGCTTAAGGTAAGCGGGGTATTTCTCAAAAAACACCCGTATCGTCTCCAACCGCTCAAGGATGCCTTTGCTGTAATCCAACCGATCGACCCCAACGCCTAGGTAGCGGGTATTGAAGGCTTTTTTAACCTCGGTGGCACGTTTTTTAAAGGCAGGCTTGGCCGCTTCGGCCTCAATACCCTTAGCGTCAATACTAATGGGGAAGGCACCCACTTGCACACGTCGCCCGTCGGGGAGTTCCACTTGGTTGCGTCGCCAATCCACCTTGGCCTCTTCGGGGGGGAGGAGGGTTTCGACGCATTGGAGGAAGTGATCCACATAGGCCTTGGTATGAAAGCCGATAAGGTCGCTACCCAACA
>JBIKUS010000007.1:0-31066 GCA_044347425.1 Vampirovibrionales bacterium | reverse complement strand
AGTCAGCACCACGTCTTGCCCCTCAGGTATCACGACATCCTTCAGGGTCTCGCGCAGGGTGACACCCGCTACGGTCATGCACTCGTCTCGCAACACGCCCGCCAGTTGCATGGCCTTAAGGATGACAGGCACGCCACCCACTTGGTACACGTCGTAGGCGGTGTAACGGCCAGCGGGTTTAAGGTCGGCCAAGGTGGGCGTGCTGTTAAACCAGTCCTCAATCTCGTGGAGGGTCAGGGTCATGCCCATTTCGTGTGCCATGGCGGGCAAGTGCAACACGGCATTAGTGGAACCACCCGTAGCAGCCACCATCCGCACGGCATTCTCAAACGACGCTTTCGTCAGAATATCCCGAGGGCGCAAATCGTCTTTCAGCAGACGCACCACGGCCTCGCCCACGGCTTTGTGTATCGCCGCCCGAGCGTCCCCTTCGGCTGGGGCAGACGACGAACCTGGCAAGGCCAGCCCAATGGCTTCGGCGACGCAGGCCATGGTGTTGGCGGTAAACTGCCCACCACAGCTACCTGCACCGGGGCAGGCGTTTTCTTCAATGGCTTTCAAACCAGCGTCGTTCAGTTGGCCAGCGGCGTGTGCGCCCACGGCCTCGTACACGTCTTGCACGGTAAGGTCTTTGCCGTTGAGGTGGCCGGGTTTGATGCTACCGCCATACAAAAACACGCTCGGTACGTTCAGGCGAATCATGGCCATCATCATGCCGGGGAGGCTTTTGTCGCAGCCTGCTAGGCCTACCAGCGCATCGTAGCAATGGGCGTGCATCACCAGTTCCACGCTGTCGGCAATCACGTCTCGGGTGACGAGCGAGGCCTTCATGCCTTGATGCCCCATGGCGATGCCGTCGCTGACGGAAATGGCGGTAAACTCTCGGGGGACGGCACCGCTGGCGGTGATGCTGGCCTTAATGGCCTCGGCTTGGTCGTGCAGGGTGATGTTGCAGGGGGTGACTTCGTTCCAGGTGTTGGCCACGCCGATAAAGGGCTTGCTGAAGTCGGCTTCGGTGAGGCCCATGGCACGGTGAAAGGAGCGGTGGGGCGCACGGGCGGGGCCGTCGTTAATTTGGTGCGAGTTGGGGCGTGGCAGAGACATGGTAAGGCTCCTTTGCGGGGGTGGACGAGAGAGGGGAAAACTCTGGTAAGTATAGGGCAAAGGCAGCCCTCTGGCGAGGGGCGGGGGTGGCCATTTTACCCTCTCCCAGCGGGAGAGGTTGTGAGCGGTTAAACTCCCCATCAGCTTGTCAAAACTTGCTCTACACAGTGTGCTTAGTTGGCTAGGGGGAAGCTATAAATTGGGAATTGACAGTAATACAAATCAAAACTAGGATTAAGTCCATATAATAGTTACTCAGAAAGTTTTTATTATGAATGACATCCTTTTTCTATTTGGAGCTGGTGCAAGTGTCAAAGCTGAACCTGACTCACGCTCAGTCTGCCCGCCTTTAGGATCAAAATTATTCGACGAACTAAATTCTTTTGAAGATGAGAAACCCACTAACTCTGAAAATATATGGAAGAAATACGAAAGCTGTTTTAGAGATTGCAGTACTTTTGAAGAGGGTTTTGTTCGAGTCCAAAAAGAATCAAAGTTCAATCAAACTGATTATTTGTTTCGTATGCAAAAATCAATGGCATTATATTTTAATCAGTTTTCACCAAGTCCCGAAAACCTTTATCTAAAATTTTTAAAAAAGACATTAAGAACTACTGAATCAAACATACGAGTTTTTACACTAAATTACGATATGCTTCTACAAAGATCTTTTTTGCATTTGTCACAATTAGAACAGCAAATTATATCACAAAGTAAGATAGTAGCCCTACACGGATGTCCGAATTACTATAACGATACTTTTTCCCCAATTGGTTTTGCTAACGAAGAAGCTTTAAACACTTCTAGCATTACAGATGTTATATTCACAGGTAACATGACTCCGAGTATGGCATTAAGCCGTACTTATACACTTAATGGAAAGGATATTGAAAAAGATATTAGGATACGAGGCTGTCATCCTATGATAGCTTATTATGCCCCTGGTAAGAGTTCTGAATACGGCCCTGATTTTTACGATGGACTAAATGTCATATTTAAGAAAAATATCTTAAAGGTAAAAAAATTATTATCATTGGTGTTTATCCCTCTTTTGAATCAGACCCACACATATGGGAACCCATCATAGAAGCAGAGCAACGAAAGGTTAAAATCGTTGTGGTCAATAGATTGAGTAATGCTGCTACACTCCAATTATACCGAGAAAAATTACCAAGTAGTCACATAGAAAAAATTGATTTTGAAACTTTCTTAAGTAATGATTTTAAGTGGCGCAGACATGTGGAATAAAGACACTGAAAACTGTTGATTTGTATGTCAGTACTGGCTGTTTTAAATTTTAAAATATAGAATTTGGTTGCATTGGCATGTAGTGGGAGTTGCTGGGAGGCAGGGAAACAGGTCGAGGCGTTTCGGTTAAACATGGCAATGCGCCCCCCGTTGCTCGCCCAGTTGGCGGGTTTTAACCCGCCCCTACACCGTTTCGGCGTTGCCCTGCCAACTAGCTCCCTCTCCTCTCCATGTTTGGGGGTCGGGTAAGGGGCTTTTTTTTGCAGCAAAAACTCAACAAGGGTTGTATTAAAGTAACGCATGTGTTACTTTAATACAATGAGCCTTGAAACAAAGCGTACCTAACGACCCTTGGTAAAAGTCCTTGCAAAAAGAAGGAATAACGCCATGCCACCACTCAGCAAAGCATTTAAGCAAACGGTACAAGCTCGTGCAAAATGCGATCCCGCCTTTCGTGAAGCACTGCTGCAAGAAGCGGTTGATGCCATGCTTGCAGGCGATACCGATACAGGTAAAGCCGTACTACGAGACTATATCAATGCCACGGTTGGCTTTGAGGAACTGTCTCTTGTGGTAAAGAAGCCCGCAAAAAGCCTGATGCGGATGTTTAGCCCGCAAGGCAACCCACAGGCAAACAACTTGTTTACCATTCTTGCCTTTCTTCGGCAAAAAGAAGGCATCCACTTCCAAGCCAAGCCCATCAGATAACCCCACAGGCGGGCGGGATGAATCACGCCCCTACGTCGTTTCGCCATAATTGGCCAGCCAAAACCCTGCCTTAACCTAGTTATATTTTAGGTGGATAGGCTATACTAAGCCTACCGCTAAGGGCATAAGGAGAACACGTACGCATGGTACTGCACAACAAGCTCAACATCACCCACCAAGTAGACCTCTCCCTCGCCGAAGAGCGCATCAGCAAACGTAACGCCAAGCACCTGTTTGACTCGGGCGACATTAACACCCTCTCCGTCGGGACGTTTGCAGGGTTGGCCGCCATCCACAAAGCCCTCTTTGCCGAAATCTACGACTTTGCGGGTGAACTCCGGACGGTTAACATTGCTAAAGGCAACTTTAGGTTTGCTCCGCTCATGTACCTAACGCAATCGTTAGCTCACATTGATGCCATGCCACACACCACCTTCGATGAAATTATCGACAAATACGTCGAAATGAACATTGCTCACCCGTTTAGAGAAGGCAACGGACGAGCCACTCGACTATGGCTAGATGCCCTGCTTAAAAACCAGTTGCAGCAGGTAATTGACTGGAACTTGGTGGATAAAGAAGTCTACCTTTCAGCCATGGAACGTAGCGTGGTAAACGCACTTGAGATTAAAACTTTGCTGAAAGCCGCCTTAACAACTGATATCAACAACCGAACCCTGTTTATGAAGGGGCTGGATGTAAGCTATTTTTATGAAGGCTATACCCACTTTAAAACCGAAAACTTATAAGATGATCCACCCGAAAAGCATGGCTAAAGCACTGGCTTTTGTCGCCTGTCAACGGTAGGCTGGTAGCATTGTAGCCCCTACCCACCCACGAGGCATCCCCATGGCGACACCCTCTCCGCAAGCTCCGCCCAAAGGCTTCTGCAAGCGCATCATCCCCTGCTTAGACGTTGACAGCAAAGGCCGCACCGTTAAAGGCATCCAATTCCAAGGCCTGCGTGACATGGGCGACCCCGTGACCATGGCGCAAGCCTATCAAGCCCAAGGTGCCGACGAACTCCTGTTTTTAGACATTGAAGCCTCGCACCACGAGCGGGACACCCTGCTTGAACTGGTCAGCCGCATCGCCGACGTGTTAAGCATCCCCTTTACCGTGGGCGGCGGTATTAGCTCGTTGGCGCAAGTTAAAGCTCTCCTCGCCCGTGGTGCCGACAAGGTATCGGTGAACAGTGCGGCGGTACGTAACCCGCAACTTATTGCCCAAATTGCCCAAGAATGTGGTAGCCAGTGCTGTGTGCTGGCCATTGATGCCAAGCGTCGCCCCACCAGCCCCGACGATGCCCCCCTGTGGGACGTGTTGGTGCGTGGCGGCCGAGAAACCACCGAGTGGGACGCTTTAAGCTGGGCGCAACACGCCGTTGCCCTAGGGGCAGGCGAAATACTGCTCACCTCGTGGGATAAGGACGGGACACGGAGCGGTTTTGATTGCACGTTGACGGCGGCCTTGGCCAGTGCGCTGCCTGTGCCTGTGATTGCCAGCGGTGGGGCGGCTGGCCCCGAGAGCTTTGTAGAGGTGTTTACCCTAGGCCAAGCCGATGCTGCCCTCGCCGCCAGTATTTTTCACGAAGGCGAGTGGCAGGTGGAGAGCCTCAAGCAAGTACTGGCTCACCACGGCTTACCCATGCGCTTGTAGGCGACTATAGCCACCACACTTGGGTATCGCCATACGGCCAACTGGCTTTGAGTTGGCTTGCCCAGGGTTCGCCTAACAAGGCCACAGGGTCAGCGTCGCCTGCTACTTCGGCTAGGCAAACGGTTGGCCATTGGCCGTGGTTATACGTTTTTAGCGAATTGAGTAAGGCTCCCCAACCCTCAAAAGCATAAGGCGGGTCAAGGTAGACGACCGTGTAAGCGGGTTGCTCTGCTGGCAAAGGCTTGGCTAGGTGGCGTTGCAAAGGCATCACCTTAAGCTGGTAGCACGGAGGCGAAGCTCCCAATAAAGCGGCATTACCCGCTATCACCTTGGCGTGGTGGGGGCTTTGCTCCACCGCCACCACCGAGGCTGCTCCACGGCTGAGGCATTCAAAACCCATCAGTCCGCTGCCTGCAAAGCCGTCCAACACATGGGCTTCGCTTAGGTAGGGGGCGATTTTTTGCAGGACACTCTCTCGCACTCGCCCCGTGGTAGGCCGTACCTTGTCGCCTTTCGGCACGTTGAGGATGCGTCCGCACCACTCGCCGCCTGTTAGTTTGATGCCCATAGCGGCTGCAACCCTTGCCAACTCCACCACGCCCCTAAGGCCAGCATCACCCAACCCGCTAGGGTCGTTAGTTTATCGCCCCAAGCCGCAAGGGTCGCTCGGTGCGACACCACGCCTGCTGCCATGGCGGCGGCGATTAACACCACGCCTTGCCCTAAGCCATAAGCCAATAACGAGATGGCTCCTAGCCCCCATGCGTGCGTTTGGCCAGCACTGGCTTGCGCCACGGTAGCCAACACCACCACTAGCATCGGCGAACCGCACGGCGTGGCAATGAGGCCATACACCAAACCTAACACCAACGGGGTGAGCCACGCCCCAAGGCGAAGCTCGGGTAAACGAGGCAAGACTTGCGGCCATTGGGGGTGCCACCATCCCAGTGTCGCCGACCCCATAGCGAGGGTGAGTAACCCCAAAGCCAGCCAGACTTCTGCCCTAAGCCATTGTTGTAACGAGACACCTAAGGCGACACTCGCCAGCCCCATGACGACTAATGTCAGCGACAAACCCAAGACAAACAGGCCAGCTTGCACGCCACTGGCCAACCACGGGGCAACGCCTCGTAGGGGGAGGGGGTGTTGCGAGATATAGGCCAGCAACAGGGGTAGCATCCCCACGCTACAGGGGAAGAGCGAGGCCACGACACCCGCCACAAACGCCAACAAGGGGAGCATTACCCACACAGCGGCACCGCCTGCTTGCACCCATTGCCACCCTTGTGTCGCCAACGTATCAAGCATGGTGGGTAAGGGCTTTGCTGATGAGGTGGAGCTGCTTAAGGTGAATGCCATGGTGCAGTGTGTTGAGGCACAGCCATTGGTGAGCGTTAATCTCGCCAAACCAAGGGTGCTGGTGCTTAGGCCTCTGCCACTGGGTGAGCGTGGGTTGGCTCATGCGAGCCTCATAACCCGCTAAAAACTGAGAATAGTCGTGCATGAGTGCGGCAAGGTCTAGGGTGGGGTCGGGCTTGACATCTTCAATGCGTACCACAAGAGAAGAGGTTTGCCCCTGAGCCAAGCATTCTGTAAGACTGGCCATGGCCTCGCCTGTGATAAGGAGGTGTTTTAACGTCATGGCCACAGACCAATAACGGGAACTGTCTTCAATACCCATAAAACGTGGTATCAGCTGACGCTGGTGTGCCAGCTCCACGGGTAAGGCTTGGGTGAGCTGTAAGGCCTTTTGGCCTTTGGCCAGGAGTTTGGTAATGGCCTCAGACCGTGTTAGCTGTTGGGTAGCCAAAGGGAACAACACGTGACGTGCAACCCAAGCTTCAACAGGGGGTAGGCCTTGGCCAGCAGGTGCTAATGGTGGTAGGGTCGCTTCAGCGTTAGACATGGATTAAATTTTTTGCAGCTCAGGCGAGGCCTTGGTCTTAGCGAGGGCAGTGTACACTTGGGTTAATTTGGCCGTGGGCTGGTAACCTACTTCTACTTGGCCTACGTTAAAGTCAGCATCTACCGCAACCAAGGTGGGGGTCGCCATGGGTTGAAACGCATCCACCAATGCCCGATCGGTGGGGGTAGGTTGTTCGCCCACGTCTACCGTGATGGTAGCCACTTGTTTGGCGTATTGCTTGCTAACGGCAGTCAGCTCGGGCTTCATCTTCTCGCAATCATGGCAAAAGCGAGAGGCAAACACCAACAAGGTGGGCTGCCCTTGCCACGTGGGTACCATGCCCTTAAGGGTTTCGGCCGAGACGGGCCTCACGGCTAATTGTGCCAAGCTGGGGGTGGTGGTTTTAGCCGTAGTGCCTTGTGGTGGGGCAAACAGGCTGGGTAATTGGTTAGATTGCATCAACCATGCCACAACAACGATGACAACAAACAGCAGCAAGGGCATGAGTCGGCGGGGTTTGGCAGCAGGGGGCTGGGGCTGAGTCATGGGGGGAGGTTCTCCTGTGCCGTGGGTAGGTGCGTAACGAGAGGGTGGCTAGGGCGAGTCGAGTGTGGCATCAAGCCCAATATCAATAGGTGGTGCCGCTTGGGTGATGGCACTGGTGGAGATCACATCAGCACCCGCTTGGGCATAGCTGGCCACGGTCGCCAGCGTGATGCCACCGCTCACTTCCAGCAGGACGTGAGAGGCTTCGGGACGTTCCCGCTTGAGCCACGTTTTAGCTTCGGCCACGTGGTGCGGAGAGAAGTTATCACATAATAGCACATCGGGCAGGCGATACAGCGGTTGTAACGAGGCCAAGGCTTCCAGCGAGTCCACCTCTACCACCAGCTTGCTGGCGTGCGACAATTGCGCTTGTACTTGTTGTACCGCTTGCAACAGTGTGAGGCCACTGGCCTGCCAATGGTTATCTTTGAGCATGGCAGCATGGCCAAGGTTAAGGCGGTGCGGGTAGCCTCCCCCATCGACCACCGCTTGCGAGGCCACCCAACGCAACCCTGCATGGGTTTTGCGGGTATGCGTCATGCGGCACTGGGGGTAAGGGGCAATGGCTGCCACGTAGTGCCGAGTGGTGGTAGCGATACCGCTGGCGTATTGCAACAGATTGAGCAAGGTACGCTCTGCCATGAGTAAGGAGGCCACGGGGCCCGCAAGGGTTGCCATTGGGTAGCCCGCCGTGGCCTCCGCTCCGTTGGGGATGAGGGGGGTGTAGACAAGCTCGGGGTCAAGCTGGCGACACACCTCTAGTGCGGCCCAATGCCCCGAGGCCACACAAGGTTGCCGAGGTACTACGTATAAGCAGGCCGTTTTACCCGACAGTAGTGGGGCAAGGGCTTGGGTGGTCACATCGCCCCAGGTTAAATCTTCGGCGAGGGCGGTGGCCACGGCTTGGCTAAGGGCGTTGGGAGATACCACAATAACTCACTACTGCAGTTTTAAAAACGTCACACTCAGCGGAGCCAGCTTGAGGTTAATGGCGTTGTCTTGCCATTGCACGTGGGCGGGGTAGCTGTGGATGGGGTGAGCATTGCACTGGCCACTGCCATCAAAGCGGGTTTCGTCCGTGTTTAGCACCTCGGTATAGGTGCCTGCCACGGGTACGCCCACTTGATACTGATCGTGGGTGGCGGGGGTAAAGTTGCATACCACCAGCATCACGTCACGGTCGTTACGGCCAACACGGGCAAAGCTAAACACGCTGTTGTCGCTGTCGTTGCAATCAATCACTTTGTAGCCTGTGCCATCGGCATCTTTTTGGTGCAGGGCTGGCTCGGTACGATACAGACGGTTCAATTCGGCCACAAGGGTTTGCACGCCTTTATGGCTGCCCCATTGCAACAAGTGCCAATCCACACTGCCTGCCGAGTTCCACTCATCCCACTGAGCCACATCAGCCCCTTGGAAGAGCAGCTTTTTACCTGGCTGGGCAAACATATAGCCTAGTAAAGCCCGCAAGTTGGCAAATTGTTGCCACATATCGCCAGGCATTTTGCTCAGCAGTGCGCCTTTGCCATGCACCACTTCATCATGCGAGAGGGGCATAATAAAGTTTTCGCTAAACATGTAGAGACCTCTAAAGGTAATATCATTTTGATGATATTTACGGTGAATGGGGTCACGCTGAAAGTAGTGCAGGGTGTCGTGCATCCAGCCCATATCCCACTTATAGCCAAAGCCTAGGCCGCCTGTGTAGGTAGGCTTGCTCACCCCACCAAACGAGGTGGACTCTTCGGCAAAGGTCATCACATCGGGGAAGTGGGCATACACCTGCTCGTTAAAGCGACGAAGGAAGGCGAGGGCTTCAAGGTTGTCATGCCCGCCGTAGCAGTTGGGCGCCCATTCGCCGTCTTCACGGGAGTAATCAAGGTAAAGCATCGAGGCCACAGCATCCACACGCAACCCGTCAATATGGTATTTATCTAGCCAAAACAAGGCGTTGGCGATAAGGAAGTTACTCACTTCGTGGCGACCGTAGTTAAACTGGTTGGTTCCCCAGTCTTTCATTTCACGTTTGCGCCAGTCGTCGTGGTCGTACAGGTGGGTGCCATCAAAAAAGTCTAGCCCGTGCATATCTTTGGGGAAGTGGGCAGGCACCCAATCCACGATGATGCCGATACCGTTTTGGTGCAGGGTATCCACCAAGTACTTAAACTCGTCGGGGTTGCCAAAGCGAGAGGTGGGCGCAAAGTAGCCCACGGTTTGGTAGCCCCATGAACCATCAAAGGGGTGTTCCGTCATGGGCAATAGCTCTACGTGGGTGTAGCCCTGTTGTTTGACGTAGGCGGTGAGTTTGTCGGCTAGCTCAACATAGCTAAGCCAGCGGTTGCCGTCTTCGGGGACACGCATCCAGCTACCAAGGTGAACTTCGTAAATGGAGACGGGGCTGTCAAGCTGGTGTTGTTTGTGGCGTTGTTGCATCCACTCAGCATCTTGCCAGTCGTAGTTGGCCATATCCCACACGCGCGAGCCTGTGGCAGGGCGAAGTTCGGCAAAAAAGCCCACGGGGTCGGCTTTATCGGCGGCGTGGTAGGTTGCGCCTGATTGCACATTGTATTTGTAAGCCGCACCCAGTGGCACGTTGGGGACGAAAATGCCCCAGTAGCCACTCAGGCGAAGGTTGGCCATCACGTGGGCATTGACATCCCAGCCATTAAAATCGCCCAGTACGCTGACACGGTTGGCGTTAGGCGCCCACACACAAAAGAAGATACCCTGTTGGCCGTGCATTTCGGCGGGGTGTGCGCCCAATTTGTCGTACATGCGCCAGTGCGAGCCTTCGGCCAGCAGGTGCAGGTCAAGGTCGGTCAGCCATTGGTCGGGGTGAGTGAGCTGTGGCAGTTGCCTACTTGTTGGTTTGGCAGAGGATGACACCGAAACTTGGGGCAAAGTAGCAACAACCATAAGACACTCGCAATACTGGCAAACAGAGGGATACACAGAGTAAAAGCATAGTTTGCCCAAAACGACATGCCGTGACTAGGGCAAAAAATACGGTAATCTACTATGCCATAAAAAGTGTAGCATTTAAAGAGGCTAACTCAATTGGTTTAACGCATGGGCAAGTAACGTGGCAAGCCTGCACAGCCCAGCAAGCAAAAGGTGGCCTAAGCGGATGAGCAGGGTTGACAGGTTTATGCAATTGACTCATTATGATTTTTAGTCACTTCGTTTTTGGGTCATTGAGTCAATCGCCATGTCCTTTAATTCACCCGTCAACCCTTACCGTAGGCAGCAACTGTTGGCTGTTGCCTTTGATTTGTTTGGCCAATACGGCTACGAGCGCACCACCATTGACGACATTGCCAAGGGGGCAGGCATCAGCAAAGGTGCCGTCTACCTCGAGTTTAAAACCAAAGAGGACATCCTCCTCGCCCTTATTCATCACAACATGAGCTTGCAGCTTGATGCCATGAACGCCCAGCTTGAAGCCTGCCAAAGTGGTTATCTACCCGCCCTTAAAGCCATGCTAAAACACCATATACTTGAGGTGTTTGACTGTATGCAAAGCCAACGCCACAGCCTTGAGAGCATCATTCGTACGGGTCACAGGGTGCGCCAAACCAGCCTTCTTTACTTTGAGCGTAAGCAGGCCCTCGTGGCCAGTTGCCTGCACAAAGCCGCCCAGGCAGGCGAAATTCCCCCCTGCGACGACTACGCCCAACTGACTTACCATTTAATGACGGCCGTATCAGGCTTGTTGCCCCCCTACGAGCCAAAAAACACCATTCGCCCTAACGATGCCATTGAACGTCACGACCTTGAAACCGCCACAGAGCGCATCCTCTCGTTGCTGATAGCGGGGCTGGCTGCTACCCCTCACCCACCCAACCCCGAGGCCGACTGATGTTTCTCATTGCCCTTAAAATGCTCTTTGGTGACAGCATCAAGTTTTTAACGCTGGTGATTGGCCTTAGCTTTGCCGTGATGCTGATTGCTCAGCAAAGCTCTATTTTTTGTGGGTTGATGCTACGGACAGGCTCCACTATTTTTGACACGGGCGCACCCATTTGGGTGATGGATAGCAAAGTCACCTCCCTTAACGACAGCATCCCCCTTGTGGAGAGTGATATGTACAGGGTGCGTAACGTGGCAGGCGTGGCCTGGGCCGTACCCATGAGTATGCAAAGCATTGAAGCCCGAGCCGACGACGGCACCACGGGGTTGGTGCAACTGATAGGGGTAGACGAGCAGAGCCTGATGGGGCTACCCCCCAACCTGCTGGCTGGCCGTTACGAGGATTTGAACCAGCCCAACGCCGTCCTCATCACCGCTGACCGTAGCGAGCGGTACGGCTCCCCCCGCTTGGGCGACTATTTTCAGCTGAATGACAGGCGGGTGAAAGTGGTGGGTATTGTTGAAGGTAAAAAGAACTTTACGCCCTTCCCCTCAGTCTACACCACCTACCCCCGTGCCAAGGAGTTGCTACCACCCCGCTCTAAATACATGAGCTTTATTTTGGCCAAGGCACAGGCAGGCGAAGACCCTGCGCTCATCACCCAACGCATTACCCAACAAACGGGGTTGCAAGCCCTTACCCAATGGGAGTTTTTTTGGTTGACGATGCTCTATTGGGCCAAAAACACGGGCATCCCTATTAACTTTGGTATTACCATTGTGTTGGGCGTGATTGTAGGGGCGGCCATAGCGGGGCAAACCCTCTACACCTTTGTGATTGAGAACCGTCGCCAGTTTGGCACCTTCAAAGCCCTCGGCATACACGATGGTACGTTGATGGCCATGGTGTTACTGCAAAGCGTGGTGGTGGGCTTGATAGGCTTTGGCATTGGTAGTGGCCTAGTAGGCTTTATGGGGCTGATGATTCCGCCCAATGGGAGCTTGGGCTTTTATACGCCGTGGGAGGTGATGGCAGGTACGTTTGTGGTGGTGATGGGGTTTTGTGTACTGGCCAGCATTATTAGCATCCGCCAGCTGCTTAAAGTTGACCCTGCCATTGTGTTTAGAGGTTAACCCAATGATGTTGCCCTTAAATGCCATAATCGCTAAAAAAAGCCAAAGTCCTTGGGGCAAGCCCAACACGGTGGGAGGTCTGGAGGGACGAAGTTCCTCCAGCGGGGTTTGGGGCAGCGCCCCAAAGCACCAAAAAACGGAAAAGCTACTAGGCCAAAAGTCTAAAAAACTAAAGTATTTCATCAATGATTTCTACCCCTACAGTATCACGTTAGGTGGGCTCTTATGATGACTTCTTCTCAATCGTCCCCCGCCCTTGCGCTGGCCTCCCTCAACAAAACCTTTGGCCACGGGCAGAACGCCGTTAAGGTACTGCACGATGTGTCGCTCACCCTGCCCACGGGCGAGATGGTGCTACTGGTGGGGCCTTCGGGGTGTGGCAAAACCACGCTCATTAGTGCTGCCACGGGTATTTTATCGGCCGATAAAGGTAGCGAGATTACCTTGTTGGGCGAACCCCTGCACCAGCTTAACCGCAACCAGTTGGCCAGCTTTAGGCAACAGAAAATAGGTTTTATCTTTCAACAGTTCAACTTGGTAGAAACCCTGAGCATCACCGAAAATGTGATGATACCCCTGTTGATACAGCGCAAAGCCCACGCCGTGGCACGAGCTAAAGCCATTGCCCTGCTTACCCAAGTGGGGTTAGGCGAAAAACTCAACGCTCTGCCCAAGCAACTTTCTGGCGGGCAGCAACAGCGGGTGGCCATTGCCCGAGCCTTGAGCAACGACCCTCACCTGGTGATGTGCGACGAACCCACCGCCTCGCTGGACAGTGAGACGGGGCAACAGGTGATGCAATTGCTGAAAAATGTCGCCACCTCAGCAGGGCGATGCGTGATTGTCGTCACCCACGACACCCGAATTTATCGCTACGCCGACCGCATCGTCACCATGGAAGATGGCCGTATCACGGGCAACCTTACTGGCGATGCCCTCACCCACTTCATCCAAAAAGGAGCCAACTAACTGATGTCGTCCCCTAGCCTGTGGCAGCGAGTGCTGGCCTTCCCTAAATCCATACTCTTGGCCGTGGTGGGTGTGGCCGTGGTGCTGGTATACCTCAACACCCACGCCCTAAAAGTGCCAGAGCGTGACCCCCTTCGCCCTCTGGCCGATAAGCCCTACGAGGCTTCACTGTCGGCGGTGGGGTTGATAGAAGCCAACAACGAAGCCGTGCGAGTGATGCCCTACTTTAGTGGCCGCATCGCCAAGGTGTTTGTGCAAGAAGGCGACACGGTCAAGGCAGGCGACCCACTTTATCAGGTGGATACGCAACAGCTACAGGCCAACATCGCACGGCAAGGGGCGAGTATTGCCGCCTTGCAGGCCACCGTCAACCGCTTACAACATCAGCCTCGCCCCGAAACGTTGCCCCCCCTTCGGGCAAACGTGGCGCAAGCCCAAGCCCTCTACCAAAAAGAGAAAGCCCTGTACGACCGTCTGCTGAGTGTGAGCGACCCAAGAGCCGTGAGCCAAAACGAGGTGACCACCCAAGGGCTGGCTACCCAAGCAGCTCTTGCCAGCCTTGAGCAAGCCAAGGCCACCCTAAAACAAACCGAAGCGGGCGCATGGCGGTACGAAGTGCAAGAGGCGCAAGCCCAAGTGACCAGCGCACAAGCCGCTTTAAAGGAGTTGCAAGTACAGCTGGCGCAAGCCACGGTGCGCTCGCCTGTGGCGGGGACGGTGCTGCAGGTGAATACTCGTGTGGGCGAGTTTGTGGCTGCCATGCCCCCAGGTAATAGCCTTGGTGCAGGCGAAGACAGTGCCGTGTTGGTGGGTGCGCTCACGCCGCTACAGGTGCGGGTAGATGTGGACGAGGTGACGGCCACCTACCTGAAGCTGGGCGCGCCCGCCGTGGGCGTATTGAAGGGTAATGCCGATTTGAGCTTCCCCTTGCGGTATGTGCGCTTGCAACCGCTGATGGTACCCAAGCGTAGCCTAACGGGTAGCACTGCCGAGCGGGTGGATGTGCGGGTGTTGCAACTGATTTACGAGATGGATCAGCCCAAGGACTTCCCCGTGTATGTAGGGCAACAGGTGGAGGTGTTTTTGCAAGATACCCGCTCAACCAAGCCAGCTACCGCTCCCATTAAGCGGACAGGTGGGGACTAAAAACACCTAACCAAGTCGCCTATCCTACCCTGTAACGGTGTGGTGGGGTTTAAAAACACCTAAAAAAAGAAAAAAGAAAAAATCGCCAACGAACGGGAACCTACGCCATTGAAACACTCAAAACAGTTTCAACCATTACAAGCTAACCTAAGCCATGTTAAACGAACCTTATGCGTTGTAGCCTTTGTCGTCATGGTCACTTCCGCCTCGCCTGCTTTTGCGTGGGATGTGCTGCATAACAAGCCCCGCCCCGAACTGATACAAGCGCAAACGGTTGACCCCACCAGCCAGTGGGCAACGCTCACCAGCTCGCCTTTTACCGCCCTACCCCTGCCTGCCACCGAGGCATGGCCGACGAGCAGCTTCCCTCAAGGGGCGTGGTGGCAACGCTGGCCTGATGCTGACCTGCAACAGATCATCACCACCGTCCTTAACGACAACCTCACCCTTGCCCAAGCCGACGTGCGGGTAAGGCAAGCCCAAGCCGTGGCTCGCCAAGCCCTCGGCCGAGAGTTCCCCACCCTCACGCTAGACCCCGCTATCAATCGGCAGAAAAACTCCGAGAACTTGGTTGCGCCCAACCTTGGCCAAGCCACGCAAGGCAACCGAGGTGGCTTTGTGTTTTCGCCTGGCAACACCTTTACCACCTACACCCTACCCCTTAACGCCCGTTACGAAGTTGACCTTTTCCTCAAGAATCGGCTCATCACCAAAGGGCAGCAGGCCTTGGCCAAGGCACAACAAGCCCAATACCACGCCACGCTCATTAGCTTAGCCAGCACGGTTAGCAGTACCTACCTTAATTGGCGGTTAGCCCAAGTGGAGCAAGCACTCATCACCCAACAACTAGCGATAGTGTCGGAGCAAATCGCCCTGCAAACCTCGTTAGAGCAAGCGGGCATGGCCAACGGCCTCCCCTTAACGCAACTAGAGCAACAACGCTGGCTGTTGGAACAAAGCCTCACCCAACACCAACAGCAGGCAAGCGTGTTACAAGCCCAACTGGCCACGTTGCTAGGCCAAACCCCCGCCCAATTTATCGCCACACAAGGCCAGCTCGCTCAACCTGTGTGGGGTGAGGCTACCCCCCTGTTTGCTTTGGCCGATGCCTTACCCTTGCCCGAGGTGGGTTTGCCTTCTGGCTTGGTACTGCGGAGGCCAGACTTACTCGCCCAAGAGGCGCAACTACAAGCCGCTGATATTAACGTGGCGGTGGCAAGGCGAGCCTTTTTACCCACCTTTAGCTTGAGTACGGGGCTTAACTTTGCCTCGACCTCTTGGTCCAACTGGCTTTCGGCCGATAGTTTTGCGTGGAGCTTGGGGGGTAGCCTAGCCCAAACCCTGCTGGAGGGTGGCCAGCGTTGGGCTAAGGTCAAAGAGGAGAAGCTGGCTTACCAAGGGCAAATACTGGGCTATAAGCAAACCCTGCTAGAGGCCTTTACCGAGGTGGAGACAGCTCTCACCCAAGTTAACGGTACTCGGCAGACGCTTAACCAGTTGGCGCAAGAGCAAGGGGCGCAACAGGCACAACTCGCCCTCACCCAAAGCCGTTACCAAGCTGGCTTAACCGAGGTGACCCCTGTACTAAGCCAGCAACTGGCCAGCCTCACCTTGCAACAACGCCAAAGCGAGATGGTAGCACAAGGGTTACAAGCTCGCCTCAGCCTGATTAAAGCCCTTGGTGGGGGTTGGTAAAGCAAAGTGATTTCTACAAAAACTCGTTAAATTCATCGACTGTTAGACCCGCCTGTTTGATTTGGCTTTTGAGTAATCGAGGGTCAACGGGGTTATGCCTTGGTATGGTGAGAGGCCTGTGGCCTGCTTTGGTCAATTTATCGTGGCTACCACCATGCACCAGCGTCCACCCTGCCTTTTCAAAGGCTTTAATCACTTGCTTATGCCCAAGGTCAGGAGACAGCTTCACCGTTAGCCCAATCTTTATAAGCTAACAAGACGTTTTGATGGGCTTCGGTTTGGGTTTTGCCTTGGCTCATACACCCAGGAAACTCGGGTAAATCAGCTACAAATCCGCCAAGTTCACCCTCATAAATGCGTAAGGTTCGTTTTCGGCCGTTTAGCTCAATTTGCTTCACTTGGGGAACAATAAATCGGTAACCCGTGGGGCTAGTGGGGTCTTCGCTCACATAATCTTCAAAATAACTCGCCAGCTCTTCAGCAGGAATTAAGCCTTTGTTGAGGTAATGATCAAGCCATGGGCGTTCGGCATGGCTCATATGCTCTAGTTTAAAACTATTAAACTGCCCGTACTCGGTAAAAACTTGGTCTAAAAAAGCCGTGCAACTGTCTGGCCAGTCATCAAAAGCGTCAAAATCAACACTGGGCATGATGTTACGTTGCCCCTTATAGCGTCGCCAAACATCAACAACAACGGGGCCGTGTTGCCACGCCTCTATAGGTTCATCAAACAAGGGTTCGCCAAACTGAGCCAAGTAATACCCTTGGGCATAATACAATAATTTTTGCAACGCAATGGAATGAAGCCCTTGGGTGTCGCCAGCCTGAAGGTGCTTAAGGCAAAAATATTGAGCAACGTCATAAGCAGACAACATAATAACATCTCCTACTACTAGCATAGCTCAATAGGCCAAACCTGTCATCCCTAAAACGGTAGGTTTGTGGATAACCCGCTAGCTTTACACCTTTGGCGGATAAGGCTACACTGACAGCATGGCCTTAACCTTACACAGTAGCAATTCTCCCTCGTCGCCTCAGCCTAACGATGCGTCACCTAGCCCTGCACATCTCGGTAAAGCCAGCACGGCCACGCCCCTCACCCGTCCCGAACGGCACTTACCCAGCGACGAAGCCAACGAACGCACCCTTCGCCCCGCCACACTCGATGCTTTTGTGGGGCAAACCGCCTTAAAAGGCTCATTAACCCTCGCCATGCAGGCGAGTCAAGCCAAAGGCGACTGCCTTGAGCATGTGCTGTTTTATGGCCCCCCTGGCTTAGGCAAAACCAGCCTTGCCCTGCTACTTGCCACCGAGATGCAACGCCCCTGCCAGCTCACCTCTGCCCCCGCCCTCGAAAAACCTCGGGATATTGTCGGCCTGCTGATGGGGCTAGAGCCAGGCACGGTGTTGTTTATTGACGAAATCCACAGGCTCAACCGAGTGACCGAAGAACTCCTCTACACCGCCATGGAAGACTTTATGCTGGATAGGTTGGTGGGCAAAGGAGCGTCTGCCCGAAGTTTACGTGTCCCCTTGCCTCGCTTTACCTTGGTGGGGGCTACCACACAGGTGGGGCGACTATCTACCCCCTTGCGTGACCGTTTTGGCTTGGTACTACGCCTCGCTTTTTACGAAGCTGACGAACTGACGGCTTTGCTCCACACCAGCGCACAACGGCTAGGGCTACAACTCTCTCCCCAAGCTGCCCAGCGTTTGGCTCAATGCAGCCGTGGCACCCCACGGGTGGCCAACCGCCTCTTACGCCGAGTTCATGATGTCGCCCTTGTTAAGCACATGCACCAAGGCACGGCTCCCAAGGGGCAAACGCTCCCTTTAGGTTTGGCAGAGGTTGAAGAAGCCCTGACCTTGCTAGAGGTTGACCCCAACGGTCTCGACGCTGCCGATCGCACGTATTTGGCCGTGCTGAAAGACCATTTTGGGGGTGGCCCCGCTGGGCTAGAGGCCATCGCCTCGGCCATGGGCGAAGATGCCCGCACCCTTGAAGATGTGGTGGAGCCTTACCTGATGCAACGGGGTTGGCTGTTACGCACCCCTCGGGGCAGACAACTCAGCCCTCTGTTTTTAGAGCAGGCGTTGGCGTAAAGGCTAGGTGTTACCTAACTTTGCCACACCTGTGGCTGCATAAACGCTTCGGGATGCGTTTGTGCAATATACCCTTGCACTTTCTCAAGCCGATCTGTTTGTTGCTCAAGTTGTTGAATTCTGATAGCCAGTTGTGGCTGTTGTTCAGGTACATCTGCCCCTGCTTGTATCAAGTTACCAATACTATGGTAAGCCGCTTCAAGCGTTTCATGACCTTGAAAATACGCCTTAAGTGCCTGATCAGGGGTCATCCTTCGGATACTGTCTACGACAGGGTCTTGAGGGGGCGTTGTACTTGCATTGGTTTGAAATTGTCTCATACCAAAAGAATTGCCCGTTAAATATGTCATACTGCCTACCTTAAAAGTTACCTAGCCTACTAAAAACACGTTATAGTTGCATAAAAACAAATAATCAGCAGACTGTGCCAGTGGCATGGCCTAAGGCAATAACTTTAACCGACGATTAGGTTCGTCGCCCACGCTAAGGCTGTTGATGTTGTAGCGTTCGGCCAGCTCGTGCTGTAACCGCCTAATGTACGATCGTCTCGGCTTCAGCTCCACGGGTTCGGCGTGGGCTAGGATGTGTTCAATAGCTTGCTGCGCCTCGTGCATGGCTTGCGCCAGCACGTCGTCAGCGTTGAGCAAAGGTTGCGTGCCTCGTTGCCACTGGTCGAGGTGGTCTGCCCAACGCCCAGCAAAGGGACTGTTGGCATCTTCGCTTAACTCGCCTAAAGCTTCGCACAAGGCACGCACCAATTGCGGTTGCGTGTTGGTTTTGGCGTAAAACACGGGGATGTCATAATCAGCAGCCAAGCGTAACACCTTAGCCCCAGGGCGAGCCTGCCCACGTAAGGCCAATATAAAGTGAGCCTCGTGCATGGTTTCGGTGATGTGCAGTTCGGTGTCTAGCCCTTGCTGTTGCAACACGTGTTGCATAAAGCTGCGGGTCAACCCATACAAAAACACTCGGCACTGATCGTTGACACCCAACACCAAGGCAGGTGGCACGGCCTGCAAACCCGAAGGCATCGTCATCGCCCCTTCAGGCGGAGCGTCGCTCACCTCAAGCACGGCGGGGGCTTCGGCAGGCGATAAGGTCACAGGCATCGGCATGGTAGCCCCACCGCCCGCCGACGCATGAAGGATGCGTACCTGTCCCTCGCCTGTTTCTTTGCGGACTTCGGGGTAAAGCGTCCAACCTCGTAGTAGGTGATCCACGGCTTCCTCTAGGTTGGGGTACACGGCCATGGTGTGACGGTCTCGAAGCTCCACGCAACTATCAAAGGTGGGTTTTTTCTCTCGCTCTAACACGGTTTTTTGCGATGCTCGCCGTTTGGCCTCGTCATCGCCCAGCGTCACACTTTGGATGCCGCCCACCAAGTCGCTTAGCACAGGGTTTTTAATCAGGTTGCCCAACTCGCCCCCGTGCGCCGTGGCAATCAGCAACACGCCACGCTCGGCAATGGTTCGGGCGGCTTGCGCCTCGGCCTCGGTACCAATCTCGTCTACAATAATGACTTCGGGGGTGTGGTTTTCAACGGCTTCAATCATCACGTGTTGTTGCGCTTCGGGCGTGGCCACTTGCATACGCCTTGCTCGCCCCACCGCCGCATGGGGGATGTCGCCATCGCCTGCAATCTCGTTGCTGGTGTCAATAATCACCACGCGCTTTTGGTATTGGGTGGAGAGAATACGGGCAATTTCGCGGAGTTTGGTGGTTTTGCCCACCCCAGGCCGCCCCAACAGCAGCACGCTTTTATTGGCGGTAAACACGTCTTGCAGGCAGGTTACCGTACCCATAATGGCCTTACCCACACGGCAGGTGAGGCCAATCACCTCGCCTTGGCGGTTGCGCATGGCACTAATACGGTGCAGGGTACGAGGCAACCCCGCCCTGTTATCGCCCGAAAAGGGGCCAATACGGCTAATCACGTGGGCGAGTTCCACCAAATCCACGGGGGGCAGGGGGAGTTCGACACAGCCGACGTGGTTAAAGCGGGCTTCGGGGACACGGCCGTAATCCAGCACAATCTCAAGCAATTCGGCGAGGGGATAGGCGGCGAGGGCGGTTTGCACAGGCAGGGGGAGCGTGGCGAGGAGGAGGTCGAGTTCGGGGTCGTTATGGGCCGAGGCGGACGGGTTTGGGGGGGGCAGGGGTTGCGACATAGCTAACGGGAGTCTCCTCAACACACACAACGATGCCCCAGTATAGCAGTTTTTAAGCCGATAGGGGGAAAGGAATTAAAGTAAGTGAGGCAAAGACAGAGACTAAACATCCCCTTGGAGGATACTTTGCGTGCGTTCAGGATGACGAGGTCTAAGGTAGTAAGCGTAGTTGTAAGTTAAGCTTAAAATAGTACCCGTCCTCTTCGGCATAGAGTGTGCCAAAACGATGCCGTGTGGTTGAAGGCGTATCAAGCTTAACGTGAGTAAATAAGTATTGCTTTAGGTACGACTCTTTAATCACATGGTAAAGCACGCTATCGCCTTGTTTATCAATCACCAGCGCACCATTGGCCGAGATATTACCATCCCACGCTTTAGCGGGAAACATCCCCAACAACACAGCACGACAATAGTCTTTAAACCGACATTGTTCTTGTTCGGTCGTGACAAGAGCCGTTAATGCACAGCCTTCGCCTTGGTAATACTTGAGCAACACCTTAGCAAGTAATTCGGGCATTAAAGTATCTATTTTGCGTAGGTTAGCTTCGTACACAGGGTTTTCGCATCGGTCAAACACCAAGTGGCCTCCCTCTGCACTCAATTGGCGAAGCCTGTTTTGCACTTTTTGGGTAGCGGTTGAGATACTGTTGACACGTTGCAAGGTATCCGCATGGGTTGAGTGTAGCCCTTCTACCTTAAAAATAAAGTTAGTGGCCGACGACGCATTAAGCAAAGTAGGCAACCCACCCACATGAGACTTCACGCTAATCGGCTCATCATTGTAAGCCTGCCGGTTAGCTAAAAAAGATAGCAACATATCCGCTTTTTGATAGCTAGTACCTTTAAACGTGGTTAACCCTAAAGTGGTTACAAGTTCAGCCATTACAGCAGACTGAAACGCTGCACCTTGGCCTTGTGTAATAGCCGATACCAGTGTTTTAACTTGTGGTAACTCGCTTAGGGTAAATTGCCTAAGGGTTTCACCTTGATCGTTTTGTAACATCACCTCGCCCTGCTCAAACACATAGGCTAGGGGCTGGTTGGCACAAGGGTAAGCTAACTTTACTACGGTGACGCATTCTTCTGTGGCTTGTCCCTGCTCATTACCCCAGTAGAGGGTTGGGTTAAGAATGAGACTCACTAAAGGGAGTAACTCACTCCATTCGCCTTTGTTTTTACCCGCCATGTCTGCTTCCTCTACTGTATACTTAGCCAAATACTGCTTTACCTGCTGGCCAATGGCCTGCACCACATCCACACACACGCTGTTACCCAGTTGCTTCATGGCTTGTGTAGGCGTTACGGGGAAGTTGAACGAATCGGGGAAACCCATCATGCGTACCCCCTGTTTAACGCCCAAACGCTTCACCTCGCCGTCTACAAGGTAAGTGTCCCAGTTTCGGCGGTCATCTAAGCCCGAGCCTCGGCCACCTACACGCAGGGTAAAGCCAATACTACGGTCACATTGGCCTTCCCACACCTCGTTCAGCGTGGTTTTTAGGGGGATGGGGTCGGGGAAGCGAAAGGCATAGGTGGTATCCACTTGTGCTTGATCAAAGCCTACAATATAAATGCGTGGGCGATGTTGCGGGCGGCCGTAATCGCTGGCTTTAAGCACTTTATAATGCACCACATAGCCCAAAGCGGTTAAGTGTTGGTGGATAAGGGCAAAGGTCTTGCCGTCGTCGTGGTTAAGCAAATGCCTGACGTTTTCAAGGATGAAGGCCTTGGGGCGTTTGGCTTCTAACACATCTAAAATACAAAAAAAGAGGTTGCCCCGTTCAGATTTTTCGGCGTCGTCAAACCCCTTTTTAAACCCCGCTTGCGAGAAGGGTTGACAGGGGAAGCCAGCACATAATAGGTCATGGTCTGGCACCTCATCGGGCGAGAGGGTGCGAATATCTTGGTTAAACAACTCGGGGGCTAGGTGATGGTTAGCTAAGTAAGTTTTTCGGGCATGGTCGTCAATTTCGGAGGCGAAAACACACGTCATACCCTCTTGGCTAAGGGCTTGGTGAAAACCACCGATGCCAGCAAATAAATCAACAAAGCGCAAAGGCTGTTTAGGGGTTGAGGCTGGTTGGGTTACCAAGGTCAGCGGAGGCGATTCGGGGTAAACGATGGGTAAGTTTAACTGTACGACCATAACGAGAAACCCAAACAAAACAACTTGTTATTTGGTTAGTTTAACACAAAATCGGGTCTCCCCAAATACAGAGCCTTAGGCTGGCAGGACTCTCGCATGAAACCATTTTTGACAGGTTGGCAGTTGCGCCAGCAACGGGGTGAGGGGTACACACCAGCCACACCCACACAAAAAACCTTACCCCAGCCCTCTCCTTTTAAGGAGAGGGCAGTTGCGCCAGCAACAGGGTGAGGGGTACACGCCAGCCACACCCACACACAAAACCTCACCCCACCCCTCTCCTTAAAAGGCGAGGGAGCTACTTGGCATGGTAAGGTGGGGAGTTTAACGCCTCCCACCCTCTCCCTTAGGGAGAGGGAAGGGTGAGGGAAACTTAGATTTTAAACTATTTTTGGCGGGTTCCCTCACCCGTTGCTTCGCAACGACCTCTCCCTAAGGGAGAGGTGAAGAGGCATTATAGGTTTTTACCCTCACAATTTTTGCTTCATGCGATTGACCTGCCCAAACAACAGAAGGGCAACCTTGCCTCACCCTGTTTATGGTATGCTAGGGCTACGTTAGTTTTAGTTGCACACCTTAAAGGAGTCGTCTCATGGTTGCCCACCTTAGCTTGGTTAAAATGCAAGGCCTCGGCAATGATTTTGTCATGATTGACGGCCGTACCCTGCCCGCCTTCGCCGCTGATGCTGACCTTGCACCCTTGGCCGTGGCCGTGTGTAACCGCTACACTGGCCTAGGTGCCGATGGCCTCATTGTCGCCCTGCCCTCGCCCCTCGCTGGCCACGATGCCCGCTTTATCTACCTCAACAGCGACGGCAGCGTCGGCGAAATGTGCGGTAATGGTATCCGTTGCTTTGCCCACTTCGTGCGCCATATCGGCCTCGCCCCCGCCGACGCTCTGGCGATTGACACCCTTGCTGGCACCATTCGCCCCACGCATCTGCCCGACGGCAGGGTGCAAGTGAGCATGGGCGCACCCATCCTTGAGCCTGCCCTCATCCCCTTTGCCCCGCCTAACGCCCCCCACGGCGACCCAGCCTTTTACAGCTTGGCCATGGATGTTGGCCTGCCCCCTCACGTGAGCTATGACCTTAAAGTGGCCGCCGTGAGCATGGGCAACCCCCATTGCATCATCTGGCAACACGCCCAACCCGAAGAGTATTCCCTTGACCCCGCCACGGTAGGCCCCCAAGTGGAAACACACCAAGACTTCCCCAAAAAAACCAACGTCGAATTTGCCGAACTCGTCTCGCCCACCCACGCGCGCCTTGTCGTGTGGGAGCGGGGCTGTGGCCTCACCCAAGCCTGTGGCACAGGGGCTTGTGCAACGGTCGTTAGCGGTATCAACGCTGGCTTTTTAACCGCCAACACGCCTGTTACCGTCACCCTGCCAGGGGGAGACTTGAGTATTCAATGGTCGGGCAATCCCGCTGATGCGGTTGAGATGACAGGCCCCGCCGCCATTAGCTACACGGCTACGTTGCACCCCGACACATCCCTTGGGCAAGTCGTGGCCTCGACCTTGGCTCAACTCTCGTCGCCTGTAGACGCAAAGGTGTTGGTATCATGCGATTAAATCCCTTTGCTTTTAGGTGGAGTGTGCTACTGGTTGTGGCCTGTGTTTGGGCGTGGATGCCGACACTACTCGCCCCCCTCACGCCTGTGAGTAGCTTGTTTGGCGTGAGCGTGGCCAACGCTACCACCTTACCCCCCGCCGTCCTCCGCTTTATTAAAGACAAAGACCCCGAAGCCAAAGTCCGTTTTGACGGACTGGTGCTGTTCTCCAACGGCGAGCTTTACATCCCCGTCTTCCCTCCCACCTTGGCCGAAAACCCCGACCCCAAGGGCTTGCTCTCGCAAGACCCTCCCTCTGTGGCCTATCCCGACAGTTGGACGTTTGACAACAACACCATCTTGTTGCGCCTCGTGCCTACCACCACGGGCAAACTCACCCTGCCACGGCGTGCCAGTTACCCCCTCGCCCTGCGTGAAGGGTTGTTCCCCCAAGACTTTTTCATCCCCGAGACGCTCTCCATTCCCACCGAATTACGTGCCTTGCTGGGGAGCATCCCCTACGAACCACCCCAAGAGAGCGACACAGGCGACAACGTCGGCGAGGCTCTGCTAGCGGCGGGGGCAGATAACACCGCCCAACGCCCCCCCGACCCTCTCACCCTTTACGTCAGCGACCTTAACAAAGCGAGACTGGTTGCGCTTGACCCTAACACGGGGCTACCCACATGGCAGGTAGCGTTACGGTGCTTGCCTACCGATATGAAGGTGAACACGGTTGGCAACCGTGTGTTTGTGGCCTGTAGTAGCACCGCCGAAGCCGTGATGATTGACACGTTGGCGGGTAGCGTGATGACACGCATCCCTACACCCTCGGCGCCAGCGCAACTGGCGGTTAACCCCACGCAACAGTTGCTTGTTACCAGTAACCCCGATACGAAAACGCTCACGTTGATTGATGCTGAACGCCAGCTCAAACGTGGCGACCTCACCCTGCCTTCGGCTGTAGAGGCTTTGGCCATTCGCCCCGATGTCCCCATTGTGATGGCCGCCACCAAAGACGGTGCCACCCTCTATGAGGTGGACACCACGGCCATGCGCCTGCTCCGCACGTTTACCAGTACGCAAATCCCTAGCCTACTGCCCAATGTGTCGCAGTTATGGTGGGATGCGACCCCCGAAGGCTTGGGGCGTTTGTGGTTGCTCAGCCGACAAGAGGGTAAGGTGCAAGTGCTTGACGTGTTGCGCCAAACCGTGCTGATGACTCAAGAGGTAGGCCGAAAACCCGTGCAGCTTCACCCCGTGGGCGATTCGGCCGTGTGGGTACTGTCGGCGGGGAATGACACCCTGTATCGTTTTGACCGTGCCAGCCTCGCCTTAGACGCTGCCTTGGCACTACCCGAGGGGAGCTTTCCCACCGCCGTCGCCACGGATTCGTTGGCTCGTTACGCCTACATTACCAGTGCCGCCCAAGAGGCGTTGATGGTGGTAGACGTTGAAACGGGCGAGGTACTAAAAACGTATCCCACGGGCTTGCGTGCCTTGGCCGCCACCTTGTTTGACCAACGCCTTGTGGCCGACCAGCAAAAAGCGATAGAGGCGTGGCGAGACCGTGCCACGCCCAAAGTGCAGCAAGTGGCCGAGGCCTTTACCCAACAAGCCGAACAACCCGAAGCACAGCCCGCCAAAAAAACGCCCTCGTGGCTCCCTTGGCCTACCCGTGGAGTAAAAGAAGAGCGTGGTGTACCCAAAGGCAAACCCCGCAACCCTCTTGCCAATGGTGCCATGCAACCTTAGGTATGTTGATTGCCTAAGTCCTACAGTTTTTGGTAAAGCCTTAATTTGACGCTTCTCGCCCTAGGGTTACTCTCCACTTCTTCAGGTGAGGGGAGCAAGGGCTTACGACTGAGGGCTTTCACCACGGGTGGTATGCCGCACTGGCACACAGGGAAGCGGGGCGGACACACACAGCCTTTTTCGGCCTGTTTGCCCCACTGCTTCACCACTCTATCTTCAAGCGAGTGAAACGTGAGCAAGGCCAGTATACTGCCTTTGGGCAACCACGTTGGGGCATCGGCCAGTAGGGTTTCTAACTCGGCCAATTCGTCGTTAACGACGATGCGGAGGGCTTGAAAGACCCGAGTGGCTGGGTGGCTACGCTGTTGCGAGCGTGGCGTGTTGCGGCAATGTTGCGACACTTTGGCCAGCAACGTGGCCAGTTGTGTTGTAGTGGTAAACGCTTCGTTTTGCCTGCGGGTGACAATGGCCTTGGCCATGGGGCGAGCAAGGGTTTCTTCGCCATAGGTGAAAAACCAGTGGGTCAGCTCCTCTTGCGTGGCGGTGTTGACGAGATCGGCGGCGGTGGGGCGGTCGCTGGTGCTACCTTCCATCCGCATGTCCAGCGGGCCGTCGTGCCTAAAGCTAAAGCCTCGCTCGGCCACGTCGAGCTGGTAACTGGACACCCCTAAATCGGCCAGCACACACAGGGGGCGAGCCAGCAGGGCGGGCGAGTCGTTGGCAAGCTCGGCCAGTGTGCCAAAGGGGGCATTTCGCCAGAGGGTGTTGGCTTGTTGCTGGAGCGAGAGATGGGGGAGGAGACGTTCTTGCGCCATGGCAAGGGCGTGGGGGTCTCGGTCGTTGAGGCAGAGGGAGGCATCGGGGTGCAGGTGGGGTAGCATAGCGAGGGTGTGGCCGCCAAGGCCAAGGGTGGCATCCACCCAGCCGTAGCCTTGGGCAAGGTAGGGGGCAAAAGCGGCGAGCAACGGCTCAAGCATCACAGGTTGATGGTTGGGGATTGTGGTAGTCATGAGGCGAGCAGGGCTTCCACCAAGCGGTACACGGTGGAAATGCCTTCAAGCTCCCATTCGGGTTTGTTGACAGGCTTAGTCTCTATTGCGTTTTGGTGGAAACGTTGGGCGTTTTTGATAGCGGTTGGTCTCGTGCTTTTTAATGTCTCGTAAAGTTGAGGGTCGTTTTTTTGATAGTTGGGCAGATGTTCTTTGAGACTAGCCCTCACTTGCTTACAGTTCATAAAACCTGAGCAATCTTCTTTAAAATGATAAAGAAACCATACCTCAAAGCAGGGGTTTGAGAAGGCAATATGGATACCTTTTGTTTGAAAAACTCGGCTAAGCTGATCAGGGAAGTTGGTGTCTTTATCTCTATCAAACACTAACCAATAAATCGCTAAATCTTCAAGCCCTCGTGCTTTTTGTAGCTCTTTAGCTTCGTTTAAAAGTGAAATAGCGGCTGCACCATCTTTAATTTTACTTTTTTCACGGTTTTGTTTTTTTTCTTCTTGAGGAAACTTGCAGTTAAGGTGTGACACCTTAGCCGACTTGACGAGAGCTTTAAAGTAGTTAAGTTCTGTTTCAATACCTTCGCATAAAATATAACAGAAAGGCTTTACATCATTAACGGCTAACGGCTTACCAAACTGTTTTCGTCCCATCGCTTAATCCTCGTCAATCCGAGGCACACCGCCAAACACACCTTCTAAGTAGGCGTATTTAACATCAAACTTTTTAAGCTTACCCTTTGCATCTGTGGGTAAGCCCCTAAACTCCGAGAAGCAACCCAACTGGCTCATCAGGGTGGAGCGGTCTTTTTCTACTCGCCAAATTTGGTCAAGGCGAGGGTCGAGACCGTCTTCGTCTAACACGTAGGGGCTGTGGCAGGTAAAAATCAGCTGGATGTTACGCTTGAGGCAAACGTCTTGCACAAAATGCACAAACAAAGCAGGGTGTAGGTGGGTATCCAGCTCATCCACACACAACACTGAATGGGGTTGTAAAGTTAAAGCATGGTGTGCTAAATGAAGTAGCTTAATCGTTCCTTCAGATTGAGAGGTTAATGGCAGAGGGTCCAATCCCTCTTGCAGTATCACAATGTCTTCGCCTCTTAGTATACTGTGAGACTCTTTAACAACATAATCTGTAATAGTAAGCCCATCATGTTGAATATAATTAAGCAAATGACTTTTGTCTTTTTGATTTGCTATGAGTACATTAGCTGCTTCTTCAATGGGGTTGGCAGAAAAAATTTCTTTGTCAGAAGAAAAAGATTGTTTTAGCCAGTAGAACAAACTTAAAAAATGCTTATGCTGTTGCTCATACTCTTTCAGATTAAGATTATTAAACATTCTTGAACAAGCAAATTGGCTGCTGTACACACCACTATGTGCTTTTACAGCTAAAATATCATCTTTAGCAAACAAGCTATCACTCAGCATCTCTCTGTTATAAATAAGCTGTTCGCTTTCATCATCCAGCAAATATAAGGCTTCTGTGTGGACTTGTTTCGCATCAAAAGCCACTTCAAATTTGTAAATATGAGTTTGATAAGCGTACACTATTGAAATAACAGAAGGCTTTGTTTTGTGTGTTGATGTATTAAAAGATAGGTAATCACTAGATAAACCATTGTAATACAAAAAATTGTTTGCTAAGGGGCTTCCAGCATTATTATTTGCTGAATTAGCTACTAACAACTGGAGCAGAGACAACGCCTTGAGAAAGTTACTCTTGCCCGAGGCGTTAGCCCCCAGCAGGGCAGCCCAACGCAACAGCTTCAGCTTGTGGGGTGCGGTCGCTAGTTCCACCTCTGTTATGTAGTGAGCTTTGTCGGTGATATCATCGTCGGCCACCATGCTGAGGGTTTGCGGGTCGCCAAACGAAAATAAATTGCCTACCGTGGCTTCAATCAGCATGGCGTAGCTCCCTAATGCCTAAGGCAGTATTTTCTCAAGTTTGTACACCAAAATATCTTGCGCCCCAGCCGCCTTTAACGTGGGCAACAGGGCGGGCAAGGCCAACCTGTCCACCGCTATTTTAATGGCAAACCCGTTTTGCCCAGCGGGGTTAGCCCCGTGCAACGGCGACACCGTGGGCGATCGCATGGCAGGCACGCTGGCCAACAACGCCTCTACACGCTCAGCCTCTACGTTCATCTCCACCAGTACCTTGTTACGCGCACGGAGGCAGGCTTCCATAAGCATCACCATCTCTTCAAGCACCACCCGTTTGGCGGGGTCGTCCATCACTTGCTTGTTAGCAATCAAGCGAGTGGTGGAGGTCATCACCGTGGCCACAATGGCCAAGCGGTTTTGGCGCAACGTGGAACCCGTCGCCGTGTTGTCCACAATCATATCCGCATCATCAGGGGGCAGGGCTTCGGTGGCACCGTAGCTACGTACGTAAGTGGAGTTAATGGCGTGTTTGGCCAGCCAGGTTTGAGTCAGCACAGGGTATTCGCTGGCCACCAACCACGGCCGACCGTTGGGCAGTTGCGCCCCTTCTAGCGGGTTGCCCACCTCCGCCAGCAAGGCTTCGGGCAGGGCGGCCACAATACTCACGGGGTCAAGCCCAAGGTCGAGCAGTTCCACCACGTCGGCCTGTTGTTCGGCTACCCAGTCGGCACCCGTAAAGCCACAATCGTGTCGGCCCAGCCCCACCAACGAGGCGATGTTTTGAGGCTTCAACACCTTCACATCCAGCCGAGGATCGTTACACACAGGGCGGTACGAGCGGGACGAGGTGGAGAGGGTCAGCCCCATATCGCCCAATAGCACCAAGAGCTTTTCTTGAATGCGGCCTTTGGGCAGGGTGAGTTTAAGCAGAGGCGAGGCGGGCGAAGGTTGCGTCATGGTCGGGTCTTTCATCAGGTGGCCATACTAAAGTGATGACAGGATACCACAAGCGGTTGCTCCTGTACCAATGCCCCGAAGCCTGCTAAACTAGGGTTTGGCAGAGTTGTCATCCCTCTGCCCCCTACCCCTTCGTTGTGCCGAGGCTTTGGCGACCATGCTATCAGATTTCTTTATTAAACGCCCTGTGTTTGCGGGCGTTACGGGCTTAGTCATTCTGCTGCTCGGCTTGGTCGTCCTCCCCTTCCTCCCCGTCAACCAATACCCCGATATTGCCCCGCCCCAAGTGCAAGTGACCGCCGCCTACGCTGGTGCCAACGCCGAAACCGTTGAAGCAGCCGTGACCACGCCCCTAGAGCAAGCCATAAACGGGGTAGAAGGGCTACGCTACCTGCAATCCATTAGCAGTAGCGACGGCTTTAGTGCCGTAACGGCCACCATGGAGCCATGGCGCAACGAAGACCTTGCCGTGGCCGACGTTAAAAACCGAGTCGACCAAGCCACGGGTCGCCTTCCTGCCGAAGTCAACGCTACAGGGGTCAACGTCCAAAAAACCAGCAATAGTATTGTATTGGGTGTGGCCTTTTTTAGCCCCGACGGCAGCATCGACCAACAAACCATTAGCAACTACTTAGAGCGTAACGTGGTGGATAAGCTCAAACGCTTAGAGGGCGTGGGCGCCGTTAATATGTTTGGCGAACGCCGTTACGCCATGCGCCTGTGGCTGGACCCTATGAAGCTGGCCGCCCAAAGCCTCACCGTGGCTGATGTGGTTACTGCCGTGCGGCAGCAAAACATTGCCGTGCCTGCTGGCCAAATTGGGGCGAAACCCCTCCACAAAACCAGCATGGTGCAACTGCCCATTTTGGTAGAAGGCCGCTTGCCTGATGCCGATGCCTTTAACAAGCTGGCCTTGCGCCAAACCCCCAACGGCGGTGTGATTCGCCTGGCCGATGTGGGCTACGCCGAGCTAGGCTCCGAAAACTATGCCACCTCCATCCGCTGGCGAGGCATGGAGTCAGTGGGCTTTCGGGTGGATCAACTCCCCCAAGCCAACGCCCTAAAGGTGAGTCAATCGGTGCGCCAAGCCCTTGACGAGATGGCCAAAGAGCTGCCCAAAGGTGTTAGCTACGCCATTGGTTTTGACCCCACGGGCTTCATTAGCGATTCGATTGATGCCGTATCGCACACCCTGATTGAAGCTATCTTCTTTGTGGTACTGGTTATTTTCTTGTTCTTGCAGGCGTGGCGCACCACCCTCATCCCCGCCATTATCATCCCCATCTCGTTGGTGGGTACGTTCTTGTTCATGAAGCTTTTTGGCTTCTCTATTAACATGCTTACGTTGTTTGGCTTGATTCTGGCGACGGGTATCGTCGTAGACGATGCTATCGTCGTGGTGGAAAACATCGCCCGAAAACTCGAAGACAACCCCGAACTCTCCACTGAAGAAGCCGCCAGCCAAGGCATGGCCGAGGTGTTTGGTGCCGTTATTGCTACCAGCTTGGTGTTGATTGCCGTGTTTGTGC
>JBIKUS010000197.1:0-2551 GCA_044347425.1 Vampirovibrionales bacterium | reverse complement strand
TCGTAGGTGGGCAAGACGTTGGGGCAGTTGGTCAGCGGGTAAATGGCCGTGTTGGCGATGCTCGGTTGCGCACCACATGAGGCCTTGCGCCAAGCGAGGAGCTTGTTGGGCGAGGGTTACCCAGTCTTGTGCGGGGGGGGTGATGCCGACACGGGCAAGGGTGGCCAACAGGGTGACATCGGCTTGGGTGGGGAGAGAAGTAGGCAGGGCGGTCAAGGCTGTCGCTAATTGAGCAGGCAACGTGTCGGAAGCCAACTCCCTTAGCACCGCTACCGCTTGTGGGTACAGGGCGAGCGTGGCGTTGAGCAGGGCTTCCACGTCGGCTTGTGTGGGTTCGTCCATCACTACCGAGGCCAACAACCAAGCGGGGCCAGCCAAGGCGAGGGCAAGGGTGGCCTCATCGCATGGGGCAAGGGCTTGGGGGTGAGCGTCTCGCCAGTTGGCCACAACAGCGGGTAGGGGCAACAGCCACGCCGAAGGCACTTGCCACAGGGGGGCAGGTAGCACCACGGCTGGGGCATCGGTGACGAGTTCGACGGGGAGGAGGCATCGCTGGGCAGGGGTAGGACAAGGGGCGAGGGCATCCAGCACGTTCATGGCCTCGGGGTGGGGGGTGATGCCGATGAGGGGGAGGAGGGCTTGGGCATCGGCCATGGCGAGGGGGCGAGGGGCGGGTTGGCCAAGGGCTTGGGCAAGCTGGTTGCACAGGGGAGCGAGCGGGGGTTGGGTATGCGCTAGGCGTTGGCACAGGCTGGCGAGGGCAAGGGCGTTCAGCTGGTTGGCAAAAGGCGAAGCCGTGGCACAGTGGCCAAGGGCGGGCAGGGGCGGGGCAAGCAGAGAGGTTGGCATAAGTGGAACCCTTGTGGTGCTTTGTGGGTCAGAGCGTAATGCTTTTTATGCTAGCAAAAAGGCGCACCAACACCAAGCCTCACTCGCTAAAGCAAGTGGGTGTTCCAAAGTCAACTAAAAGTGTTTTTAATAGTTTAAGATGGCTTTGCCTTAGTTGATAGGATGTGTTGGTATGTCTATGTTTAACCCATTGTTAGCGCAGTTGCGTAGCAACCTTGCGCCCCAGTTGGCTAAAGCAGGCGGATCCTTACCCAAAGCTATTGTCTACAAAGGCGTAGGGGATGTTGTAACAACGGGTGTAGCTATTAAGCTGGTTAGCTTGGGTATTACAAGCCCACCTACAGTTCCTTTATGGCGTACAGCCATTGATACGGCTCCAGATACGGTAGCTACTATCCTAGAGAATCCTATGAGCAGACTCCTGATTCCTGATGCACCAGATTTTGCAGCTCTTGTAAGGCAGAATCACCCCGTGGAGCCTTGGGAGCTTACGGATACTATTTATTGGCAACGTGCCAACACATCGGCGGTAGGCATGGTCAGGCAGGAGGCTAAGAGCCTCGCCTCTTAAGATTCCATTGCGGTTGATGCCATTGAGCAAGCCCCTTCCTTAAAAGAAGCCTTTGATTTATTGGCAAAAGGGGTACAAGATCCTAGCCTGCCTTTTACCATTTATCCACTAAAAACCAAGGGTAGAGAGATACAAGGCTTTGATACAAGGGTGCATAATCCTGATAGGTATGCCCTCATAATAGATGGAATTGATGATGCCTCGGTATCTGAGGCTCGTAGGCTTCAAGAGGTGTTACGCAAAAAATTCCCCGAGGTGCCAGAGGGTAATTTTAGACTTTTGCAAAACCCAACCAAGGCAGAAGTGGAGGAAGCCTTGGCTACGCTTCAAAATCAGTTGTCGGCTGATAGCGAACTGTTTATACCTTTTATAGGCCACGGTTATCAAGAAATGCCGTCTGAGGTCACCAAGCCCAAGCAGGGTGATGGTTTGGCCTATATGGTTTCAAAAGATAGGGGTATCAATGAATGGGATTTTCAGAAATGGGATAACGCCTTACCCCCAGGCGTAAGGACAACTTACTGGAACTTTGCTTGCAATTCGGGTGCGTTTATTGCTGATGCCCCTGTGTTGCAAGCCCCTACCATTGGGTAAGCTTAGGTTGCGGGCAGGTTGTTCTGCTTAGGGTGAGTGGCATCAAAAGCGGCTTGTTTTTTAGTGACCGAATGATGGGTGTAGATGTTGTTAATAATAGGTATGGCCAGCCCCATGCCCAAGGCCGTACCCGCAAACCCCCAAGCCCATGCCACTAAGGCGTTTTTATACAACGGTGTCTCCACGGCTTGGGCTAAGCTGCCCGTGTGCTGCCGAGCCGTTTCGTAAACAGCCTCTAAGGGTTTGGCGTGGGTAAACTTCATCCCTAAAAAGCCTCGTTTTATTTCAGTCAGTTGTCCCTTAAGCTCGGGGTGTCGCCTCTCGAGAAATTGGCCGACTTTACCAGCAATTAAGTCGTCACCCAAGTAATAGAAAAAGTCAAAAGCGGCGCATCGCACAAACTTCTCTCTAAACTCATCTAGGGTGCGGGTGCTAAGCAGGGTAGGCAAGTTAAAGTTAAACAGCGTATGCACAATAAACACTTCTTTGGGCATAAAAATACCATCGGTATAATTAAACCGTGGTAACACACCCTTA
>JBIKUS010000208.1:0-2577 GCA_044347425.1 Vampirovibrionales bacterium | reverse complement strand
CATTGCTCAAAAAATAAAATTAGAATGTCAATCCCATTCTAAGGATAACTCCACAGGCATCGTTTTTCAAATAAGTTCAATTACGAAGGATAACTCAGAACCAATCACCCCAAAACCAAGCTCAAATTCTAAGGATAAGGTCAACAAAACATCCATATTGAGTGGTATTAACAAAAAAACATGGTTAATTATTGCTGCTTGCGGATTATTTGTAATCGCCTTAGCGATCTACCTTATGTCGGGTAAAAAAGCAGCCCCAAACACCCTCCCACCAACAACAGAACAACCAGCAGAAACAACCCCGACACCTTCAGAAAGTACGACTCAAAACGTACCAAAGGAAAAAGATACGGATGGTGATGGCGTCATGGATGCTGAAGACCAATGCGTTGATGAAAAGGGTACGAAATCAAATCGCGGATGTCCCGAAAAAGAACCATTAAACGCTGAAAATAATGACTTGACTCCGGACAATCCTTTGCCAAATGAAAACACCAACGCTTCTGGAAACGACAATGCTCCGAAAGGTTATAAATTAAAAAAAACCGAATTTGCTTCGGTTTTAACCGATAATGGTTACGAGAACTTTTGGGGAGAGGAAGCTAAAAAAGCGGGAGAAAGGTATAAATTCGTTAAAGGAAAGCTCTACATTAAATTCACTTCGAAAAGTAATTGGAAAGCGACCGAGAAAGACTTTGAGTTTATTCGTGCAAAATTTTTCCAGAAAGTTCCAGAGGCCCCAGCTAACAATAATGCTTCAGGTAACGATAAGACTCAATAGCCGCTTTTCCTATGTTTAATTTCCCAAATAACCAACATCTTTTCAAAGCACTGGCTGTAGTTTTTATAGGCATTCAAGAGGTTTTTTCACAATGCATTCAGGGAAATTGTACTGACAGTATAGGGACGTTTGTATACAAAAACCAGGAACGCTTCGAAGGGCTGTTTGAAAACGGCACAAAAAAAACAGGGAAATACACGTATAAATCGGGGGCTATTTATGAAGGAAGTTTCAAGAATAACCAACGACATGGTTATGGAAGTTACTCCTATGTAAATGGAGATGTTTTTTCTGGTGAATTCGAAAACGATCAAAAAGTATTTGGGACTTACACCTATAACAACGGCAATGTCTATTTTGGCCAATACCTCAATAACAAACCGAACGGTTTTGGAAAAATGTCCAAATCGGATGGTTCATTTATTGAAGGATTTTGGGTAGATGGAACTCCTACGTTTCAAGTGGCTCCAGACACGCTGCACATTTCCGATTCGGATAAGAATTTTGTGCCTTCAGGAGATGGGCTGCTCAAAGGTTCAAAGGCAGTCATGCCCCGTATTTTTGGCGTAATTGTAGGAATATCCGAATATTCAAGTGGCACGGATTTAAACTATGCCGACGACGATGCCCGCATTTTTTACCGCCATTTACTGGACGCTTTCCCCAAGGAAACAGCCGCAGGTGAGTTATCGTTGCTCATTGACTACGATGCAACCCATGATAACATCATCCAAGAATTAAACAGGGTTTTCGCTAAAGCGAATTCAAACGACTATATCATTTTCTTTTTCTCTGGGCATGGAAACACGGGAATATTCGCCCCTACCGATAACGATCAAAACGTTATCTACCACCGTGAAATCAAATCCATATTTAAGGCCTCTCAAGCAAAATACAGGCTTTGTATTGCTGATGCATGCCACGCTGGGAGCATAGGCGGTGGTGCTGCAGATAACGACTACAGCTACAACGACGTTTCCGAACTAAACGATGCACGTTTAGCTGTCTTGTTGTCCTCTACCTCCGAACAAACCTCCATGGAACAAGCCCAATATGGGCAAGGATTATTCAGCTACTTTTTAATGAAAGGCATTCGAGGTGAAGCTGATTTAAACGGAGATAAATACATTACCGCTGGAGAATTATTTATCTACACCCGTCGGGCAGTGGTTAAAAAAAGCGGTGGACAACAAGTTCCTACGATCATTGGTCAGCAATTGGACAAGGTACCTTTAGCTCGTATAAAATAGTCTTGAAATTCTAACAGAAATATAATCGAACAAAAGAAAACTGTTTATGCTTCAACAAATTGGAAAATACAAAATATTACGCCTAATTGGCGAAGGAGGGATGTCATCGGTCTATGAGGCTGAACATGAAATGCTCGGTAGTAAGGTTGCCATTAAGGTTTTGAATCCAATACTATCTTCCAACGAGCAAATTAGAACCCGTTTTAAAAATGAAGCCAAAGTAATGGCCGCTTTGAACCATTCAAACATTACCAAAGTAATCGATTTCGATGAGCAACCCCACCAATTATCAATCATCATGGAATATTTGGAAGGCGAAGACCTTAGCGACTTCATTAAACGTAAAGGTAGCCCCAGCGACGATCAAATTTCCAAAATTTTCGCCCACACCTTAGCGGCCTTTCATTATGCACACCTTAAAGGCATTGTGCACCGTGATATAAAACCATCCAATATCTTCTTGCTTCCCGACGGAACGGTTAAGGTGCTCGATTTCGGTATTGCCAAATTATACGAAGCCAACCAAGAAATGACTCAAACAGGTAC
>JBIKUS010000075.1:0-10118 GCA_044347425.1 Vampirovibrionales bacterium | reverse complement strand
TTGGCTTAAAGAACATGGCTGCTCGCCCACGCTTGAAACGGTGGACAAATTACAGGCCTTTATGGCGCAACGCCAGACCTTTCGGGGTAAAGCCCCAAGGCTTTCGTTAGGTAATGATGAGTCGGGCAAACCCCTCTTTGCCTTGTTGGATGAGACTGGTCTCCGCATGGTCAACGACCCCGAAGCCGCCCGCCTAGCCACGCAACTCGCCCGAGAACAACACACCACAGAGTTGCCTTGGCCCATTACGCAACCGCTTAAAATACAACTGGGCTGGAAGCCTGGGTGGGTGCTGGTTATTCGTCCGCTACCCCACCACCGTTTGCCCACCCATTGGCAAAAACTGGTACCCAACCCCAAAGGCCGCCGCCTGTGGGTTCACCTTGAAGATGGCCTACTCACGGGGCTTACTGTGCGTACCCGCCGTAGTGGCGACCGTATTCAACCGCTGGGCTACCCGCAAACCACCTCGGTACGTCGGTATTTTATCAACCAAAAAGTCCCCTTGTTACATCGTGATGAATGGCTGTGCTTGGCCAACGGTAACCAAGTGGTGTGGCTGCCTGGCCTTACCGTAAGCGAGGCGTTATGGGTGGATGATTGGCGTTGGCCTACCCACGAATTTTGGCTGACCACCGAAGCCGAAGCCAATGATTTGACTGCCTTTGCTGGTGTGGACGACCCAGGTGCAGACGACAACGAAGACACCACCGACGCTGATGCTTTGGTGGATGCTGACGCTGACGACGACGATCTTGCCGATGACGATGACACACCCGACACTGCCGAAAAACCACCCTCGGCTAGGCAACGACACCATGACGACGACGACGATGACACGTTTGAACGCTTTGACGATGATGACGACAACAGCCTTACCGAAGACGATGACAATGACGACGACTTGCCTCCTCCCCCCACTGCCCCTGCCCAGTGGCAAAGCCGAGGCGACCAACAACGCACCTACCGCCGAGGTGGTAACAGTGGCGGAGGGGGTGGCCGTGGCCGCAGTCGTCGTTAACTTCCCACCCTCTCCCTCTGGGAGAGGGCAGGGTGAGGGTCATCAATTAGGACTTCCACAAAATGCTTCATTTCAACAAGAAACGCATCACACCCTCTCCCTTAGGGAGAGGTCGCTACGAAGTAGCGGGTGAGGGAAACCAGCCAAAAACACCGACACATCAAGGTTCCCTCACCCCAGCCCTCTCCCTAAGGGAGAGGGAGCTTTGCTTATCCTAGCCCAATACCCCCTTAGGTTATCTCATGTCCACTTCTTCGCAACAAACCACGCAATACGCTTTAAAAGTAGGCTTTTTAACCCTGTTGGGGTTGGCCATTTTGGTAGGCTCGTTGGTGTGGCTACGGGGCAGGCTGCTAGACCAAGGCCAAAGCCACAGTGTGCTGTTTGGCGATGTGGATGGCCTGCAAGAGGGTGCCAGCGTCAATTACATGGGCATCCGTGTCGGCTTTGTTGATAAAGTAGCCACCCAAGTAGACAATGACCAATACGCCGTTGGTGTAAGCTTTTCGTTAAACGATAAAGACCTTCCCCTACCCTCAGGCTCCACCCTTAGCATCCAACAAGCGGGGCTGGTGGGCGAAAAGTTCCTTGAGATTACCCCACCTCGCCTCCTGCCCACCTCGTTACTCATACGTGACCCCAAACTGGTAGAAGAAGCCTTGGCCAGCCTACCTTTTACCGTTAAAGCCCAATACCAAGAAGGCCTGCTTAGCATTGGCAACGTAGAAAAGCTAGAGCCTGAATTGAACTTACTGGCCACGGGCAAACCAGCCACAGGCTCGGCCAATCGCTACCGCCTGCTCTACCGCATTACTCGCCCTGGTGCCATACCACCGCCACAACCCACGTTTAGGCTCATGTTTGATGCCCAAGGCCAAAATCCCTTCCTCTTTATGGCGAGTAAGGATCCCACGTACATCCCCCCTAAAACCCCTGCTAAGGATACGTTTTTTACCGTCATCCCCCCGCTACGCTTTAAAGACTTTTTGGCCATACAAATTGCCAGTGCCGAAGCCCTTAAAGAAACCAACGATCGCCTCAACACCCTGCTAGATGATGATACCATTGCCCACGTGCAGGCCACGCTCGTCAACCTCGAAGGCCTCACCAAGCAGACCGAAACCGTGTTGGCCAGTGCCGATGCCCTGTTTAAAACTATGGAACGTGATTTGACCATTGTTGTGGACAGTACAGAAAAACTCACCAAAAACCTCAACAACCTATCGGCCAACATTAACACCCTGATAGACGATCCCAAGCTACGGGGCGAGCTGACGCAAACCGTGTCTAACATCAACCAAGCCTCAGAGCAACTCACCACCCTGCTGGCCGACCCCAACCTACAGGCCACGCTCAGCAACGCCAACCTCCTCTCGGCTGATTTGGCCACGGCCAGCAAGGGGCTTAAACAGGTACTGGCCAGCCAAGGCAACCAGCAACAACTCGAAGCCTCGCTTAAACTGCTGACCCAAAACCTCGAAACCCTCAGTAAGGTGCTTGGCCAAGTAGAAGCCGCCACCAACGACGAAGAAGACACCCTCAAAGAGCTGATTGAAGACACCCGAGACACGGCGGGTAACCTCAAGCAATTCAGCGAGAAGCTCAACGGTCGCTTTTTACTGTGGAGGCTGCTGTTTTAACCCATGGCGCAGCCCACAACCACTGAAGCTCTGCCCCAAGTCACGCACTCGCAACGGCACTATACTGGCCGCATTATTAGCGTGAGAGTCGACACCCTCACGCCGCCCACGCCCGACGCCCCTGCCCCTTCGCGAGAAGTCGTCGAACACCCTGGGGGGGTGTGCGTATTGCCTCAACTGCCCGATGGGCGTTACCTATTGGTGCGCCAATATCGGCATCCCTTGGGCGAGTGGCTGCTGGAGTTCCCCGCTGGTAAGTTGGACGTGGCGGGTGAAGCCCCCCTTGTGGCGGTGCAGAGAGAGCTGTGGGAAGAAACAGGCTATACCGCCCAAACGTGGGAGCCACTCACCGTGATGGTGACTGCCCCAGGCTTTTGCGACGAGAAGATTCACCTGTTTAAAGCCACTGGCCTCGCCCTTGACCCCACCTATACCCCACCCGACCCCAACGAAGACACTCGCCCCGTAGCCATGCACGCCCACGAGCTACTACACGCTGCCCGCACAGGCCAACTGGTGGATGGTAAGTCGTTAGCGTTGCTGGCGTGGCTCACCCCCTAAACCGTCATGCCCACATCGCCCCCGCCACCAACAGACGATGACACACCCGATTGGCCAGCCTACCCCACCCCTTGGCCATCGGCTGGAGCTTCCTCGCCTTATGGCCAAACCACCAACCCCTCTGCCTCTCCCCTAGCCGATGGGTTAGAGCAGTTGGCGCAACACTGGCAACGCTATGGCCTGCCTCACCTCGCCGAATTACAAGTGCGCCTATGGGTGGCCATTGCCTTAACCGCCGTGGCCTGTGGCTTGGCCACGCTGTGGGCATCGCCTTTTATTGGCTGGGCTAAGGGCTTGGCTCCACCGCAAACCCTCTTTGTGCAACTCGTGCCTGGCGAGGCGATGTGGGTATGGCTTAAGGCCGTGCTGGTGGTGGGCTTGGGGCTAAGCCTGCCTGTGTGGGTAGGGCAAGGGGCGGCCTTCCTCGCCCCCGCCCTCACCCCCACCGAAGCAAAATGGCTTGGTTTGGGTATGGCCTTGCTCACGGGTTGCGCTTTGGCAGGAGCAGGCTTTGCCCTGTGGTTACTCCTACCCGCAACGCTCTCGTTTTTACTCAGTTTTGGCGAGGGCTTGGCCGTGCCACAGCTCAGCTTGGCCAGTTATATGGCCACGGTGTGGAGCTTGGTTGGCCTCACCGCTTTAGTGTTTGAGCTACCCGTGCTGATGCTGGTGTTGAGCATGTGCCGCATCGTCCCCGCTCAGCGTTGGCTGCACCTTTGGCGAGAAGCCACGGTAGCCAGCCTCCTCATCGCCGCCATCGTCACCCCCACGCAAGACCCCGTTACGTTGCTGATATTGGCCGTCCCCTTGTTGGTGCTGTACGGCGGTATGGGTTGGTTGTGCAGAGTGTTGGTGCGTTAGTGCTAATGCCAATTCTGGTTTAAACTGGCCTATCGTTTCCTCTAACGGCGTGGTGGGGGCTAAAAACACCTAAAAAAAGAAAAAAGAAAAAATCGCCAAATAACGGAGCATCCAAGCTGTACAAACTTGTAAAATATTAAATCTTAACCGACAAAATCGCCGCTATTTTCAAAGATACAAAGTATGCGCTAGTGGCAACTCATCTTAAAACCAAGCCTGTGGTAAGGCGTAACGCCGTGTAGAGCTACCCCCTGCCTGTGGCGTAGCGTGCCGTAACCCATGTTGGCTGCCCAACCGTAAGCCTGCGCCCAAGCGGGATGCTCAAGACACAACGCCCCCACCCACGCATCTCTGGCTTGCTTGGCCACTACCGATGCAGCCGCTATCAACGCCGAACATCCATCGCCCTTCACCCACGCACTCTGCAAATAAGGCCACTCGGGCAAGGTTTCTCGGCCATCCATCCAGAGCCACGGGGTCAGCTCCGCACACCCTTCAACCTTACCCAATACTGCCTTGGCCGCACGGGTCGCTGCCAAATGCGACGCTCGCCGTATGTTGAGCGTCAAAATCTCCTCCACGCTGGCCTCGGCCACGGCCACCCAAAGCAAGGTATGCAGCAAGGGCAACAACGCCTCTCGGCACTGGGGAGACAACCGTTTACTGTCGTTGAGTTGCGCCAATAACAGTCGCTCCTGCGGAGAAAACTCCTCAAAACTGGCCTGAGCAGTGGGCTTTAGCACCACGGCAGCCGCCACCACAGGACCCATCAGGCACCCTCGGCCTACTTCGTCGCACCCAACTGGGAGCCGTTCGCCGTGGTATGGAGCCAACTGTTCAGCATCCCATGCCCACAAGGGGCTCAGCAACTTTAAAGCGTTACGGGTGATATCGTTGGGAGTTGTTGTAATGAGCATTCTGGCCACTCCAAGCTAAACGCCCCTAGGTGTCCCATAGCAGCATCGTGCAGTAATTGCCTACTGGCACGTGGCACGTCGGGCAAGCCACCTTTTAGCAACCAACCTCGACGCATGGCTAATTGGGCAAGTGTCATGGGTTCGTCGTTGGTAGCGGGAGGCAAATCGTAGTGGTGGGTGAGCAATTGTGGGTACATCACCTCAAGCCTGTTCAGCAAGGCTTGTGCTGCTTCCTCATCGTCATAGGCTTTGTCGCCAATAGCACTTACCATGGCTAACCACAAGGCCGACTCTTGCTGGGGGAGCTTAGGCGGTAGCAAGCCAGGCGAATCCATCAGTTGCAGTTGCGGGTGTAACCGTAGCCACTGCGTTTGCCGAGTCACCCCCGCCTTATGCCCAACAGTACAACGGCTCTTTTGTACCAAGGCATTGATAAGGCTACTCTTGCCCACGTTGGGGAAGCCCATCACCACCAGCTTAGCAGGGCGAGGCTTCAGCCCCTTCGCCACGGTTTTGTTACGGGCGGTGTGGGTAAGGGTAAGGGCATGGTTAATGAGGGCTTGGCGTAAGGGGCCAGTAAAGGTTTTGGCGCAAAAAGCCAGTGGTGTCACGTTAGGCAACTCGGCAAACAACGCCAGCCAGCGTTGGGTTTGCACGGGATCGGCCACATCCGCCTTGTTCAAAATCAATAAGCGGGGCTTGCCTTTCAACCGAGCTTCCAGTTGTGGGTAGGCACTGGCAAGGGGCAGGCGAGCATCACGCACTTCAATCACACAATCCACCCCAGCAAGCGAGGCTTCAAGTTCTTTATCCCACTTGGCCATGTGGCCTGGGTACCATTGGATGAGTGCCATAGTGACGCTTTGACTCTGAAGTTAAAAAAGGGATAGTTGAGCGGTGAGGTGGGGGCTAAAAACACCTAAAAAAAGAAAAAATTGCCAAAAAAAGGAACGTCTCAAAAGTTATAAACTGGTAAGATGACAAACCTTAACCGACAAAGCCTCTGCACTTTTAAAACCATCTTGAAAACCAATACCCTCGCCATACAAACTAGCGAGGGCAAGGTTATCAAATGGGGCTTAGTCTTGCGAAGGCGTGGTGTCAACGCTAGTAGCTGGTGCAGCAGCAGCCACGGGGGCAGCTTCTTGCTGAGCTTTCTTCATTTTCTTGCTCAAGTTCATCAGCGAGCCAGCTTTACCTGGGGCGCAAATACCCGTGGTTTTCTCACGGATACGAGCAGCCTTACCAATACGCTCACGCAAGTAGTACAAGCGGGCGCGACGCACACGGCCACGACGCAATACGGTAATGCTCTCTAGCTTAGGAGAGTGGAGCAAGAAGGTACGCTCTACGCCAATACCTTGGAATACCTTACGCACGGTAAAGGTTTTGTTGATGCCTTCACCACGGATGCGGAGTACAACGCCTTCAAGGGCTTGTAGACGCTCTTTGTTACCTTCTTTAATACGCACCATGACCTTAACGGTATCGCCAGGCATCAGCAGGGGCAAAGAGGCTTTTTTCTCTTGGGCTTCAACGTAATCAATCAACGGATGTGCCATGGCGTGGTGTCCTTTTAAATGGATGCAAAACTGTAGGTTAGCGAGTACACTCATAAGTAAGGTAAACAGACGCTCAGGTCAAGCCAACCACTAAAATACCCCCTACTCTCAGGCCTTATCAAACGGAGCCAAAACCCCATGCACACCCTTTACACCTGCGCTTACTGCTACCAACCTAACGACCATTGGGTCGACGTGTCGGCGGGGCAACACCAACGCTACACCGAAGATTGCCAAGTGTGTTGCCGCCCCAACCTGTTACACATAGCGTGGGACGAGTGGCAAGAAACCTACACCGTAGAGGCCGAACCCGAACTGGGCTAAGGTGGGCATCCTAGCCTTTGGGTGGAGGTTTACCTACTACCAACCTAGCAATCTCATCCAAAAGGTTGAAGTTTTGTTACATTACCCTTTCGTGCTTCTCATCGCCTTAAGGATATGTTTATAATAAAGTTAACGTGTAGATGCATTACATTCCCTTGGCTCAACAGTTTGGGTTTGTGTTGTTACAAAATTGAGTTTGTTTGAAAGGTTTAGGTGGCCAAGGTGTCGTCGTCGTTAGCTCGTACTTATAGCAATGAAGTTGCCTACGGCAATTCGTCGCACCCTATTGCTCCCCCCCTTACACCTGGTCAACCTGTTGCGCCCCAGCGCAGAGCCACTCGGGTACGTCCCCAACGCTTGGCGTGGTGGCAACAATGCCTCACCCCCGTTATGGCCGTTGCTGTGCTGATAGCCCTTGTGCAAAGTGGCTTAACCATGGTTAGCCATGTAGGTGAATTAGCGCAATTGTCGCTTACCCTACCTGCCTTAGCGCAAACCACCACGCAATTACGCCAACGTAGCCAATGGCTACAGCACGAGCTTGCCGTATTGGCCACGCCCCAAAGCCTCGAAAAACGCGCCCGTGAGCAATTGGGCTATGCCGAAGCTAACGAGATTGTGTTACATATTCAAGGTGCCTAGGCCTCCCAGTTTTTTTAACAACTCTGGCGGATGTGAGTAGTGAGTACACTGCCTAGCTTGCAAAAACACGGTCACCTGTCCTCTGCACAAGCCGCTTGGCTTACTGATTTAGGCCATGTAGCCTTGGGGTTACTCGCCTCACCCTTGCTTGATGAATCAGTCGACGCACTGGCCGAAGCCCTACAACACCGAGCCACGTTTAGCCACGCCTGCCTGCTGCTGTTAGACGAATCGTGTAATAGCATCGCCTTACGTGTCTTGCTGGATGAAACAGGCCTCACCCAACTAGAAACCAACCTCCCTAGCTTTGTCGGCAACGATGCCTGCCTCGTGGCTCTACTGGCCGACCCTACCTTGGCCACGCTAACCGTTGAGGCCGAGACATTGGCCTCGTTGGTACTTAACCCACAAGCCCTTGTGCCAAGCCATGCGGTAGTGTTGCCCTTATTGGCACACGGCCAAGTGATGGGGTGTTTAGCCCTGCAACGCCCCGCCCCCTTTGCCATTGACGAATTGACGTGGCTGGCCACGGTCGCCCCCGTGGTCGCCTTGGCCATGACCAACCACCGCCTGCAACTTAAGCACCAAACCCAACACGGCCGAGAGTTTTTAATTAACAGGCTCACCATGGCCATTCGCCAAAGCCTAGATATTAACCAAATTTTGGCCACCGCCGCCGAAGAACTTTCGCAGGTGATGGGCGTAAGCCGTTGCATTATACAATCCTACCCCAGCACGTTAGCCTTAGAGGCGTTACTGGCCTCGCAAGACGTTGCTACAGAAGGGGTACAGTCGTTTACCTACCAACTATCGGGCGTGGCCAGCTTGCAAGCGGGCTATTTGCCTGCCTCGGGTGTGGCACCGTTTGAGCGAGCCGTGTTTAAGTTGCGTGCGCCCACGCTTGGCCAACCCCACACCCTCAACCCCTTTGTGTTAGACGATACCCGAGACTGCCCCGCCCTCCTGCTAAAAGAAACCAGTACCACGTTTTTGGTGGACAACCAGATCAAATCGCTGGCGGTCTTTCCTATTTTGCTCGGGGCTGACTTGGTGGGGAGCATCACCCTGCACCAGTGCGACACTTACCGCAGTTGGCTCACCCAAGACCTCGACCTGTTTAGGACGCTGGCCGAACACCTGGGTGTGGCCTTGGCGCAAGCCCGCCTGTTTGACGAAGTGGCCCAAAAAAACGAACAACTCAACGCCACACTCGCCCAACTGCAACAGGCGCAAACACAACTCATCCAAAGCGAAAAAATGGCCGTGTTGGGGCAGTTTGTGGCAGGCATCGCCCACGAAGTCAACACACCGCTCGGCAGTATTTTGGGCAACAATAACACCCTCCTTAGTTGTATGGAGCGGCTGGCCAACGAGCTGACCGCCACCCCTTGGCCTACCGAAACCCCTCCCCTCCCCCCCTCGCTAGAGCCAAAACGGGTGGAGCTGATGACCCACCTACTCAAGCTCAATCGCTTGGCCTGTCACCGCATCGACGAAACGGTCAAAAACCTACGCAACTTTGCCCGCCTAGACGAAAGCGAGCGCAAAGTGGCCAACTTGCACGATGGCCTCAACAGCACGCTGCTACTCATGCGCTCCAGCCTGCCCAAGCACTTGACGTTGGTTAAGGCCTTTGCGCCAGAACTGCCGAGCCTGTCGTGCTACCCTGGGTTACTCAACCAAGTGTTTATGAACTTAATCGTCAACGCCCTACACGCCATGGCCGAGGTGGAACAGCCACAGCTCACCCTTACCACGGCGTATCATGCTGCAACGGCCAACCAAACAGGCACGCTCAGCATCAGCATTGCCGACAACGGCAAAGGCATTAGCCCCGAGCATTTAAGTAAGATTTTCGACCCTGGCTTTACCACCAAAGGCCGAGGGGTTGGCACGGGCTTGGGCTTGGCGTTGTGCTACCGCATCATCGAAAAACACGGTGGCACCATTGCCGTTTCCTCTGTTGTGGGCGAGGGTACCACGTTTATCCTGACGTTGCCCTTGGTGCATTCTGCCTAATGCCCTTTATGTTGGTTGGTTGTCTTTCCGCCAGACGCTGCTCTCTTCTCCGTTTTCGCACCAAAACATGCAAAAATTGCAGAAAAGCCAGCTCGGCAAAAACGAATCGAGCCGCAGGCGAGTCTGAGTGCCGAGCGGTAGGGGCGAGCTTCGCTATTGGGGGTAAGCAGTAGGGGGCAAAGCCCCCTCTGTGGGGGAGCGCGAGGGGAGACCACCCCTCGCATCAGCCAAAACAGACGAAAAGCTTGGTTTTGTGTGGTATGGCTGGTTGTCTTCAAGGGGGAGGCTCTGCCTCCCCCGCCAGACGGGCTTCCCCCTCCGTTTTCGCCAAATGGCAGAAAGGGCAGTTTAAGAATGAAACTGCCCTTTCAGGGCTAGAGCGTTTGGGTGGACTGTTCGTCAAGGCAACCCCTTCGGGGTGCTTCGCAACCTTGACGAGAGTTCAACTCAGTCAGGGCGTGGAATTTGTGTAACCCGATAACGCAACCCAAGGACTCGCCAAAGTAACGGAGAAAACATGGCGGGATTCTCAAGGGGTGCAACCCCTTGTGTGGTGGGGTTGTTAGGGGGC
>JBIKUS010000196.1:0-2597 GCA_044347425.1 Vampirovibrionales bacterium | reverse complement strand
ACTAGCTTTTTGCGGTCTTCAAGCTGTTCCGCTTTGGTCTTAATTGGCTTGCCTTTTGTGTTGTTCATTCAACCATTGTAACACAAAACCTTAGTATTCAAATAGTTTAATTTGTCGGAGGTATATGTGGTGGCGGGTAATTCCGCAACTGAGACAGAAGTTCGCTCCATTCCTGAATAAGGTCATTATACTCTTTTGCTGTTAATTCATATAGTATTTTTTCATTTTGAAGTTGTGTAATCTTTTGAACTAAAGTATCTTTTGTTTCATCATCTATCTCTCTTCTACTTTGGAGTATTCCTACAGTATTGCTTAGCCATTCATCTATCCCATTGGCAAGATGTTGTGGAATTTGCATGTAGATACCCTTTCAGTAATAGTCATAAACAAGACCCAGTATAACGTAAATTAGTCCAAAGTGGTTACCTACCCTATCCTAGCAGCCTCATGGGGAAACCCGTCCCCGTCGTGTGTACTTGCTTCTAAATCACTACCATAAAGAATAACTATGCCCCCACCGCTACACCCTTTGCCGTCCAAGCCAGCCGTTGGCCACCTGCCCCTTGCCTCTGCGCCCTATAAAAGCTAAGGTAAGGGTCTGTAAGCTAATGTGTTGTTGCTGGACGTTGCCCCCATGATAGAAACCTACATCCCCCTCTATCGCAAGTATCGCCCGCAAGACTTTGAACAACTGATGGGGCAACCCGCCCTAGCGCAAGCCTTGCAAAACGCCATTACTCAGCAAAAAGTAGCCCACGCCTACCTGTTTACAGGCCCCCGTGGCACAGGCAAAACCTCTACCGCCCGTATTTTTGCCAAAGCCCTCAATTGCGAACAAGGCCCTACCCTGACCCCCTGCCAAGTGTGCGCCAGTTGCGTGGGCATTACCCAAGGCAACGCGCTAGACGTGGTAGAGTTTGACGCTGCCAGCAACAACAAGGTAGAACACGCCCGAGAAGTAATTGAAAGCGCACGCCTTGCTCCGTTGAGTGGCCGCTACAAGATTTTTATTATTGACGAGGTGCATATGCTCACCTCGCAGGCGTTTAACGCCCTGCTTAAAACCCTCGAAGAGCCGCCCCCCAACGTGGTGTTTTTGTTTGCCACCACCGAGGCTCACAAGGTGCTGCCCACCATTTTAAGCCGATGCCAACGCTTTGACTTGCAACGCATTAGCACCCAAGCCATTATCGACCGATTGGCGTGGGTCTGCCAGCAAGAGGCCTTGGGCTTTGATGCCGAAGCCCTCCCCCTGATTGCGCAACATGCTAAAGGCGGTTTGCGTGATGCCTTGAGCCTGCTCGACCAAGCCAGCGTGCTGGCCAGAATGGTGACACCCGCTTATTTAAGTAAGCAACACGTGATTGAATTGGTAGGCTCGGTAGATGAAACGCCGTTATTGGCCTTAACCCAAGCCGTACTAGCGCAAGATGCCGCTAAAGTGCTGGAGCTGGCCTCGCAACTCAACCACCAAGGGGTGGAGCCTGCCCAAGTGATTCATGCGCTGATGCAGCACAGCCGTACGTTGTTACTGGCCTTGGCCACAGTACAGGCCAACGACCCCGAAGCCGCCCAAGGGGCTGCCCTACTGGAATTAAACGCCGACTATTGGCAGGCCTGCTTGGCGCAAGTAGCGGGTTGGCAACGGCCTTGGTTGGTGGGCTTAATGCAAAAACTGGCCAGCTTAGAGACTGAACTACGCCGAACCCAACAACCCCAACTGGTGTTAGAGGTAGGTTTATTGGGCTTACTGCAAGTCATTCAACCTGAGGCCTCCGCTAGCGCAAGCGCACCAGCTGCCCCCACCGTGGCTAGCGATGTCGCTACCTTGCAACGGCTACAAGACAGGCTGGCCACGCTAGAGCAACAACTGCAACAGCTCAGCCGTCAGCCCAGCCCCGTGGCACCAGTGGCCAGTGCGCCCATGAGTGCGCCTGCGCCTATGGCTCCGCCGCCACTGGCTCCTGCTCCTGCTGCTGTTGCGCCTCCTCCTGTCGCACCTGCGCCGTTGGGGGCAGAGGCTTCGTTGCTGACCCTAGAGCAAGCCATTGGCAAGGCGATTACCAACATGCCCACCCGTAGCCTATTTACGGGCAATTGCTTTTTAAAACGAGTGGCCGATGGTGAAATTGTGGTAGGGTGCGCCAGCGAAACCCTTGCCAATACGCTCAAACAGCCCACCAAGTTGGAGGCGTTAAGCCAAGCGGCCAGCAAGGTGTTGGGTAGCCCACAACGCATCACCATTATTGTAGAAAAACGTCCCGTAGGGGGAGGAGGGCAAGTGGCTGCTGCCCCTGTGGCCATGCCAGCCCCTGCTCCTGTGCAGGCGGTTGCTCCTCCGCTGGCTCCGCCCCCGCTTGCGCCCCCGCCGTTAGCACCGCCGCCGCTTGCGCCACGGCAACCCGCCCCCGAACTCACCTTAGCCAACGAACCCCTATGGCCTGATGCTACGCCCTTAGGCGACGACGAAGAAGAAGAAGACAGAGCCATGTTGGAGGCGTTGCCCCCTCCCCTTGCGCCTCCGCCGTTGGCACCACCGCCACTTACCCCCTTGCCTCCACCTGCTAGTGCGCCCCAAGAGGGTGACAAAAAAAAAA
>JBIKUS010000212.1:0-2742 GCA_044347425.1 Vampirovibrionales bacterium | reverse complement strand
AGGCCACCGCCCAAATACCATGGAACTCGACCTGCCCGGCGGGAAGATCCTGCGCGTATCGCTGAACACTGGGCCGATTCAGGTTGTCCGGCCGGCGTTGGCCGCGATCGGTGAGCTTCAGTATCAAGTCGCTAGGCGCAACCGACTGAACCAAAAGGCTGAGGCCGCTGCTAAAAAGAAGGGCCTTAAGTTTGAGCCCCGTGAACTCAACGCAAAAGACATCGCTGGCGCGCTGGCCTACGGAGCCTACTCAGCTGTAGCTCAAGGGCGCACCGCGTCAGGTATGATTGGATCCGGTATGTACCGCCAAGCCCCCGATCTGGGTAAGATCGCGGCCGGAGCGGTGAGTCCGCTGATTCCGTTTCAACCCCTCCTGCGCGAGGCGACCGCTATGTCCGGCGCCGAGTTCAATCCCAAGGACCAGACGTTCATTAACCTCCTAGTGCCGACGCCCTGGAGCGGTAAGGTGGACCGAAACTTCCTTGGAGACCCAGTAGGCACGCCGCGTGCCCAGGAGCGCATCATGTCGATCCTCACCGGCGGCACTGCAATCGTTGGAGGCGACGATCCTGATCGTGCCTACCAAGTGCTGGCCAAGACTGGGTGGACTCCGTCCACCCCGCAAAACAATCGGTTCTTCCAGTTCGGCCGCGTGCAACGGCAGGCCACTCCGGAGGAGTTGACCAGGATGCAGGAGGTCCGCGCAGTCGAACTCAAGACCCGCATTTCGCAGTTGGATCCGGCGACAGCCACCAAGCGGCAGCTGGATCGGATCGAGGACATTGCGAACGCAAAATCGAAAAAAGCTGTGGGAATCCGATAATCCTGTATTGACGGCACACACCACTTGCCATACGTTGACACACGTATGAGCAACCTACCAGTCGCAACAACCCAGCAATCGCAACCCCTGAGCGCCTTCTCTTCGGAGAACGCGTTCGTGTCCGTCCAACGCATGGCCAAGGCGTTGGCCTCCTCCACCCTCGTTCCCGATTCCTACCGGGGCGAGGCCAACCTCGGTAACTGCATCATCGCGCTGGAGTTATCCCAGCGCATCGGCGCCTCGGTGATGGCCGTGATGCAGTCCATGGTTCCCATCCACGGCAAGCCCACCTGGAGCGCCGCGTTCCTGATCGCCACCGTCAACAGCTGCGGCCGGTTCTCCCCGATGCGGTTCCGCTGGGTCGGCAAGGAAGGCGCCGACGAGTGGGGATGCCGCGCCTACGCCGTTGAGCGCGAGGGCAACCTCGAACTGGTCGGCGCTCTGGTGACGATCGCCATGGCCAAGGCCGAGGGTTGGTATTCCAAGAACGGTTCCAAGTGGAAGACCATGCCGGAGCAGATGCTCCAGTACCGCGCCGCTGCGTTCTGGACCCGCGCCTACGCGCCGGAGATCGCGTTGGGTATGCACACCTCGGAGGAGGTCAATGACACTCCGGCGGCCCAGCAGGCCGTTCAGCCGTCCGTCACCACGTCCATCATGGACGTGACGCCGACGCCGCCTGAGCCCAAGTCGCCGCGCCGCAAGAAGGAGCCCGAGGCCATCGCGGTGGTTGAGCCGGCCCCAGAACCCGCTCCAACGACTGCCCCCGTTGAGCCGGTGTTCACTGAGCCCAAGCCCGCTCCCGTTGAGACTCCAGCTGCGCCTGAGCCGGCACCGGCTCCACTGCGTTCGTTCGATCCCGTCGAGCAGACCGCCGAGTCCACCTTGGCTCAGATCGGGATCACCTACGCGCAGCTGGCGAAGCTCGCCACCGATCTTGAGTGGTGGCCCGATGCTGACACCTATCCCACGGTCGCCGACCTGCCGGCAGAGATTCAGAACTGGGTGATCCGCAACAAGCGGGGCATCGGCCGTGCGTTCCAGAAGGCCAACACGATTGCGTGAAACTCAACCCCGCTTGGCGCACCGCTGAATACCGATTCGATCCACCCATGAAACTCGTCCACCCCATCGACGTTTCCACCTATCGCAGCCACCCTGCGATCAACATCTCCAGCCTCAAGGCGTTCTCCCGGTCTGCCCTGCACGCCTCGGCAGGCTTCGAGGAAGAGAAGGAGCCCACCGATGCCATGGACATCGGCAGCCTGCTGGACCACAAGATCCTCGGGACACCGTACCTCTGGACCACGTCGGCCTACGACGACTACCGCACGAAGGATGCACGCGCCTGGCGAGACGATCAGGAAGCCCGAGGCGTCACGGTGTTCAAGCAGGACGCCATCGAAACCGTCGAACGCATGGTTCAAGCGGTGCGCGCACACCCGGTCGCCGGCCGGATCTTCGCTCAACCCGGCAAGGCCCAGGTGGGTATGTTCGGGGAGTTCGATGGTTGCGAACGCAAGGGCCTGATCGACTGGTTGCCCACGTCCATGCCAGTGATCGTGGACCTCAAGAAGTGCCGCGATGCCAGCAGGCACGGATTCAGGCGGCAGATTGGCCAGCTGCGCTACGACGTACAGGCCGCGTACTACCGGGACCTCTACCGGGACATCACCGGTGAGACCCGTGAATGGCAGTGGGTCTGCGTCGAAGACGTGGCCCCCTACGCGGTAGCAGTGTACCAGCTGGGCGCCGAGTCGCTCGACAAAGCCAGCGCCACCTGGCAGTCGTGGATCCGCCAGTGGATGGTCTGCGAGGACACTGGCAGCTGGCCCGGGTACAACGGTGATACCACCGAAATCATCCAGTCACCCAACCACATCTTGAGAGATGAAAATCTCGCGTGAAGCCATCGAGCG
>JBIKUS010000206.1:0-2749 GCA_044347425.1 Vampirovibrionales bacterium | reverse complement strand
AATAGAAAATTGTGTGGTTTATTTTGGATCTAAAACCCAAACATCCCCGTCCGTGTCCACCATTTCCATTCGATCTTTTTCATATTTGGTAACAGACCAAATTTCGGCAGTTCCATCAAGAATTAACGTAATTTTTTGATCGAGCACGGAGTAAGTAAAGGCGTCCGTGAAGGATTGACCCATAAAGGTGTTGGTGAATGTACCGTTCCCCGTTAATTTATCCTCTTTGTTGAATTTTAACGTATAACTCTCATCGATTTCAGGGGCAATACCACCGATGGTAACCACTTTCCATTCTCCATCCAATCTTTTGTTAATTTTTGCATCCTTTGAGCAAGATGATGCAACGGCTAGAACCGCTACAAGTAGAACCAATAATCCTTTTTTCATGACTAATTTATTTTAAATTTCAACAAAGGTAGAAAACAATTCTTTCGTATTCTGAAAAAAAAGGAAAATTCATGCGACGTTCGAAAAGTCGTTTTTAACATTTCCTAGAATCAGCCTTTGTTTTGGGCCCTAAAATCCTTGAGTTAGGATATTAAGTTAAAAAGAGAATGTTGCTTTTTATTTACAACGCCTTTGAGTCCTTAAATCCGAACATCCTTGAGTCTTAAAGTCCGAAAACCCATTGCGCGCAATGGGTTTTCAAGGATTCGTCGGGATGACAGGATTCGAACCTGCGACCACACGCCCCCCAGACGTGTACGCTACCGGACTGCGCTACATCCCGATTTGGGCGACAAATATAAAGGATTTCTTTCGTTTTTGTGTTGCGAGGCTTCGAGTTCTCTTATTTTTGTAACGATTCAACAGTAATCCATTCTGTAACCATGAAAAAACTCATTTTTTTGCTGTTTTCCTGTGCCTTAACGGCTTCATTTTTTGGTCAAATTGATTTTGTTCAAATTGATAAGTTGTTGTGGGCAACGACCAATTTAAATCAAACAACTTTCAGAAACGGGGATCCTATTCGTAATGCCAAGACCCGTGCGGAGTGGCTTTATTGCCTCGATAACGGTATTCCAGCTTACTGTGCATATAACAATGATACTACGCTCAGTAAAAAATACGGATTGTTGTATAACTGGTTTGCAATTGCAGATCCTCGAGGCTTGGCTCCTGAAAATACGCGTGTCGCCAATAACGATGATTTTAGTAACCTCTACATCCACACGAATATTCCCATAGAGGGTAGAGCCCGGGTGGCTAATTGGTCGAATATGGGGATTGTTGGCGAACGACTTCGCTCTAAAACGGATTGGAACAGTTTACTTCAAGGGGAGAATTTGTACAACTATAACTTATTGCCCGGAGGATATCGTAACGAGAACGGAGAATTTCATGGTTTGGCCTCCGAAACAGCGCTATGGGTGCGTGATACGATGTCTTACGGTTTGGTAACTCGAGGAAATGCCCTCACTTCTCCCTTTGCTTTGGTCAATGGAAAAGATCCAGAAATGTTCTTTTTATCCGACGGCAAGAAAACGGGATGTTATGTTCGACTTGTGGTAGGGGAGGAAGAAGGTCTTAGCTCAAAGAACGCAGAGAATCAGGATGAATTCTTTCTGCAGCATGATTATAAGGAATACACAAAAGGTCAAAAGGAAGATGACCCTAATTCTTCGGGGAGCCCTGAGAATAAACCCAAAAAACGTCGTAAAAATTAGGGAATTTAGGGATTTATAGTAAGTTTGTTGTGTAAATTCTTAAGTATGCGCAATAGCAGTTTAATTTTCATCGCTTTGCTTTTTATGGGGTGCAATGATTCGGATACCAAGAAAGGAACCTCGCCTCAGGTTAAAAAAGACACCGATGAATTGCCGAAAGAACTTCCATACAACGCAATATTAACGCTTGAAACCCACAAATTCAACGCTGAAAATTGCGACGTTCCGATGATGGATGAGATGGAATACAGCGAAGATTGGTGCAATCGAAGAACCGTAAAGTTACTTCATGTAAATACAAAAAACCCGGAAATCGCCGATCGAATTAACGCATTGATTGCCCGAAAAATTACCGGTAATAAAGGAGGTACAGGAGCGATTCAGAAATACGTGAATGAGGTGAAACGAAATGCCGGGGAGATGGAGGATATGGCCCAGGAGGATGTGGTATGTTCGGTGATTGATTCCTCTAATTTAGTCCTGTCGTATGGGATTGATCGTTATTATTTTGCCTACGGTGCTGCACACGGTTCAAGCACTTTTGAAGCGATTAATTTTGATCTTCGGACAGGGAACCAAATTTTACTTTCTGATTTATTTTACGACGAGGATATTTACGCCCTGACGAAATTGGCTAAATCCAAGTTTATCAATCAAAACGGTCGCGATGGTTGGTGGTTTACTACCGATGAGCAACCCTTTGAACTTCCGAAAGTATTTTCATTAAGTCCACGGGGAATTACGTTTTATTTTCAAGAGTACGAAGTTGGTCCTTACGCTGCCGGACGTCCTACAGTAAAAATCAGCAAAGAAAACCTAAAAGGGCTCATTCGCGAAAATCCTTACATGGTATTTGAGGAGCCTAATCCTTCAAAATAACGCGTAAAATGCTGAAGTTCTTGTTTTGATCAAGTCCGGTCAATTAGTAGCTGCTCGTTGCTCCACCAATGCTTTCAATGGGGTGCCAAGTAGTTTTGACTTCTTGTAAATCCGTTACGAAATTCAAGCCTTGTTGATCGGAGTTCATGTAGGTAAAACGGCGTTTCAAGTTTTCAACGCACGACAAGGCCAAGGGTTTT
>JBIKUS010000073.1:0-10729 GCA_044347425.1 Vampirovibrionales bacterium | reverse complement strand
CACTATTTAGCACGCTTCAGGCGAAAAACCTTTTGCTATTCAAAGGCCTTACACATGGTGCAAGCAAGCTTAACCTTATTTTTTACACATGAATGGCAAACGTATCTATGCTAATTAAGCAACGCCCGAATTTTTAGTTACTCAAATTGATAAATTGTTTACATCTCCTACTTCAAGCATGTACAAAAACTCTAACAAGCAAGTATCACCTGTTGAGCAATTGGGAGATTGGATTGGTTTGGTTGCTCCTCAATTTGAGAAAATGGTCAGTATTGTTAAAAAGCTAGAAACTCAGGCAAAAGAGGACTGATGAACAACCGAAGACTCCCTAACCCTCAACAATACCTCACCCCTAGCAATGCTCATCAGTTACCCAACCTAAGCATTAGCATAGGGTTATAAAAAGCTAGCCCCCGACTGGCAACACACCCCTCTGCCCTAGGCGGGGCTAACACCTTGGGGCAAGCAAGGCTTTCTGTTACAGTGTCAGCATCGTACCCCTAGCAGGAGTCTCGCCATGCTCATCCCCAGTATTGACTTGCAAAACGGCCAAGCCGTGCAACTACGCCAAGGTAAAGACCTCGTCCTTACCGCCGAAACACCCCCCACCCAGCTTGCCCACACCTTTAACCGCTACGGCGACGTGGCCGTGATTGACCTTGATGCCGCCATGGGCAAGGGCGACAACCTCGCCCTGGTAAAGCAACTGTGTGGCCTTGCCAACGTACGGGCAGGCGGGGGCATTCGCACCGTAGACCGTGGCCGAGAGCTGCTACGGGCAGGAGCCACCCAATTGATTGTTGGCACCGCCGCCACCCCCGAGTTTCTCTCGTTGTTTGCGCCCAAGCACCTGCAAGTTGCGCTAGACCATAACGCCGCTGGCGAAGTGCTAGACCACGGCTGGACGCAAAGCACAGGCGAAAGCCTTGTAGAGCGTGCCAATCGCTTAGCCCCCTATTGCAGCAGCTACCTCGTCACCTTTGTTGAAGGCGAAGGCGGCCTACAAGGGCTTAGCCCTGATGTGGTTAAAGCCTTACAAGCCCACCTGCCTCACCCTATCACCGTGGCAGGTGGGGTCAATTCCTCGCAAAATGCTGCCCAACTGGCCAAGCTAGGGGTCGATGTGCAAGTGGGCATGGCACTCTACCAAGGGCTGCTTAACCCCGCCGAGGTGATGGTGCAGACCCTCGACTTTGACAAACAGGGCGGCCTCATCCCCACCGTGGTGCAAGATGCCGACAGTCACCAAGTGCTGATGCTGGCTTACTCCTCCCCCGAATCGTTGGCGGAGGCGTTGGTACAGGGCAAGGGCATCTACTACTCTCGCTCTCGGCAAGCCCTGTGGGAGAAAGGGGCAACCAGTGGCCACACACAAACCTTGCTAAAAGCCCGTTATGATTGCGACCGTGATGCCCTGCTGTTTACCGTTCGCCAAGTGGGTGCCACCTGCCACACAGGGGCAGACACCTGCTGGGGAGCCAACTCGTTTACGCTAAGCCACTTGTGGCAGTTGTTGGCCACCCGTAAGCAACACCCCACCGAAGGGTCGTATACGGCTAAGCTGTTCGCCAACAGGCATTTGCTCCACAAAAAGGTGATTGAAGAAGCCTTTGAAGCCACGCAAGCCGCCACCACAGAGGAGAAAGTGTGGGAGCTAGCCGATGCCTTCTTCTTTTTAAGCGTGTTGGCCGTGGCTGATGACGTGAGCCTTGATGCCATTATTCGAGAGTTGGCTGGCCGCCAACGGGGCTAACTAGCCGAAGCTATAGGTTGCTGCTGTACCCAAGGTAAGGGTGGCGTGTAACTGCCTTGCACTTGGTTAAGCTTGGCCACGGCAAAGGGGTTTTGCTTGGCAAGGTCAGCCAAGTTAGCGGCGTGCTGGCCTAAGGGTAACTGCCCGCTAAAGGTGGCTTGGCTGCTGCTGGTATGCGCCGTGCCTGCCCGCTGTCCCGTGGCTGGGGTGGAGCCAATTTTATCCGTCCACGTGCCACCACTGGCGTGCTTGCTTAGCCAGTGCTTAAACTTGGGGGTAATATGCGCCAACGCCACGTAGTTAAGAGCTAGCGATGCGCCCAAGGCCAAGGCTTTGCTGCCTTGGGTTGCCATCATCAGGTGTTGTAGGGTATGCGTAGCTTCGGGCTTGCTGGTTTGTTCGGCCAAGTGCCATAGGGTATGCGCCAAGCCTTGTAGGGTTTCGGGGTTGCCCACCAACCCTGTGGGGGCGTTGCCTAAGCCAAACTTCACCTTAATACCTTCTAACATGCCAAGCTCAGGGCTGTGTAAAGCATCAGCTAAAGGCAGGGCTTTAACGGGGTCCATCGCCAAGGCTTGCCTATGCCATAAGCCCTTTAGCCCGTGGTTGTGCAGAGCTTCTTCTCTGTCTTCTCTAATCACCTTTAACACACCGCTGTCTACGGCCATATCTAAAATGAGGTTTTTACCTGGTGTGTAGGCATCGGGCATCATGGCTTGTTGTACGGCGTGCTTAAACTGGTCAGAGTTATCCAGCAGGTGTTGCGCCATGGCTTCGCTGTTGGCATGGCCTGTGGGAGTTATCCCCAATTCTGCAAGCCCCTTATGCACATCGGTTTTAAAGGCTTGGGTGGCGGCAGCGGCGTTAAACGTGCCGTTTTGTTGGTGAGGCTGTACGTAGCGATTGTGTACCAGTTCAACGCCTTTAAAGTTCATATCCACATAAGGAGCCATAGCAGGGTTAAGCTTGCCTAACTGGTGTTTAATGGCCGTATTCGCCCACGGAGCCAAGAAGTAAATCATGGAGACAAAGGCCAGCTCTTGCACGGCCCACTCCATGCCCTCTTGCCAGTTTTCAGACGACAGTATCCGTCCGCCCGAAATGAGGGTATCGACACCCACCAACGTGGCTAGGGCCTCGTTGCTGTTAAGGGTGTGTATTAACTTCGTAAACCCACCACCCATCAAGGCATTAGGCGGTGCAGCACCAAAACTGGGTTGTGTGGTGGCGGTAGCTTGGGCAGAGAGTGACGTGACCACAGGCTGAGGCTTCACCACAGGCGAGAGGCTGGCTGTTTTTAAGGGTTCAAAGGGGTTGGGCAGCGGGGCATCAGCAAGGGCAGTAGGCTTACCCAAAAGCGTAGGCTGAGTAACGGCTTGGCTTTGCGTGACACCGTGCAGGGCGGCTTGGGGGCCCATGTTCAACGAGGTCAAGTCAGCGTCGGGGTGGGCTTGGGCAAGCTCCTTGTTACGCAAGTGGCGTGCTAGCACGGTTACCACAAAACCCAACGTGGCCGAAGGGATGACCGACGACATCATAAAACGCCCCAGCTTAATCGGCTCCATTAGGGCAATTAGCTGTTTTTGGGTGATAGGCTCATCAGCAATACGGGTGATGTTACGCACCGTGTCGGCGGCTTTTTGCAGGGTTGGGCTGGCACTGGCCTTACCCTTGGCCTCCCACTGTTGCCATAGGGCAGGGGTGTTGGCTTCGTGTAGCAAGTCCATGTCCATATCGGTACGAGGCCGACCCATGGCCGCTTGGGTTTTGTCATACAAGGCTTGTATGGTTTTAACCCCAAACCCCCAAATGAGCGTAGCCGCCCACATGTTGACCCACATTTGCTTGCCGTAATAGGGGTTACGCTTGGTTTCTTCGGCCACCATGCCGTTGTTTTGCATGGTATCGCGTACCACCACACCCGCCATGCTGTCGCCATCAATAACAGACAATGCCTTGTTTAAGGCAGGGTTAAATAATAAAGATGTCCCAAGAGAGACCATAACCAACAGCTTCCAAAAACCATAACCAGTGCAACGGTAGCGGTGTAGTAAGACACGTAAGCGTGCCAACCTACAAAGTACGCCAGTTTGTTATGGTGCCAACCTAAAAGGGTAAAAGGGTCACCCAAACCTAAAAAAGGGTCACCGTTAGCCTACAGTTGCCAGCCATAACAAGCTGGCCAGCCTTCGTCGGCGGGGATGGAGGAGATGGAGGCCACAAGGCACAACTAATGGGGAGGGGTGTTTCACGAGAGGGGGAACTCCTAAGTAACTTAGTGATACCACAAGGACTAAAGCTGGTAAAGCCCCCAACGGAACAGAGAACATGAGATGAGGGGTTACACCCTGCTAATTGGGCTAAAGGGAGGCGTTGCCCAAGGGCTAACAGGTGGGTAAGCCCCAGTTTGGGCAACCTTTAGGGGGGCAACCCTTGGCTGAGCCAAGGGTGCTGCCTGCGCTAACGGGGTAGGCACGTTTGGCGGTGCCACGGGTTGGGCGTACACATCAGGTTTTAGCTTCATCACCAGTTTGGTTAACCCCACAGCCGCCACGGTAGCCACCATGGTAGACGCTGATGCCGCTGCCCAAAACTGGTAGGGTTCGTGGTTGGCCATAAGGAAGTTAAGCCTAGAGCTGGCCATAAGCTTGCGGTAGGTGACAAAACCAGCCAACAAGCCAGCACCCATGGTGGCAGTGGCACCACGCACATCGCCTTTTTCGGCCACAACGCCTGATTGATAGGGCTGTATGATGTGGTTATCAAGGTAGGACCATAAAAAGCCCCCTACCGCTACCGAGGGGATGACCCCAAGGGCAATGCTGGGCATTCGGGCAGCGTCGCTGGTGAGTTTAAGGGCGGCGCACTTCATATCGCTGCGTATACCATCACTGACCAAGCGGTATAAGGGGCTTTGGCTGCCAGCCTCTAGCACGTTAGCCAAGGTGGCATGGTGGTCGTGGGGCAGATGGGTCATTTGGCTGGCCATAGTCAATAGGTGATGGTCAAACTTAGCCAAAGCCTCTTTACCCGCTTGTGCCAACTGGCCAGCCGAAGTGAGGTGGTTACCCACGGTTTGCAGGCTACCAAAAATCTCAGTAAACCCATCTAACTGGGGCAGTAACCTGTCTAGCACAGCATCCACAGGGGTTTGGGCTGAAAGGCCTAACCACTTACGCCCTTTGCTAAAATCAACCGCCATGGGTTTACCCTTGTAGTCTAGCGTGCCAGAATCCAGTTGAGTAATCAGCTTTTTTAAAAACGTGCGGTCATCATCACCCACACTGTAGCTTTCAACAAAGGTGCGGTTTAAAAACTCACCAAAGCGTACTTTAGCGGCTTTGTCGTTAGGGTTGGCAAACTCAAAGCTAAGCATACTTTTACCCGTAAGCAGTTTGGCCACTTCTTGCACGGGGGTAAGGGCTTTTTTCTCGCTGGGGTTAATTAAGCGGGTCAAGTCTTTGTTAAGGCGGTGCGTGTCAATGCCTCTTTGCTGGCTGTAGCGGCCATTGGCAACATCGTCTAGCACCATGCGCCCACGGTTCATAAAATGGGTGAGCTTTAAATCGTCTAACAAACTAAGGGTACCCTTAATGGTGGCTACCGCCTGCTTGGTTTCGGCGTGGGTAACGTTAGGCATATAGGGTAGCCTACGCTCGCTGTAGGGGTGGATAAGGGCAAGTTCATGAATGAGTGAACGAAAGCCAAGCGTATAATGGATGTGTTGCGCTAGCGGGTCTTCGGCACGTAGAGGTTGGTTTTGATAGTGCCAGTCTTTACCCCCTCCTGTACGAGCCAGTAGCTCCTCGCCGTCGCTGGTAAACAGGTCGCTAAAGGCCTTCATGTTGTCGCCAAAGTCATGGCGGGTTAGCCTACGCATAAACTTAGGCATGTGTAGGTCGTTAAAATCCTTATAAGGCCTAGCCTTTAAACGGCTTACTTCATCAAGGTAAGGTAAGGTTTTAAGTTGATCTAACTGTAGAATCTCAAACATGCGTGGGCCAGTAAGCAAATTGTCTACCACTTGCTGGCCAGCCTCTTTAACCAGTAGCGTTACCCCTGTTGAGAGCGACCGCCACATATAGTCCATTAAGCGGGTGAGGGGTATGGCAAACTGCCTATAGATGTTTAAGGCAGTTTTAGAGGTATCGCTCCTAAAGATGCTGAGCGTGCCTACCGTATCGTTAAAGCGTTGTTGCCATGTTTGCAAAAAGAGCGGGCGGTCGTTCATTAGGCGTTATGCCCCCCTACAGGTGCTGTGGCTATGGGCTGCTGTGGTTGCGGAGCTACACGTTTTTTGGCAATATCCTTCACTTTAAACTCGTTAGGGTCAAAGTCGGGGTCTAGCTTGGCCACGGTATTGTACACCAGCGTCATCAATACGTTAGCTAAAAACACACACTGTATGGTGCAGAATGCCGCCAGTTGTAAGCCACTTAACTGCCCAATGGTGTTATTAAATTGGGTGGTTAACCTGCTACGTTCAGAGAGTTTAAAGTAAGGGTCAAGCAGGCTACCCAATTCGCCACTGATTTTGGGGGCTGTGGGTTGGCCATGTACCTTAATCAAGGCCTCAAGCTTATGCAATTTGCTGCTTTGGTGGGCAGCCTCGCTACGTAGGGTATGCCTGTTGCTGAGGAGTTCATCCATGGCTTTTTGGGCAATTTGCTCTACTTGCTCTTGTAGCGGAGCCGCACCTTCGACCCATTGGGTATGAGCGATACCACCCTCTTTAAGCAGGGTATCGAGTGCTTGCAACGCTGATTTCTCGGTAGCTTTAGGGGTAGTGACGTGGGCTGTTATCCACTGTTGCAGGGGTTGGCGTTGCAGTGCTGGCACCACATCATACAGTTTGTACAAATCTGTTAAACTTAGGCGTAGCCTACGCTGTGCCTCTGATGGGTTTAGCGGAGTCTCTTTAAAGTACTGCTTAATCATGCGTTCAGCACTGAGTTGTGTTGTGTTAGGTTGCAACCTATCAAGCAAATTGGTTTTAAACACCGCCGATAGGTTGTTGCGGGTGGCTTCGAGTGCTTCTGCCCTAATGTCGGCTTCGGGCTTGAGGCCTTGGGCTGCTTTTCGCATGTCTTCGTAGGTTAAGTCAAAGGCGTTAGCCATTTCGCCTAGGTGCAGCACCTTATCGTGATGTTTGGCAATGGCTTCGTGGTCTGTTTTATCAAAACGAACCCAGCTTTTTTGGGCTATTTTCTCGTTGATGGGGCTAAGGACGTGGGCAACAGGGTCGGCATCTACCCCAAAATGTCGCTGCAAAGGTACTTGTACGGCTTTGTTCCACCAGCGTTTGGCGTTGTCGGGTAGCCAACCGTAGGGGGTATCTAAGCGTTCAAAGGCAAGGTGTTTAACCGCAACAATGGGGTTAAAGAGGGCTTTGGTCACAATGCCATCAGCCTCAAGCAGGGTTTTAGCCAAAAAGTGATACAACACGGTTTGGCCGCCTACGACACCAACCCGCTCCCACACGTGTTGATGGAAGGCGATAGCTGTAGCTATTTGTATAGCGTTAATGGAGTATTGGAGCAGTTTAGTGGCTTGTTCGTTGATGGAGGCGGCACCAAACAAGCTCATACCAAACACTTTGATAGATTGGGGTGCCTTATCAAAGAAGGTAAAGATCTTCTCTCGGGTGGCGCGTGCCATGTCTGGGTGAGGGTGGAGTTTAGAGCCTAGGGCTAGCACCCCCAACGCCAACCCCGAGGCGGCTAGCTCGAGTTCTAGAATCTTGCTTAGCTTGGGGGCATCGTCGGCACCGTGGCCCACAGGTTTGGTAGGTTTAGGCTTGGCGGTTGGCACGGTTGGTGGGCTGGTTAAAGGCGTGGCTGGCGCGGGTGCCAAAGGGGGCAACGGCTGGTACAAGGGTACGGGTGTTGCAAGGGCTGGTAAAACAGACGGTGTCATGACTGGCACGAGGGCTACCTAACCATAGGGGGGATACTAACAATGGTGAGAAGAGAGACAGGCAACAGGGGCTTAGGGGAAGAAGCTACTGCTAACTAGCACAAGTGGCGTGAAGAACAAACATTGCTAGTGAGCGAGTGGTTGACATAAAGTGGGTTGGCCTAACATGCGGCTTAGCCTATCCCAACAGGCTAGTGTGGCGGGGGTTAGTTCGGGGGTTTCTAGCCAAACTTCGGCTTGGGGCAAGGTATCGGCCCAGTGGAGCCAAGCGTATAAGCCTTGTGCATAGGCGGCAACCTCTTGCGTGGGGGGGAGGCAGGCTTCCCAGCGGAGGGTGGGGGGTAGCGTGGCTGGTGGCGGGGTGGAGGCCAATACCACGGCACCGCCTTGGGGAATACCTAATGTATGGGGTGGGGCGGTAATCATGCTGTGTAACTGCTGGCTTGAGTACAGCTTTAAGGGCTTGTTGCCTTGGTAGTGCGTGGCCAAGAGGCCTGCCGCTTCGCCGTTGGTACTGGGGGTGTAGTGTACGGGCAAGCCCGTGGCTTGGGTGAGTTGTTGGGTGGTAATCGCCCCTGGGCGAAGCAGTACCAACGCATCGGGGTGGGTGGTGCAATCCACAATGGTGGATTCTAGCCCGACGGTGGCCGAGCCACCTTGAAGCACGTGGGGGAGCTGTTGGGGGGTGAAGGCAGCCCGTACATGGGCTGCGGTGGTGGGGCTAAGGCCTTTAAAGCGATTGGCCGAAGGGGCTGCCACACCGATGCCGTCCATCGCCGCTAACAAGGCCAAGGCCACGGGGTGCGAGGGGATGCGGATGCCGACCGTGGCCTTACCCCCCGTAACTGAGGAAGGAACGTGAGCAGCTTTGGGTAGAATGAGGGTGAGTGGGCCAGGCCAGAAGGCTTGGGCAAGGGTTTGAGCAGCGGGTGGCCACGTGGCGGCAAGGGCTTGAGCTTCGGCTACGCTGGCCACGTGTACAATAAGGGGGTGACCTGTGGGACGGCCTTTTAGCGTGAAGATGGCTTCTATCGCTTGGGGATGGGCTAAGCTGGCACCAAGGCCGTACACCGTCTCCGTGGGGAAAGCGACCAGTTGGCCTTGTTGTAATGCCCGTTGCGCCTGACTTAGCGTAGTGAAGGTACCGAGAGAAACATCACTCACTTTAACAAAGGAGTCTTTCACGAAGGGTGGGGAGCATTAAAGCAGTTATGTTATGGGGCGGGCGAAGGGAATTGAACCCTCGAATATCGGTACCACAAACCGAGGCCTTAACCACTTGGCGACGCCCGCCATAACAACCTTACTTTAATTCAGGCAAAGCCCTAAGGCAAGCCCACCACCTCATAACCTAATTGCCTTAGCACTTGCTGGCAGGCTTGTTGCCAAGGTTCGTAGCCACACCCTTTAACTAAGTACGAGGTGGGGCTGGCGGGGTAGTCTCGGCAAAAGGTAGGGCGATCTTCGTAAACTTGGCAACGGCGGTCGGCGCCTAGGTTACGGCAGTGGTAAAACACAACATCTTGTGGGTTGAGTTCGGCTTTTGACGCTTTGCTGGCGACGATGGCCAGAACACGGTCAATGTGGGTGGGGTCTTCGGTATAAAAGTCTCGGGCGGCTTGGTGGCTGGGGTGAGCAATAAACACGCTTAAAAAGTCGCGTGCCGTGGCATCGCCTTGGGCGGCTTGGGCTAGTAACTGGGTGGGGGCGCAACTTGGCACGGCCACGCTACAACAAGCGGCCTTGAGGTTACAGCAAGCGGGTTTGGGTACGCCTAAAATTTCCTCCCACGAGGGAGGCGGCGGAGCTGACGGTGAGGGTGGCGGGGTCGTCACGACGAGCAGGCACCTTTTGACACAACAAACAAAGCCTGTGTAAGGCTACCTTTTAGTATAGCTTTGCTGAAGGGTCTCGCCTACCCTTTTAGGGTGTAGGGGTTAAAACAAGGGTTGGCTCACCCTGCCCGTTCTTGTTTGGCGGAGAGGAGTGTGTTGGCGAGTTGCCAGTGTTCGGGGCTGAGGCGGGCTTGAAGTTCGGTGGGGTCAAGGTGTTGGAGTAAATGGAGTAGTTTCGCTTGAACGTGAGCCAGTACCTCTGGCGGAACGTCATCGTCGTCGTTCACACCCTCTGTTTTTGGGAGAGGGGAGGGTGAGGGCTGCACAAAAGTGGCTTTTGCCTTTGTTGCCTTGGTGGTTTTTAGTGTTGCGGGTGATTCGTGAATCGCCCCTACGGTGGTGATATTAACCAGAGGCGCATCATCGCCTCTCCCCTCGGGAGAGGCCGCTGCGGGAGCAGCGGGTGAGGGACGGGCATTTATCGGCGTTTTCTGGCTGTCCCTCACCCTGCCCTCTCCCGAAGGGAGAGGGTGGGAGGCGGGAAGTTTGAGAACGTAGCGGGTTTCGTTGTGGCGGGTGGTGCGGTAAAGTGCGCCGAGTTTTTTGCCGTTTTTGCGAATCTCACCACGGTAATCAGCATCATACCTGAAGGTGGTATAGCCCCACGTATGCCAATGCTGTTGCAAAGTCTGCAAGTCGGGCATGGGTATCTTGTCGTTATACACGTTGTGCTGAATGACCGAAGGCAGCATTTGCAACAGAGGTTTGGCCAGTGGCGAGAAATCCTCGAGCCTGCTGGGGTGACGGGGTGGATTGGCCGCTTGTTCGGGGGTGAGCGGTGCGGGCAGGATGGTTTTCGGATTTTGTGGGGTGGCCAGTTTGGCGAGGGCTTGCTCTTTGCGTTCTACCATCTCTTTACGGAGGGCGATTTGCACTTGCTTAGTTTTTTCCACACTGGCGTGGACGGTTTTCAGGTTAAAGCGACTGGTGACGTGCATCGCTGTTTTTAAACGGGTTTCTTCGTTGGGGCTGTGGAGGCCTTCACGGAGGACTTCGGTGGCGTAGTTGAGCAAGTCCATCACGTTGTGGTTGAGTTTGAGCAATTCGCCGTCCAACTCGCAAGCGGCTCGCAGGTTGCCGTCGATGACGGAGAGGGTGTAGTCCAACGAGTCAAGCTCTTTGGCTTGGCTGGCCAAGGGTGCTAGTTCGGGGTGTCGGTCTTGAG
>JBIKUS010000006.1:0-33083 GCA_044347425.1 Vampirovibrionales bacterium | reverse complement strand
GCATTGCGACCCAGCACGGCATTATGGCTGCCCTTAAACGTAACAGCATTACCCTCAAAGAAGCCCTTGCCAACCGCTAACCCGTTGATTGGCTCGGCTCTGCTACCCCCACCTAGTGCATAAGGATATTGCCCCATGGCAAAAAACGATAAAGGCGCGCAGCCCATTCGCTTAAAAAGTACCGAAAGTGGCCACATGTACCACACCAAAAAAAATAAGCGTAAGCACCCTGGCCGTATGGAACTTAAAAAGTACGACCCCTTTGTTCAACGCCACGTGCTCTACCGCGAAGAGAAAAAGTAAGCTCCGCTTAAGGTTTTTAAACAATGGCATGGCTTATGGGCTTATTGGTAGCCCTTATCCCACATTTTTTGTTGCTGCCCCCTACCCGCCGTGTTTGCGAAAAACTGGGGGTAGCTTCTCAACCTTGGTTGTTAGGGGTAGCGGCTTGCCCAGCGGTAGCTTTGGCTGTGCTGGCAAGGCAGGCTAAACAACAACAAGGGGTCTCTACCCAACTTAGCACCAAGCTCTTTATTACCGCTGCGGTGATACAAGGGTTGTTTATACTTGCTGGCTTTGTTATCGCCTTCTCATAAACGCTCACACAAACCGCTCTAAAAAATTTCACTAGGGCTTAAGCAAAGGGTGCTAGATTGAGGCAGTAACGAGGAGAAATGATATAAGATGTAAGGATTTTATACGTAATAAATGACGAACATCGTTATCATTGTGACAAAGTTAATGGCCAAGATAGTGCCGTTTGCGTAAGCCCTATCAAAAAAAAGGTGACTGGCTTGCTTTAAAAGCACGGCGGATCCCTAGCTGAAGCCCACCTGACCAGTTACCTAACTGTGCTAGCGTGTGTGTGTAGTAAATCTATTGAGGGGGAGGTGTCTTGGCTACTCTGCTGAGTGGAGCGCACACATCCGTGGTGGCTTGCCTCGTGGGTAAGTTGTGGGGCTACAGACACTGAGGAGGGCGTGTCTCTCTAAGCAAACGGTAGCCACTTTATGCTACACTGCAAGCTGGCCAGCCTTGGCTTGTTACAAACCCTTACTTTGGCATTCCTTTAGATAGACAGTGTAAAGCAACCTTCATGGGACACCTTACCCTACTCACAGGCGACGAAACCTATAAGCTAGAGCGAGCCGTAGCCGCCCAACGTGCCGCCTTTATCGCCCAACAAGGTGCCGATACGGCTCTGTTGGGTTGCACCCGCTTAAGCAGCCCTAGCCTGCCCCAATTATTAGAGGCCTTGGGGACGGCCCCCATGTTGCTCTTTGGTGGCGAAAGCCTGCTTGAAGTCACCCACCTACCTGCCCTAGCCGAAGCCCCCGACACCCCCGAAGCAGAAGCCGATTTGGCCAAACTAAAAGACTTGCTACCTGATGCCGTGGCCAGCAAGCAAGTACTTTGGGTACAACCTAAGCTAGACAAGCGCATGGGCTTTACCAAGTGGCTGCTCAAACAACCGTGGGTGTCTCACCAAAGTTTTGAGGTGCTGCCCTTTTTTAAAACCGACGAGGCCGCCATGCAACTCTGCCACGAAGCCCAACAGGCTTACGGCGTTACCCTGATACAAGAGGCGGCGCACCTGCTGGTAGACAGCTACGGCCTTGCCCTGCAACCGCTAATGATGGAAGTGGCCAAGCTGGCCACCTACACAGCGGGCAAACCCATCACCCCCGATGCGGTGCGGGCGTTGTGTCGGCTCAACGAGTCTCGGTTTGCGCTGCTGGCGGGGTGGGTGCAACAGCGCACCTCGCCCCTGCAACGGCAAAGCTCGCTTGAGGAACTGTTGCGACACGAGCATTACCTGCCGTTTTTAGCCCTCATACAAAGCTACCTTGAGGGGCAACTCAAACTAAAAACCTGGGCAGGGCTTAACCATAGCCCCGATGCCATTGCGGCTAATTCGGGTAAAAAACCCTTTACCGTCCGCAAGGAGTTGGAGGCCTTGGCACGTGTGCCGTTGGGGCGATTGCACAGCTTGCGCCAGCAGGCCATTGAGCTTGAAGCGGCGATTAAACTGGGACAACTCCCCGCTCATACGGCGTTAACCCTGCTGTTGTCAGCGTAGACTTGCCCCTGAAGATTGGGTTATGATTTGCGCTTGACTTTGCCTTTTGATTTTACTCACGCCGAAGCAGAAAGGTTAAGTAGGTTTATACAATCTATACCTTTTGTTGAATAAGTTAACTGTTTTTTAATGTGTTTTGAGCTTATAGAACCCATGACGACTCCGTATCCATTTTATGACAAAGGTAGGCTGCTCGATGAGTGGCATCCCGAAAAGATTCGGGTGAATGCTCATTGTTCGGCACCGAAATCCTTTAAAAATAGTGATATTTGGTGGTGCATCATAGGTATCAATATAGGTTGCGAAGTTGATGGCAAGCAACACCATGCTAGGCCTGTGCTTATTATAAAACGCTTTGGCAAAAGCTCTTTCTTTGGTTTGCCCCTTACCTCTCAAATCAAAGCAGAGCCTTGGGCTATACCAATTAACATTATTTACAAACAGACCACAGCTCCCGAAAAGTTAAAGTCTTATTGCCTTCTGACCCAAGGACGAACTTTTGATAGCAGAAGGCTCACAACAAAAATTGGTACACTCTCTACACGAGAATTTGAGCAAGTAAAACAAAGTTTTTCGCAACTTGTGTTAGCTTAAAAAATTTGCCCCTTTGTACTATTGATACAAAGGGGCGGGTCTGTTACCAGACATTTTATATTATAGTAGCATCGAATGCTTTGTTATTCAAGCGTGGGAGATGCAATGCCTAGTGTTTTTGGGTGGATACGCTATACTAAACATCACTTATAGCCTTTTAACCACCCGAAAGTGACCCCCATGCCTCAGCCAGCCCTTCATGCCGAACCCACTGCCCCGCACCCCATGTTTATTGAGCAGGCCAAGCATCTGTGCCATGGTGCCGAGCTGCTGCCTGGCGGCCACTTGGCCTTAGCCCAACGCCTACAACACAGTGTTGAAACCTCTACCCCGCTACGCATTAAACTGGGGCTAGACCCCACTCGGCCAGACTTGCACCTAGGCCACAGCGTGGTGTTGCGTAAGTTGCGGGCGTTTCAAGATTTAGGCCACCAAGCCGTGCTGATTATTGGCGATGCCACCGCCATGATTGGCGACCCCAGCGGACGCAACCACACTCGCCCGCCCCTAACCGAAGCCGAAGTGCAGGCCAACGCCGAGACCTACCTTGCCCAAGCCAAGGCCATTATTAACGTAGACAAAGCCGAAATTGTACGCAACAGCAGCTTTTTTAACCCCCTAGGCTTACAGGAGCTGCTACAGCTAATGGCGCAAGTCACGGTAGCACAACTGTTGGTACGTGAGGATTTTAACAAACGCTACCAAGCCCAAACCCCCATCAGCCTGCACGAGTTTATGTACCCGCTGATGCAAGCCTACGATTCCGTGATGGTGCGTGCCGATGTGGAACTGGGCGGCACCGACCAACGCTTTAACAACCTACTTGGCCGAGAGATTCAGCAGGCCTATGCCAAGTTGAACAACCAGCCTTGCCCGTATCCGCAATTGGTGTTGCTGCTGCCCCTGCTTGAAGGGACGGACGGCAAGGTGAAGATGTCAAAATCTTACCCACAACACTGCATTAACCTAACGGATTCGGCCGATGAGCAGTTTGGCAAGTTGATGTCACTCCCTGACGAGATGATACTGCGTTACGAGGCCTTGCTGACCCCGTTAACGGCTGAGCAGCTAGAGCAACAACGCCAAGCCATGGCCTTACCCGTTGACAAGGGCGGCGTGAACCCTCGGGATGTGAAGGCAGCCATGGCCAAGTACATTGTGGGCTTGTACCACGGTGCGTCGCAAGCTGACGAGGCCGAAGCGAGATTTGTGGATAGGTTTAGAAACAAGCAGCTCCCCACCGATTTGCCTACCGTAAGCCTGCCCCTAGCCGAGCTGCCCTTGGCGTGGAGTGAAGTGTTGGTGCGTTTTGAGTTGGCCAGTTCAAAATCTGAGGCGAAACGGTTGATACAGGGCGGGGGTGTACGGCTCAACGGCGACAAACTGGCCGACCCTGAGGCGGTGTGCCAAGCAGAGGCAGCCGCTACCGTGTTGGTGCAAGTGGGCAAGCGCAAGGCGGTTAACCTCAGCCTAACGTAAAAACCTAGCCTGTTGTGGGTTGGAATGCTTTAAAAAATAAGCTACACTAAGCACAGTGTCTCATGGTAGGGGTGGCACTGCGTTGCCCCGCACCCTGCCCAGTAGTAAGGATGGCTTACCTTCGTGTCATGGCTGGCAAACCTAACCATTAACTGGCTTGCCCTTGGTAAAGCCATCCTTGAGCTTGTGGTGTTGTTGGGCTTTGTGATGGTGCTGTACCACAAGCTGGCGCACCAAGCCCAAGCAGACAAGCTATTGCGTGGGCTTTTTGTGGTATTGATTGGCTTTTTGGCCTTGTGGGCCTTGGCGCACTGGCTAGCCCTGCCTCTACTTGAGATGGTGTTTGGAGCCAGTTTGCAACTGCTCATCATCGGGCTTATCGTCATCTTTCAGCCTGAATTGCGGCGTTTGTTAATGCAATTGGGGCGAGGGCAATGGTTTGCCGTGCCGCATGGGGTAACCGCCCCTATGGCTGGGCAGGTAACCACCAAGCAAGACCCACACACCGTGGTGGCCGCCCTGCTCGAAGCGTCTCGGCACATGATGCGGAGCAAAACAGGGGCGTTAATTGTATTAGAACCCACCCAAAGCGAAGCGATGGACGAAGAAGCTTACCTCGAGCGTGGCACACGCATCAACGCCGAAGTCTCGGTGGAGTTGCTGCTAACGCTATTCTTCCCCAATACGCCGTTGCACGACGGGGCGGTGATACTGGACAGCACACTGCGCATTGCTGCCGCTGGTGCGTTATTGCCCCTGACCGAAGAGCCGAACCTCTCATGGCGGTATGGCACACGGCACCGTGCGGCCATTGGCCTAAGCGAGCTTAGCCCCTGCCATTGCTTGGTGATTAGCGAAGAAACGGGGCGAGCCTCGTACGTGGCGGGGGGTAAGCTCACCCCACTGCATACGCTTGAGGAGATGGAAGAAAAGCTACGGCTGTTTTACGGGCTGAGTGAGGCCAGCCCCAGTGGGGTTGCTGCATCGTCATGGCAGTGGCTGGAGCAATGGCTGGCCACGGCAGAGGATGGCTTGTCTCGGCGGCTTGGCAACTGGTTTGCACCTACCGCCACCGCAGCGTCGCCTTCAGCAATGGGTGCTTCGGCTCTGTCGCCTGCCCCGCCTGCCCAAGAGGCGGAACTGTTGACCGATGATTACCAACAACGTCAAGCCCAAGCCACTCCCTTACCCTTGGCCGACGATGACCTGCACGCCTTGTTAAAGCAACACCCGTAACCCTATGCCCACCGTGAGCCAGCTCGAAGCCTTACTTGCGGGTGCCTGCTCGCCCGAAGAGACCTTGGCCTTACTGGCGCACTTAAAGCCTCACCTAGCCACGCAAGCCCTAGTGACGACGCTGTGGCAGCTGCTGTGGCAACAGCGAAGCCCCGCCTACGCCAACTTACCCGCCCTACCTCACGTGCTGGATACTTGCGGCACGGGGGGAAGCCCTTTGGGGTCGTTTAATACCTCCACCTGTGTGGCGATAGTGCTGGCCAGTGCGGGCGTTGCCGTAGTGAAGTTTGGCAACCGTAGTGCCACAGGCCGTAGCGGCAGTACCGATTTTTTAGAGGCCATCGGCCTCCCCCCTGAGGCGATGCACCAGCACTGGCAACGCCTGCTTGAGGAGGCGAATCTCGCTTTTTTGGCGGCTCCGCAGGTGTACCCCGCCTTGGCGCACCTTGCACCGTTGCGTAAGCAGGCAGGCCACCCCACCTTGTTTAACGTGCTTGGGCCCTTGCTTAACCCCGTGCAGCCAGGCTACAGGCTGATGGGTCATGCCTTTAGGGTGACGCTCCCCTTGGTAGCGGAGGTGTTGGCGACAGAGTTACCCACCCAATGCGCTTGGGTGATGCGTAGCGACAACGGCCTTGACGAACTCTCGCCCCACGCCACGGCAGAGGGGTGGTGGGTGACGGGTGAGCAGTGTGTGGCCAAAGCGTGGCAGGGCAGTGCCAGCCTCGCCTTACCCACGGGTGGCGAGGGGCCACCCCTTGCCGAGGGGCAAAGCGTGGCACAGCATAACGCCCAGTATTGGCAAGCCATGGTGGGCGCAGAGCTTGCTCATGGCGAGGCTTATGCGGGCGTGGTGCTGAATGCGGGTGCGGGCTTACACGTGGCAGGCAAAGCCGCCAGCGTAGCCGAGGGTGTGACGCTTGCCCAGCAGTTGTTGAGCAGTGGGCAGGTGGCAGCTTATTTGCATCGCTTAAGGCAGTTGTTGGCGTAAAATTACAGCCGATTACTGAAAAGGGCTTGCTAAGGGGGTATGTTTTACTTACCTTGAATAAGTCTCATCCATCCCTTATCTGTGCGCGCAATTAGCTCAGTTGGATAGAGTGCATGGCTACGAACCATGAGGTCGGGAGTTCGAATCTCTCATTGCGCGTGTTTCATCTCTTCTAACACTATCATCAATCATTCAAGTAACAGCGTAGCTTTTGATGTTGTTTACTTTAAGTTGTACACGTAAAGGGTAACCACTACACCGTTGTACAAGTGTGCATCAGGTGTGTGCAGGTGTGCTTTTTTACTTGCTCTACCTTTTGAAGAGTTATGGAGGTATGCGGATTCGAACCGCAGACCTGTTGCGTGCGATGCAACCGCTCTACCAACTGAGCTATACCCCCATAAGGTGTGTTTAGTTTAGGTAAAACACCCACCCTAAGCAAGTAAGTGCCTTGCTTATTGCTAGCGGAAAGGAGTTTAATTAAACAAGCTGCCGTACAAGGTGCTAGAAGGTATCATCGCCTTCAATTCCCCTGCTTTTGCTTGGGGGTAAGTGGTGTGTCCTGCAAAATCAGTAGGCGCAAACCGCAATTCCAGTGCGTTGGTAGTCACATCAGCGTCAGCTGTTTTTAAGGCTTTAATACCAATACGGTTTTGTGTACTACCGCTAGCTAAATAAGGCCATACGATACTACCGTCTTTCAAAATAAGCCTAATTCTATCTGTGCGTGGTGTGCTTTGTGTCCAGTAAGCTACGCTACAGTCACCCGCTACGATATTAGCATCACATCTTATCTCATACTCTAAATCACGAAGGAGAGCAGTTTGAATACTCATAGTATCGCCTTTTTCAACCCATTCAGCATAAAGTATAGCGTTAACAGAAGCCACATTGGTTTTAAGGATTGATTTTATTTGAGATTCTCCAATGTTAGCAACCACTTTAGGTAGCGCAAACGTAGCAATCAACCCTAAAATGCCCACGACAATGAGCAGCTCGGCTAGGGTAAAGGCTTTGTGAAGATTTGAGCGAATAAGCATAACAAGCTCCGTGAAGTGGGGGTGACGGTTTAAGCAGGGTATCGGCAAAAAGTGTACACACTGAACCTTTTGTGTCGCCCTACCCACCAGCGGGGGGAGGGTTAACTGATGCGTTGCAAGGCTTGTTGTAAGGTGGTGGTTTGCTTACCGTAGCACAGGCGCACCAGTGGCACAGAGTGCTGGCTGGCGGCAAAAAACGTACGCCCTGGCACCAAGGCAAGCCCGTGGTGGGTAATGAGGTGTTGGCAATACTCGGCATCGTTAATGGTGGGGGGTAAGGCCAGCCATAGGTAGTAAGCCCCTTGGGCGGGCGAGGCCAAGCTTAAGCCCAAGCGGTCGGCCAGCGTCAAGGCCATGGCTCGTTTTTGGGTAAGGGATGCTCGGAGGTTGGCACTGTGCTGGGGTTGCCATTGGTTAAGTACCGTAGCCGCCGCCAGTTGCAACACCGAAGGCGCACCCGCCGTCACCACGTCATGCGCCCCTTGTAGGCGTTGCGTCCAAGCGGGGTTGGCAACAGCCCAACCCACTCGCCAGCCCGTGGCACTGAGGAGTTTACTGGTACTGTGGATGCTTAAACAGCGTTGCGCCAAGGCTGGCCTGCTGATAGCAGGACGAGCTTGTTGTGCCAACTCGGGCGTGTAGGTCATCTCGGTATACACTTCGTCGCTAATGAGCCAGAGGCCGTGGTGACACACAAAGGCTTCAAGCTGTTGCCAATCGGCTTCGCTGAGTACCGCCCCTGTGGGGTTGCACGGCGAGTTGACGATGAGGCCCTTTGTGTTGGCCTGCACGGCTTGGCGCAAAGCTGGCCAATTCAGCTGGCCTTGGGGGGTGAAGGCGTTGGCCACGGCTTGGGGCTGGCCGTGTGCCAGCTGCACCATGGCGGCGTAAGGTTCGTAATAGGGTTCTAGCAGCAGGACACCGTCGCCCACTTGCACTTGGGTGAGTAAGCCGAGAAGTAACGCCTCGGTGGCACCTGTGGTAACGGTGAGCTGTGTATCTGGGCAAGGTTGCCAAGCGTTGGGTGTGTGTCGGCCGTACCAGTGGGCAATGGCTTGGCGTAGTACTAACAGGCCGTTGGGGTCAACGCTTTGCTGGCTAAGGGGTTGGCGGAGGGCGGCGGCCACGGCATCGCTCACCCAAGGCAGGGGGTCGTAGTCGGGCAGGCCTTCGGCGAGGTTGAGGGCGTTGTGTTGTTGGGCAAGGCGGCTCATTTGGCAGATGAGCGAAGGGGCAAGGGGCGGGTGTGTTGCGTGCATAGGGGGTGGGTCAGCAGAGGGAATTAAGACATGCAAACACTAGCACGGTTGGGGCTTACTGTCAGTTACTCGGTTGAAAGCAGCCCTAAAATGCCTCAAAAGATGCTATACTACCCGTGTTTAGCACCTTTGAATCTTAGGTTTGCCCAATGTCTCATCCACCCCTAACCGACAAGGTAACCACGGCTTTGATAAGCGATAACGGGGACAATGGTGCCTCCACAATTAACATCACCCTAACTCAACTTACCCCTAACGGTACACTCATGTCTCGGGCAGAGGCGAAACGCCTGTGCGAACAGCTAGAAGGGTTTACCAACGTACTGTTAGACTTTACGGGCATTGAGTGGATAGGCCAAGGCTTTGCCGACCAACTCTTTAGGGTGTATCACAACGCACGCCCCGAGTGTCAATTGGTACCCATCCACGCTAACGACGCTGTCAGCAAGATGATACAAAAAGCCGTTTTGGATGCGACCCCGAAAGCCCCCTTTGCTTAGTTGGTGTTTAGTTAACCCTAGATAGCTGATACTAATCTTAGTTTAAAATAGCAGATGGTCTCTCACACAAGGTTGAGTATTTTTAGGTTTTTGTTTAGCCTCCTGCTCCGCTTTCCTTTTCTTGGGGCGTTGCCCCAAACCCCATCGGAGGGACGCGTCCCTCCGAACCTCCCACCGTGTTGGGATCGTCCAAAGAGGCACTGCTTTGCGTAACTTTATTTTTTCATTGGCCTTCGCCTAAACCGTGGCCAGCAAACGCTCTTCTACGGCGCCGAGTTGGCGGTATTTTTGGTAGCGTTGCTCACGTAGCCCCTCAGCATCCAAATGGCTCAACTGGTTAAGGCCATTGAGCAATTGCGCCCTTAAACGATCGACCGTTAAGTCGGGGTCGTAGTGTGCGCCACCTTCGGGTTCGGCAATGACAGCATCGCAAATGCCAAACTGCACCAAGTCTTGCGCCGTAATTTTAAGGGCTTCGGCGGCTTGTACGGCTTTATCAGCACTACGCCACAAAATAGAAGCACAACCTTCGGGCGAAATAACCGTGTAGAGGGCATGTTCAAGCATGTAAATGTGGTTGGCCACGCCAATGCCCAAGGCACCACCGCTGCTGGCTTCGCCCAACACCACGGAGATAATAGGCACACCCATGCCCGCCATCTCTCGGATATTGAGGGCAATGGCATGGCCTATGGCGTGTTGTTCGCCCTCAAGGCCAGGGTAGGCTCCAGGGGTATCAATAAAGGTGATAATGGGCATGTGAAACTTGGCAGCATGTTGAAACAGGCGCAGTGCCTTGCGGTAGCCTTCGGGGTTGGCCATGCCAAAGTTATGGACGAGGTTTTCCTTCATGGTGCGGCCTTTTTGCGTACCTACCATCATCACGGGTTGGTTGCCCAATTCGGCAATACCACCAATCATGGCTCGGTCGTCGGCACCCATGCGGTCGCCGTGTAGCTCAAACCAAGTTTCGGGCGAGAGGCGTTGCACCACCTCGAGCAGGTTAGGCCGTTGCGGGTGACGTGCCACTTGCATTTTTTGCGCTGGGCTAAGCACACTGTACAGCCGAGACTTGACCTCGGTGGCTTGTTGGCGAAGTTTGGCCAATTCAGCTTCAAAATCCACGTTGGTTTCGGCAGCCATACTCTCTAATTCCATCAGTTGTTGTTCAAGGGCGACGAGGGGTTTTTCGTAAGCAAGCAGTTGTAGTGGCTCGCCCGTTAATGGCGACAGGGTAGCAGGCCTTACAAGGGGTTGAGCTGGGGGTGGGGTGGGCATTGTCAGCTCTCCTTTACGCAGGTACCACAGCGGTGGGCAATGGCGCAAAGGGTTTAGCCTCGCCTTCCCACTGGGCTAGGGCAACATCGTTGGGGTGGCGTTGGCTGGCTCGGCGGTGCAGGCGCAACAGTTGAGCAATCTCGGTGGGTAGCGCATGGCGATGGCACACCCTATCCACTTGGCCATAACGTAGTAGATAGTCGGCCGTTTGAAAATCGTCGGGGAGTTTTTGGCGGATGGTTTGCTCAATGACTCGGCGGCCAGCAAAGCCGATGCGTGCGCCCTGCTCGGCTAAAATCACATCGCCCAAGGTACCATAACTAGCGGTAACACCGCCAAAGGTGGGTTCGGTGAGTAGCGTCATGTAGAGTAAGCCCCGCTCGTGCAGGCGAGAGAGGGCGGCTGAGGTTTTGACCATTTGCATCAGGCTAAACATGCCCTCTTGCATCCGTGCGCCACCGCTACTGGTAACCACCAACACGGGCAAGTCGGCCTCAATGGCACGCTCTACTGCTCGGGTGATGCGTTCGCCCACCACGGCACCCATACTACCGCCCATAAAGTTAAAGTCCATCACGGCAAGGGCGAGGGGTTCTTCATCAACCCAACCGATACCCGTGATAATAGCATCATTAAGGCTGGTCTTGGCTTGCGCTTCGGCTTGGCGTTTGCGGTAGGGTTGCGTATCGGCAAAGTCCAGCGGGTCGGCGGGGGCCAATTCGGCATCCCACTCCACAAAGCGGGTGGTGAGTTGGGCAATGCGCTCTCGTGCGCCGATGCGGTCGTGGTAGCCACATACGGGGCAAACTTGAGCGTTAGCGACCAAGTCTTTTTTAACCAATTGCGTACCGCATTGAAAGCAGGTGTGCCACAGGGCTTTCATGGTAGCGTCGGGGATGCGATTGACCCCGTCGGGGTTGAGCTTGCGTGCTTGGGTGCCTTGCTGTTGACGGCGGTTGGCAAACCATTGTTGAAGGGACATGAGGTCGTCTGTTCCTTTTAGAGCCAAGGGCTTAAACAGGTGGGTACAGGGTAGGAGGCTTAGTGACGATTGGCTAAGGTGTTAGCATAGCGCAAAGGAGCCAAAGCGACTACACCCTTTAACGCCCATGAAACTAACAGCGTGCCTTTGCAGGCATAACAAGTAGCACTTAAGGGGTAATGGCCGTAATGCCCCACCGCCACAGCGAATCAACGCCCCAAATAAAGAGCGTCATCAGGCCAACCACCAGCATCACTACCAAGGTTTGCCCTAGCAGTTGCGTGGGGGTAGGCCAGGTTACTTTCTGCCATTCTTCGCCCAAGCCCTTAATAAAGCGGGCAGGGCTAGGGGGTGTGGTGGGCAGGGCTAGGCTGCCTTTGTCAACTAGGGGAGCGGTGCTAGGGGTATCGCTGGGGGTCATGGGGTGAAAGCCCTTTAAAACAAGTGGGGGGAGGTTAGCCTTTAGCTTAGCCTCTTTGCCCCGTTTTGCCAAGCATTGGCTCAGTCATGAGTCAGCCCAACCCCTAGCCCCAAGGCCAATTGCTTGGCCAGCACGGCATCTCGGCGAAGGAGGGGGCTGTTGCGTTGGGTGGGGTGTTGCCATGTGGGTTTGCCGTTAATAGGTGGTATGCCCAAGCCCAAGGGCGAGGCCAGTTGCGCCTGCCATAGGTCTCGCACGGCGTTGGGGGGGAGGGTGAGTAGATTGGTCTCCCCCTGCTGGTGAGCGAGCCACAAGGCGCAAGCCAGTGCCTCGGCTACGGTGGCTAGGTGCTGCACAATACGGCAAGCCCCTTGCGCCAACGGCGAAAACCCTGCCGAGCGCGACACCACCACCAATCGCCCTAAGCCCTGCCCCGCTACAGGCAAAAACGGAGCCAAGCCCACGTTAAACACGGGCTTAGGCAACGGCCAAGCGTCTTGCCCAAACTGCGCCTTTATCGCCCACGGATGCACGCCCCGCAAGTCAAACCAATAGCTAAAACTGGCCACGGCACGGTGGGCAGGGCAGCCCCCTTCCAACAAGTCATGCGCCGAGACGACGACCTGCATTTGAGTATTGACGCTTTGCCTCACGTAAAGCTGTACGGGGACATGCACCACGGCCTGCTCAAGCCCAAGTACCTGCCTCAAAAAGCTCTGCACGTGGGCAAGCTCTCGCACAAATGCGGGGGGGGGCGAGGCCTCGGTGACAGACCAGCCCAAGGCTTGTGTCACGCTGGCGGGGCGGGCGATGAGACCGTTAAAGCCCAAGCGTCCGTTAGGTAGGCGGGCGATGTTGGCACCATCCATCCAAAAGGGTGTGGTGTCAAAGGGTGTGGTAAGGCCGTATCGCCAACGGTGGTACAGTGCGCCCAGCAGTGGGGTGAGGATGTCGAGATAGTCGTTGTTAGGTGGGCAGAAGGCGGGGTGGGTGGGCAGCGTGGCCAGCCACGCCTCCCGTTGTTGGGGCGAGACGTGGGGAAACACGTCAGCGAGTAAAGCCGATGTGTTAGGGTGATGGTGCCATTGCGCTACGGCGTGGGCAAAGGCCTGGGCAGTCACACCCGACACTTCAAACACGGGGCTTACGGCAAGGCAATCGTGCCCCTCTCCCTTGGGAGACCTGCTTAACTCTCGGTATTTAACAAGAGACGCATCATCGCCTCTCCCCTCGGGAGAGGCCGCTACGGGAGTAGCGGGTGAGGGACGGCCATTGAATACCCTTTTCTGGCTGTCCCTCACCCTTCCCTCTCCCGAAGGGAGAGGGTGTGACGTGTTAAGCAACCCGCCAAGCCCAAGCCGATAGGTGACACCACAGGCACGAGCCAAACAGGCATCGGGCGTGCCATCCCACACCCAATCAGCGACGAAGGGTGTCGTGGCGTGGCCTTGGGCAACGGTAATACCAATAAGTTCGCCTTGGGGGTTGCGGAGGGGTTGCCAGTGTTGAACGCCCGATACCACCCGCACCCCCGCTTGAGAGAGGGCTTGCCACAACACGACACTGAGCCTGTCAGGCTGGAGAGCGACCCGTTGCCAGCCCGCCTGCTGAATGAGCGAGAGCAACACAGGTGGCACGCGATCCATGTCCATATCCATATAGCTTAAGCCCCCTCGGGTAGAGAGGCCACCTAGCCAGTGGGTACTTTGGCGCAACACCGTAACGCCAAAACCAAGGCGTGCGGCTGCAAGCGCACCCACAAGGGTTTCGAGTTCGTCGCCTAAAATAAGGAGGGTGGGCATGGCAAGGGGGCTATTTTTTCAAGCTATCATACAAGGCCACATTGGCCGCACCCGTCACGGGGAACACATCCCCCTGCCGAGCAGGGTAACCCGCTGGTGCCGTGGCCGAACACCCCGCCACAGCCACACAAATACCCAGTTGCAACATGTCGCTACCCACAGTGTTGGCTCCCTTAGCACCATCGGCATCCACTATCAACAAGTCATGCGTGGCGACTACTAAGGCCGTGTTTAACCCCGATACTTGCGCCCCCGAGGCTAGCTGTAAGCCCCCTTGCTGATAATCCGCCGTGCCTTGGGCGGTACTCGTCCAGCAACCACCAGCAGCAGCATCGGTACACACTTTAGTCGCAGGCAGGCTTGAGGTGACAACGGTGTATACTGTATTCGTGCCAACATTGAGGATACCTTCGGCTGTGGCTTGCGTGGTGGTGGCTTCTAGCTTACTCAGCACGTCTTTAAGTTGGCTTTTATAGGTCGCATCTCGGTTGCTATCAAGCAACTTAGGGATGAGGAAGGTCATCAACAAGCCAAGGATGCCCAATACAATGAGGCCTTCTTGCAAAGTGAAGGCTGAACAGGCATGGCGGGTGTGGGTCGGCATGGGTGGGTCTCTCAAACAAAGTTAAGGCAGCGTGTGGCAGGGACGCTAACACCTTGAAACCCCACCATGTTTACCCTAGTGTAGCATAGTTATGCGTGGCGGTGTGGCCAAGTGGTAAGGCAGGAGTCTGCAAAACTCTTACCCCCAGTTCGAATCTGGGCACCGCCTTTTTAGGCTTGCTAACGTAAACGCTCAACCCCCCCATGGTTGATGCGTCAGTGGCGAGGGTAACGACAAGTAAACGACTCTTTTTGGTTTGCTTTTAAATACACAACCGTAGCGCAAATTAAAGCGTCATAAAACTGTCATAACTTTGCCATAAACTCTTACTACAGCTAGGTAACTACCATCTTACCTTAGCTTAACTACGTTATTTTTTGGTTTTTGATACCTAGTATACTGATGATGCAAACGCTGGCTTATACTACTTTGGTTAACCCTTACATCCGCCCCACCTATGGTCAAGGCTTTACACCAGGGCTGGGTGATTCACCCAAGCTTGAACTGTTAAGACAGCACTTTAGACCTACGCCTCAACAACAACATGGCGGAAAGCCTCAAGGGTCGACTGTAAACACAGCTGCAAAACCCACAAAGGGTTAATGTCTAGTTAAGTAGCACACCTATACAAGTAGGCAAGGCTGCTTTCAAGCCGTACAACTATCCTGTGTTTAAAAATGTGCAGCCATACTTGCTTTAAGACCATCTCTTTACTTTAATAAGGGTACTGTTTGGTTTGCCGACTTCGGCAAGTAACGATACCCCCAGAGAAAGCCCCAAGCCCTATGACGCAAGCTCTTGCCCGCGAAGATGCCCTAACAACGCAAGCCCCACCCGTGGCCTTAACCATGGCCTGCGACGAGATTTTAGCCGCCCTGCCCCACCGCTACCCGTTTTTACTGGTAGATAAAGTACTTGAACTCATCCCGGGGCAATCCATCAAAGCCCTTAAAAACGTCTCGTTTAACGAGCCGTTCTTTCAAGGCCACTTCCCCAACCTGCCTATTATGCCAGGCGTATTGCAAATTGAAGCCCTCGCCCAAGCGGGTGCGCTCATGGTCAGCCAACTGTTTAAAGACGACACTCGCATTGCCGTACTGGCTGGTGTGGACGAGTTTAGGTTTAAGCGCATGGTGAAACCTGGCGATCAACTATTACTTGAAGGCACCATCATTAAGCTACGTGGGCAAGTGGGCAAAGGCCACTTTAAAGCCAGTGTGGATGGCCAATTGGTGGCCAGTGGCGATATTCTATTTTCGTTTGTGCCTCGTGCTAATATGGCCTAAGGCTCTTCTTACCCTCTCCCTTTGAGAGCGGTTACTACGATGTCATTCCCTTTACCAACCCCCACGAAAGGGCTAGCCATGACAACTCCAACACTCACCGCCGCCGTGATTCACCCTACCGCCATTGTTGACCCGCAAGCCCAATTAGGGCAGGGTGTGGTAGTTGGCCCCTATTGCGTGGTAGAAGCCCCTTGCCAACTGGGCAATAACGTGGTGCTTGAGCCGCATGTGCATATTAAACCCTACGTTCGCTTAGGTGATGACTGTAAAGTGGGTAGCCATGCCGTGTTGGGCGGGCATCCGCAAGACAGTAAGTTTAAGGGAGAAGTCTCGTGGGTGCAGGTGGGGCAACGTACCAAATTGGGCGAAATGGTCACCCTTCACCGTGCCACAGGCGAGGGGCAAGTCACCACTGTGGGCGACGACTGCTTTTTAATGGCCTACGTACACGTGGGGCATAACACCCAAGTAGGCAACCGAGTGACCCTAGCAAACGCCGTGCAACTGGCTGGCCACGTTACCTTAATGGATGATGTCACCATTGGCGGGAGTTCGGCCATACACCAGTTTTGTGTGGTGGGCAGGCGCAGCATGATTGGTGGCGTGAGTGGCTTACGACAAGATGTACCGCCCTTTACCTTAGGCAACGGTAGCCCCACCAAACTGATTGGCCTTAACACCGTGGGGTTGATACGGGCGGGGCTATCTTCAGAAGTACGCAAACAGCTTAAGCGAGCCTACCGCACCCTGTTTATAGACCGTAGCGACAACACCTTTACCGAGCGGGTTGCTCGTACCCAAACCGAGCTTGGCCACGTGGCCGAGGTGGCCGAAATGCTGGAGTTTATTCAAAAAGTGAGCAAACGTGGCATTATTACCGCCGAGCTGGCCATCCATAAAACCAAGCCTGAAGGGTTGGTAGGCTTGCCTGAGGAATTGGCATAATGTCAGCCTCCGCACCAGCGTTGCAGGTAGCCATTTTAGCAGCAGGCAAGGGGTCTCGGATGCAAAGCCCTTTGGCCAAGGTGTTGCACCCGCTGTTTGGTAAGCCTTTGGTATCGTGGGTGTTGCGTGCCGTGCAGCCTTTAACGCCCCATCAGGTGTGGGTCATTACGGGTCACCAAGCCGAAGCGGTGGAAGCTCAACTAGCCACGTGCCGCCATGCCACCAGCTTACCCGTGGCCTGTATACGGCAAATACAACAGCTTGGCACGGGCCACGCCGTACAGCAGCTCCCCCCGCAAGCGTGGGATGGAGCGATGTTGGTGCTGGCGGGTGATGTGCCGTTGTTGACCTCGCAAACACTTGCTGAACTATGGGACAACTGGCAACAAGCCCCCACACCACCAGCGGTCACCGTGCTGGCCGCTCACGTGGATGACCCCACAGGTTACGGCCGTGTGTGCTTGAACGCCCAAGGCTACCCCGTTGCCATTATCGAAGAAAAAGATGCCACCCCCGAGCAAAAAGCCCTCACGCTGGTGAATTCTGGCGTGTACATCTTACATGGCGAGCAAGTGCAGCCCTTGTTGGCGCAACTCACGCATAACAACCAACAAGCCGAACTGTACCTAACGGATATTGTCGCCTTGGCAGCGCAAGCGGGACTGGTGACGCAACTGGCGGTATTGCCCACCGCTAGCGATATGACGGGTGTGAATACCCCCGTGCAACTGGCCGAATGTCACAAACTGATGAGCCAACGAGCCATTGCCCACGCCCAAGCCCATGGCGTGATGGTGCTAGACCCCGCCACCACGTGGCTCAGCGAGGAGGTCTCCTTGGCGGGAGGGGTGCAGCTGCTACCAGGGTGTATGCTACAAGGTAACGTAACGGTGGGGGCATCCTCTGTTATTGGGCCTTACAGTGTGCTGAAGGGCAACACCACCGTGGGCGAGCGGTGTCAGGTAATGCAATCGCTATTGAGCGATGCCACCGTGGGCGATGACGGCCTTGTAGGACCCTTTGCTCACATGCGAGACGGTGCCAGCACAGGGGGCAACGTCAAAGTAGGTAACTTTGTCGAGATGAAAAACGCCAGCATTGGGGCAGATAGTTTTATCTCGCACTTGGCGTATGTGGGCGATGCGACCCTTGGCCACAGCGTGAACTGGGGAGCGGGCAGTATTACCGCCAATTACAACCCCATTACGGGCGCAAAGCAGCACACCCACGTAGGCGACCGTACGGCGGTGGGGAGTAATTGTGTGTTGGTGGCTCCGCTAGCGTTACCGCACGATGTGAGTGTGGCCGCAGGGACAGTCGTCACCAAGCCCGTACCGTCTGACGCTTTGATCATCGGCCGAGCAAGACAAACTCACCTAGAGGGGTGGGTGGCACAACAGCGGGCTAAGTTACCCTCTGCTCAACCCCAAGGTGGATGCCCCATCACTTAAACAAGGGCTATACTAAAACAACAGAGTTTACGGATAGAGAGCGATAGAGACAAGCCTCCCTATTTTATTTGAGAGAGTTAGGTTAAAGCACACCCACGAGGTAACACCCTGATGCGTGCAATTATTATGGCTGGTGGCCTTGGCACAAGGTTGCGTCCGTTGACCAATGCCTTGCCCAAACCCCTGATACCTCTTGGCGACCGACCCATACTGGATATTATTCTGACCCAACTGGCCAACCAAGGGTTTACCCACGTTACCCTGTGTGTGGGGCATTTGGGCGAATTGATTAAAAGCTACTTTGGCCACGGCCAAAAGTGGGGATTGAAGCTGGATTATATTTTTGAGCAACAACCCCTTGGCACCATGGGGCCACTACGCCTGATTGACGACCTGCCCGAGCAGTTTATTGTGATGAATGCCGACTTGTTGACCGACCTTAACATGGCCGAACTATTGACACACCATAAAGGCAGCAAGGCCATGGCCACGTTAGCCACCCGCACCCACACCACACAAGTGGAGTTTGGCGTGTTGGAATGCCTCCCGATGGCGGGAGAGGGGGGGCTAAGCATTACCGCCTTTACCGAGAAGCCCACCTTGCGCCACACCACCAGTATGGGGATACATGCGTTAAGCCGTAGCGTTGTGGCTTGTATTGAGCCACAGCAATTGTTTGGCCTAGACCATTTAATGCACAGGCTGTTGGCCACAGGGCAAACGGTGCAGGCGTATCAGCATGAGGGGTTGTGGTTGGATATTGGCCGCCATAACGATTATGAACAGGCACTGGCCGAGTTTGAACCCATGCGAGACAGGTTACTAGGGCAGAAGCTGATACCGTTGCCGTTGGTGGGGCTGGCCAAGCCAGTGTCTCGCCATGCAGGCAGGGTGAAGCAAGCGGCACCTTTTGCAAGGTAAGGGACGCCCAAAAACCAAGCCCTTTAACGGGCAGGTGGGGTGCCAAAACACCTAAAAAGAGAAAAAGAAAAAAATCGCCAACGTATGGAAGCACAAACTATCTTAAAACAGATTAAATGTTTGCCTAAGGCGACAGGTCAGCCAGCGTTAAAATGGGCATAAAAAAACCAGCTTGGAGAAGCTGGTATATTTGATTACGATGCGATTAGGATGGAGATAGGAGTTACCCTATAATAAAGTCATCGGCATCTAATTTATTGCTTTAGTATATTGATTTTGCAACATTCTGTTACAAACCAAGCCTACACTTGCCCTTCTAAGCCTAATTGCTTGAGAATTTCTTCTATCCTTGCCCAATTGCGCTTGCCTGTGGCCTCGTACCCACAGCCTGGGTGGTACAGCGTTTTATGGTGAGGAATGGGGTATTTTCGGCAACCTATCGGCCTATCTTCATGCACACCACAACGGCCATCAGCCTGAACATACGTGCAGTGATAAAAGCCCACGGTGTAGGGGTCTTGGCCTTGCTTAATGGCTGTTTGCCGAATGGCCTCCACAAACACAGGAGCCTGTGCGATCACCTCAGCTTGCGTAGCGTAGGGGATGAAGATACTGGCAAAGTCTCGAGCCATTTCACCATCCATATCGTCTTGCTGGCGCATGGCCAACAGCTCGGGGTGGGAGCGTAGGCCTTTAAACACAGCCACCTGGCAACAAATACCCCGCTGCTTACATAAGGAGGGGGGCATATTCATCAACTGTTCAACTTCTACGGCTAGCCCCATGGGCGATGCTAACCCCGATGAGGTAGTACTGGGTTGGTGCGCTGGTTGAGACATCTCGGGGGTCACTCCTTTAGCGTAAAACGCAATGAATGCAAGACAAGGTTACCAATGGTCGGCACCAAAGGGCTTCCACGGGGCTATTTTTTCGTCTACTACTTGTTTTAGTTGCTCAAGCGTGACACCAGGACGGGTGGGGTGGTTCACCCCATCAGGCGAGGCTTGCTCCATGAGGTAAGCCATATTTTTAAGGTCGCGTACCATGCGCTTGTGCTTTTCTCGTTGGGCAAATTGCCAACCTTCAAAGCCGCAGCCTGGGGGCATGACGCTCCAGCCATGGCCTGGGGCTTCTCGGCAACAGCGGGGGCGACGCTCGTAAATGCCGCACAGCCCCTCGGGGGTAACGTAGCGGCAGTGGTAAAAGGTCACATCGTTTTCGTCCATGTCGGCACGTTCGGTAATCACCTTCATTACCTGCTCTACCTGCTCTGGCACGGCGGCACGGGCTTCTTCAAGCGAGGCGTAGGGTTCAAAAATCTCTAAAAAATCGATGGCTTCTTGGCTGCCTTGTTCGGCCATGGCCAGTAGCTTGCTATGGGTGTTATAGGTGGTGGCTGATTTACAACATCGCCCGCACTTGTGGCACAAGTCGGGTAAGGGGTTGGCAGGAGATGCGTTAGCATCGTTACTATTGCCGTAGTAGTTTAAATCATACATGGGAGGGTCGTGGCTCCGCACACCTGTTGGCACGTGTTACTTTAAGTATGGCATGGGTTGAGTGGTTGTCTAGGGTATGGCGCATAGTTCAGCCATATGATTAAGGTAAAGCCGAAAACTCAAGCACGTCAGCCGCTAAACCGCACCCCTATCCCTGTTTGCCGTACAGAGGTAGGGTATACTAAGGTAAATTGGCAGCTTATCATGAGGCTTCTCATAATAGGGGTAGCCCTCGGCTACGGCCTTGGTAGCCAATTATCCCAGTGTGCGAAAGATGCCCTACCCTATGACACCCCCCAGCCTTGCCACTGCGCCCCTTGCGGTGCAAGCCAGCTCAGCCCCTGCTCATGGGCAAATGTTGGCTTTTTTAGCCCTTACCCCTGCCGACAGAGAGGCCATTAAAGCCTTTAAGCCCCTGTTGCAACAGCATATCAACGCCATCCTTGAACGCTTTTACCAGCATGTGATGGCCGAACCTGCTATGGCTAAAATGATTGGCAACCCCGCCATGATTCCACGGTTAATGCAGGCACAGGCTAACCACTGGGCAACCTTATTTGATGCCCAGTTTGATGCAGCCTACGTGGACCGAGTTCGCCGTGTAGGGGATGCCCACTACAGAATAGGGCTTGAGCCAAGCTGGTTTATTGCCGCCTATCAGTTTGTATTGGCCGAATTACAAGCCCTACTTAAGGTTGAGCAGCCGACCGAAACACCCGAGACACCCCCTGCTGACGTGGCAAACGCCGTACAGAAGGCTGTGTTTTTTGACATGATGGTGATTATTGAAGCCTACAACGTAGCGGTAAGAGAAGCAGCTTATGCTGAATTACAAGGCGATATTGCTACCATCCACAGCTACACGCAAACCATGACCGATGCTGCCATAGACCTCAACACTGCTTGCGACGCTTCGGCCACGGCGGTAGAGCAATTGAGTAGCTCGTTGGTGGATGTTAGCACCCAAGCGGGGCAGGCAGCCAGCACCGCTAGCCAAGGCCACGACGTCAGCCAAGCCATGCGAGAGCAAATGACCCAACTGGATACCAAGGCACAACACATTAGCCGAGTGGTAGACGTGATACAAGCCATTGCTGAACAAACCAACCTCTTGGCTTTAAACGCAACCATACAAGCCAGCAAAGCAGGCGAACAAGGCAAGGGCTTTATGGTGGTGGCCAACGAGGTGAAGCAGCTCAGCGTACAATCGTCTGAAAGTGCGCAGGCCATACGCACCCAACTGGGCGAACTGCAAGACGAGGTGAGCCGTGCCTTACACGCTGTGCGCCAATTAGACACGGTTGTAGAGACGATTAACGAGTTTAACGGCCTACTGGCCAACACCATTGAGCAGCAGGCCATTGCCACCAACGAAATCAACCAAAACATGGTACGTATGGCGGGGGCAACGCAACAGGTAAAGGCCAACATTGCCCAAGTCAACGACGCTACTACTGCGTTGCTTAAAAGCTAAGACTATTTATCTTTTAAAATAGCATGTGTTTGAACATGCCTTGGGACAAGCCCAACACGGTGGGAGGGCAGTGGCGATAGTATCGCCTGCTGAGGGGGTTTGGGGCAGCGCACCAAATCGCCAAATAGCGGAAGCCCGACTGAGCCAAAGCCACAAACAGCAAACGCCCTTGCCATATGCTATTTTAAACGAGAATTGGTATCAGATGCTTTGTCGCCAAAGGGTAGCTTTTTGTAAGTGTTTTTAGAGTCTTAGTGCTTCCGTCTTTTGGCGATTTTTTCTTTTTTCTTTCTTTTTAGGTGTTTTTGACCCCCACCGTACCGATCTACGGCTTGGTTTTGGGAGTCCACTTAAAAAGAGGCGGGGCGGAACCGTTAGTCTTGCTTCCCTTTTGGGGCGGGTTTGGGCTTTTTAAAGCCTCGGCCTTTACGCTTACGGTACACAAAGGCCAGTACCTCGGCCACGGCGGCAAACAGCTCGGGGGGTATCATATGGCCAGCGTCCACTTGGTCATACAAACTCCGTGCCAGTGGACGGTTTTCTACCATCTCTACCTTATGCTCGGCGGCCAACTCTTTAATTTTAAGAGCAAGGGCATCCACCCCCTTGGCCACCACATGGGGAGCGGGTGCAATGTCAGGGTCATACCGTAGCGCAATGGCAAAGTGCGTGGGGTTGGTCACCACCACATCCGCCGAGGCAATATCCCTAAGTTGCTGCTTACTTAAAAACTTCTGCCCAAATCGGCGAATTTGCGCCTTCATTTGGGGGCTACCTTCCATGGTTTTACTTTCGTCTTTAATGTCTTGCTTGCTCATGCGGAGGCGTTTTTCATGCTCAAAGGCTTGGTATCGCCAATCGGCCAACCCCATAGCCAAATACGCCAAGGCAGACCAAAACATGAGCTGGGTCAGCCAGCCCATAAGCATGACGACACCTTCAACGGGGCCTTTACCAGCAAGGGTCAAAAAATCTTGTTGGTGGCCAGCAATAACAGCATAGCCAATTGAGCCGACGACGGCCACCTTGAACAAACCCTTAGCCGCCTCTACCACACTACGCATGGAGAAAATACGCTTAAACCCGTTAAGGGGGTTCAGTTTATCCATGCTAGGGGTGAGGGGTTTGGTGGTAAACAGCGGTCCCACCTGTATCAAGTTAGCAACGGCTCCCGCTACCATCAAGCTCCCCAAAAATGGGGCGAGTATCAGCAGCAATTGCAGCAACACGCTAGCCATCAGGTCACCAAACGTATCGGGCTGTAGCACCGTACCGTTATGGGCGTAGCTAAATAGTTGCTGCATCAGCCCAGAGAGTAGGCTCACCATGTAAGCCCCCATGCCCATAATCAGCATGGTGGTTGTGCCTAACATAATGGCCGAGGTAAGGTCTTGGCTTTTAGCCACTTGGCCGTCTTGGCGGGCTTTATCAATACGATGAGCCGTGGGCTTTTCTGATTTTTCCCCACTCATGGGGTGTGTCCTCTAGGGTAGGCTGGCTTTGAGTGCGTCTTCAAAAATGGTGAGTGCGCAATCGGTTTGTTCAGCGGTAATGACCAAAGGCGGGCTAAAACGGATGCTGTTTTCGCCACAGGTCAACAACAGTAAGCCACGCTCAAAGCAGGCGTTGACGATATCGTTAGCTAGCTTGGGGGCTTTAGCCTTCGTGGTGGCATCGCTCACCAATTCAACACCTACCATCAAGCCAGCCCCTCGCACGTCACCCAGTTGCGGGTAGCCGTGTTGTAAATGGCGTAGCCCCGTCATTAAGCGTTCGCCTTGGGTACGGGCGTTGGCCATGTACTGCCCCTCGACCAGTTCAAGCGTAGCAATGGCCGCGGCACAGGCCACAGGGTTACCCCCAAAGGTGGAGGCATGTGCGCCTGGTGGCCACTTCATGATGCAATCGCCTGCAATGACTGCCCCGAGCGGTAGGCCACTGGCCAAGCCTTTGGCACTGGCTATAATGTGGGGTTCGTAACCTTCGACGAGTTGGCAGCCCCAAAACTGACCTGTTCGGCCGACACCTGCCTGCACTTCGTCGCTGATGATGAGGATACCATGTTCTTTGGCGAGGGCTTGTAGGCCTAATAAAAAGCTAGCAGGAGGGCGCAAATACCCCCCCTCCCCTTGAATGGGTTCGACAAGGAAGGCCGCCACTTCGTTAGGAGGGACGACAGTTTTGAACAATAGGTTACGAATGTAATTGAGGCAGTTGTCGACACAGGCTTCTTCGCTACCGCTGTTAAACACGTCTCGGTAGGGGTAAGGGTAGTGGGCGTGAAACACCCCAGGGAGCAGGGGGCCGAAACGGGCTTTTTGTATGGCTTTACTGGCGGTGACGCTCATTGAGCCAAAGGTACGCCCATGAAAGGAGCGAAAAAAGCTAATGATGTTTGGCCGCCCCGTGTGGAAGCGAGCAAGTTTAAGGGCGGCTTCCACGGCTTCGGTACCGCTATTGGCTAAATACACTCGTTTAGCACATAGCCCAGGCGAGAGTGCATCGAGCTTTTTAGCAAGGGTGACCATGCCCTCATAATAAAAATCAGTGCCGCTCATGTGTAAAAAGTTGTCGGCTTGGTCTTTAATGGCCTGTACCACGGCGGGGTGGCTATGCCCCGTTGAACACACGGCGATACCAGCGCAAAAATCTAAAAAGCGGTTGCCATCCAAATCCGTCACCATGGCACCTTCGCCTTTGGCAATAGAGAGCGGATAACCCCGTGTGTAGCTGGTAGAGAGGTAGCGATGATCTTGACGGATGAGTTCGGCGGTGTTGGGGCCAGGCAAAGGGGTGATGAGATGGGGCAAGAAAGGGTTGGGCAGGGTCATGTCATAACTCGCTTTACTGGCACACAAGCAGGATATACCCCTAGTATACCTTTTTTAGTAGTTGGCTACCACCCCTCGCCGTGGTAGGCATAGGGGTAGCCCTAAAGACCAAGCCTGAGAGCGGTAGGGTGGGGATTAAAAACACCTAAAAAGAAAGAAAAAAGAAAAATCGCCAAAAATCGGAACAGCTCAAGAGCTAACAACTTGAACAATTAACAACATTAACCAACCAAACATATCCCTTTAAAAAATGTAATTAGTGTTAAAAAGCAACGAGATAAAACAGAATGGGCAAACAAACAAAAGCCCTTGGCTAAAGGTAACCAAGGGCTTTTGAAAAAAGATAAGGAGAAACTAGCGTTTCGAGAACTGAGGCCGTTTTCTCGCTTTGTGCAAGCCGTATTTTTTACGTTCTTTCACACGAGCATCACGGGTTAAGAAGCCTTCAAGCCTCATGAGCTTGGCGTAATCAACGTTAATCTCGGCCAAAGCACGGGCAACACCCAAGCGGATAGCGTAGGCTTGGCCTGAGAGGCCACCACCTTCAACTTTGGCGAGGACGGTGTACTGGCCTTCAACTTGAGCGGCTAGCAGGGCTTGGCGCACGGGGAAGTGGTAAGCTGCCCTGTTGCCAAAGTGTTCTTCAACGGTACGGCCGTTGACAACAATATCGCCCTTACCAGGTACTAAACGTACACGAGCAATGGCTTCTTTGCGTCGGCCAGTACCACGTACACCAATTTTAGGGTAAGCGGGTGCAGAGGACATCATTCGTTAACATCTCCAGATTAAGCATGTTTTGCAGAGGGTAATAAGGTATAGACTTGGGGGCCTTGGGCGGCGTGGGGGTGTTCGGCACCAGCGTACACGTGCAAGTGGCGTTGTTGCGCACGGCCTAAGCGGGTGTGGGGCAACATGCCGTTAACAGCAATTTCAATCACTTTACGTGAATCTTTGGCCATCATTTGCTCAAAGGTAAAGGATTTCAATCCACCAGGAAAGCCTGTGTGGTGGCGGTACAATTTTTGCAGAGGCTTTTTACCACTAACTCTGATTTTGTCGGCATTGATGACGATGACGTAATCACCACAGTCTTGGTTGGGGGTAAAGCTAGGTTTGTGTTTGCCACGTAACAAAATTGAGGTTTCGACGGCCAAGCGGCCAAGGGTCATCTCTTCGGCATCAATCACGTGCCACGTGCGTTCAACCTCAGCAGGTTTGGCGGAAAAGGTTTTCATGCTCATGTGAAGTCTCCAAGTTTAGCAATGTAGAAAGCAGTTTGCCATAAACAAACTCGTGATAAAAGGGGGGTAAGGCAAGAGGCTGATAATCGGTCGTGTCGGTGTCCTTGAGGGGTATCCTGCTGGGTGGGGCAAAGTGAATGGCCATGAGGCTAAGGCCGTGAGACGGAGCTGTGCGACCAAGGGCTTGGGCATGGTTGGCCGCAAGTACCTGCTGAGCAAAAGCCAGTGCTTGCTCGGGCATGGGCTGCTGCGCTGCCTGTAACAGCAAAGCGACCAAGTTACGTACCATCTTACGCAAAAAACGGTTGCCTACAACATCTATTGCCCAAATGGGTTGCGTGGTGGCCAAGGGGGTAACGGCAACGTGGGTCAGCAGGCACTCGTCGTTGTGATGGGTGGGGCTGCCTGCCTGCTTCAGACTGGTGTAACACCGTGACTCGCCCTGTAACCAGTGAGCTACCGTTTGCATCACCACCAGCGAGAGCTTGTCAGCCTGCTTACACCATAACGCCGTGGGGGGCATTAACGGGTGAGGCGCATCACCTAGGTAAAGCAGGTAGCGGTACCACTTGTGGCTAGCTAACTGTTGCGGGTGAGGCAACTGAGGCGAGACGGCTTCTAGCCCAACCACCTGACAATCAGGCGGGAGAACGGCATTGAGGGAGCGAAGGGGGTGGGGCAGGCTGGCCAAATCGTCTTGCAACGATGCTGGTTTAACCTGCACCACCTGCCCATAAGCGTGGACACCTGCATCCGTACGAGTAGCGCAGCGTAGTGAGACATGCTTACCCAAACGGGTGAAGGCTTCTCTCAGCACAGCTTCAACCGTGCGTACGGGGGGGCGATCGTGGCGGTGCTGCCACTGGCTACCTTCAAAGGCTGACCCGTTGTAGGCAACCAGCAACCAATAATAAGGTGTCTCCGCCTCAGCCGACACGTCAGTTAGTCAACCAGTTGTACCAAGGCCATTTTAGCGTTGTCGCCACGGCGGGGAGGGGCTGCTAACACACGCACATAACCACCTTGCCGTTGCGCAAAACGGGGGCCAATGGTGTGAAACAAGTGACGAAGCACTGTTACAGGCATGGGCTTACCATTTTTAGATTCAAAGGTAAAAGCGGTTTTAACAGGAAATACGTAGCGGGCAGCTCGGCGAACGGCAGCCACATCACCTTGTTTGGCAAGGGTAATCATGCGGCTGGCTTGGCGAGACAACTCACGAGCGCGGGGCAGGGTCGTCATAATCTCGCCATGCAGTAAGAGCGAGGTGGTTAAACTGCGAAGCATAGCCCTACGCTGGTCGGCGGCGCGACTAAGCTTGGCTACACGGCAACGGTGTCTCATAACAAGGTTTCTCCAGTAAGGGGATGCTCACAGGCATCTGCAAAGAGGGTAAGGCAAGGGGTTAGGGTGCAAGCGACTAGTCGTCTGCGCCAATAATCACACCTTCGGGGTTAGGCTTAAGGTTGAGGCCAAACACGTGGAGGCGTTCAATGACTTCATCAGACGATTTTTTGCCAAAGTTTTTAATGGCAAGCAAGTCGGCTTCTGATTTTTGAAGCAGCTCCGTCATGTTGTGAATGTTGGCACGCTTGAGGCAGTTAAACGCCCGAACGGACAAATCGAGATCTTCGATCGAGATTTGAGGGCCGTCGTCGTTAATGGCATCGTCTTCGGCCAAAGGTTGGGCGATGACGCTAGGTAAACCTGCAAGGCTGGCCACAGGCAACACATGCTCAATCAGCAGATTGGCGGCGGTACCCAAGGCAGTGGCCACATCAATACTGCCGTTAGACCACAACTGAAGCACGAGCTTGTCATAGTCAGTGCGTTGACCCACACGAGTGTCGTCCACTTGGTAGGCCACACGGCGGATAGGCATAAACACTGAATCCAGCAAGAGGCTGTCCACGGTGCGCTCGCCTTGGTGTTCTTCGGCGGGGACGTAGCCCACGCCAGTTTCAGCAACCAAGTCAAGGCTCAATTTACCACCTTCGCTCAGGGTGCAAATAGGCCAGCTGGGGTTCATAATGCGTACCTGTGCAGGCACTTCAATATCACCAGCAGTCACCAAGCCAGGTTTTGACACGTTAAGTGTCAGCACTTGTGGCTCGTCCGTCTCCATGCGGAGTACCACGCCCTTTAGGTTGAGCATGATGTCCATGACATCTTCAACCACGTTGGGGACGGTGGTGTATTCATGGTTAACACCATGAATTTTGACGGAAGTAAGCGCAGCACCTTTGATGCTAGAGAGCAGCACACGGCGCAAAGCGTTACCTAGGGTAAGGCCAAAGCCACGAGCCAAAGGCTCTACAACAAACTTGCCATAAATGGTGCCGTCGGGGTCGGTGGTGGTATGGATACATTTAACGGTTAATGGCTGTTCCATAATGAGGTGTTCGTCTCCAAAAGCTGTAGGGTTGACGTTATCGCAACGGCAGTCATTTTAACGTGAGTAGTATTCAATGATGAGGTTTTCGCGGGTTTCAGCGTCCATCTCTTCACGTTCGGGCAGTCTGTCAACCCTAATGGCTAGGGCTTCTTTGTCAACGGTAAGCCATGAGGTGCCATCGGTAATCAAGCTGTTCACTTCAATGGTGCTTTTGATGAAGTCTTGGCTTTTTTCACGGATGGACAATACATCGCCAGGGCGAAGCTGGATGGAAGGCACGTCACACGCTACGCCATTGATAAGAATATGGCCGTGGGTACACACTTGCCGAGCTTGACGGCGGGTGAGGGCAAAGCCAGCTCTAAACAGCAGGTTGTCGGCTCTACGCTCAAGCAGTTGCAGTAAGATGGTACCCGTGTTGCCTTTTTTGCGGTTGGCAACATCATAGTATTTACGCATTTGCTTTTCGCGCAAGCCAAAACGAAGCCTTAAGCGTTGTTTTTCTTGCAGTTGCAAGGCGTATTCGGATTGTTTTTTACGGTTTTTACCGTGCTGTCCGCTACGGAAGGGGCGAGCCTTCATTAACGCAGCAATTTTTGGGGTTTCGGCAATGTTGGTCTCAAGGTTTCTTGAAACTTTACCGACTGGTCCACGATCGCGACCCATGGTGACACTCCTTAAAGGCAGGTGGGTGATGGTGTAATATTCATCACAAAAACAACAAGACAGTGATGCGCTGAGTAGCTAACCGCTACCTAGACACGACGACGCTTAGGTGGACGGCAGCCGTTGTGAGGGATAGGGGTGACGTCTTTAATGAGCGTAACATCCAAACCTGCAACGGTCAGCGCACGAATGGAGGTCTCACGACCTGGCCCTGGGCCAGAAACGAAGACTTTAACGGTTTTCATACCGTTATCCATGGAGCGTTTGGCCACTTGCTCGGCGGCTTGCTGGGCGGCAAAGGGGGTACTTTTACGTACGCCTTTAAAGCCTGCCATGCCCGAGCTACACCAAGCAATCACGTTGCCCTGCACATCCGTAGAGGACACAATGGTGTTGTTAAACGTAGATTGAACGTAAACATGGCCAGCGGCCACATTCTTTTTTTCTTTTTTCTTAGCGCGAGGTTTCGCCATCATAACGCAAGGTTCCTTATAGTGGTGACGTGTGAGCTAAAGACTCAAGCTGACTTAGGCCCGCTTTTTGCCTTTAATGGGGGCTGCTTTTTTGCCACGACGGGTGCGCGCATTGGTTTTGGTGCGCTGACCACGACAAGGCAAGCCACGCTTGTGACGTTGGCCTCTAAAGCAGTTGATTTCCATCAAACGCTTAATGTTGCCAGCCACTTCACGACGCAAGTCACCTTCTACTTGGTAGTTACGTTCGATAATCTCACGCAAGGCGTTGACTTCGGTTTCAGTCAAATCCTTAGTGCGAGTATCGGGGTTGATGTTTGCCTTCGCTAAGATTTCTTTAGCGTTAGAGCGGCCAATGCCATAAATATAAGGTAGGGCAAAGGCAATTTTTTTGTTTTTGGGTAAATCTACACCCACTAATCGGGCCATTCAGGTAGCTCCTGCATCCTTTTCACGTACGAAAATTGAGGTAGGCCACACAGCCTACCAACGGCCACGCTAAACCATAAGCCTAGCATGAAGTTTACCTACCCTAACCAAAACACACCCCCTTGACAAGCCTTAAACCCGTTGTTTACCGTGAGCCTCGTCTACCCTACCCCTTAAACCAGCAAGCATAACACATCACCCTAGGGAACACTTATGCTAAGCTAGCGTCAGCCAAAACAAACCACACCACTTTATAACCCTTTGTTTGAAAGTGACCACCACTCGTGCTTTATCATACCTTATTACTGCTCAGCTTGTGCTTGCTGTGGCCTCTGCCTGCCCAAGCGGCCTCGTGCTTCCCCCAAGCGACGCTACCGCCCTTGGTGGCACAGGGGCAGCGGCTGGCCTTGCCTAGCCATGGCCATACCACACCTTTATTTATTGCCCTTGGCTTTGAACCCACCCAACAAGCCAACCTTGAGGCCACGCTAGCCGCCGTGCAAGCCCTTGCCACAGGCAAAGGATCCCCGCTCAAACTGGCCGAAATTGCCGTGGTAGACCAACAACACCAACCCTACGCCAAGCAAATAGAGCCGTTTATGCAAAAAGCCGTGCAAGATAAACGTTGGCTGCCTGTGGTGTACCCCTATTACGCCAACAAAGCGAGTTTGCGCCAAACCTTAGGCCTTGGGGCTAAGGCCAACACAACCTATGTGTTATGCGATAGCAAAGGGCAACGGTTATGGCAGGCAAACACAGCTCGCCTATCACCCCAGCAGCTTGAAGCCCTTAAACAGGCATGGTAAACACCTAACGCTTTAAGTAAACCAAGCCCCTGCCTGCCCTTCAAGCTGGCTAAACGTCACCACGCTAAGCAGTGGTTTGGCAGCCTCGTCGGCTAAAGCCTCTAGGGTGAGGTCGGGGTCATCGTCAGCGACGGGAGGGTTAAGCTGCTGCTGGGCGGCAAACACGCCATGCCGAGCGTAACGTAGCAAAGCCTCGGGTTTGGGGGCATTCGGCTCAAGGCTTTGCGAAGCAAGGTCGCTGACAAACGGCCAGCTCACCACGCCCGCCGTCCACAGGGTAGGCTCAATGCTGTGCGCTTGGGGGGCAGCCAACATGATGGGTGTGGCCTCTAAGCTGGCTTTAAAGCGTTTGAGCAACCCAAGGGCTGCCGCCTCGTTACTGTGCGACAGGAGTAAGGCCAGCTCATTATCGCCCAAGCGTGCCAAGGCATCTTCGGTACGTAGCAGGCGAGCCAAGCGTTGCAAGGCCAAGCGCATCACGGTATTGAGCGGGTCGTAGCCATAGGCATCCAGCGCAAAAGGGTAACTGTCTAAGGCCAGCAACACAATGCTCATACTGGTTTTATGCCGCCGAGCGAGGGCTAATTCTTCTTTAAGCCGCCGTAGCCAGTACCGCCTGTTTACCAACTCGTCAAGGTCGTCGGGTTGAACAAGGCCATCTAACCGCCCCATGTGGTGACACAACTGGCTGGTAAGGGTCACCGTTTGCCAAAAAGCTTGTGCTGGTAGAGAGGGTAGCACCCATGCCCAAGGCAGCCCTTGCTGGCAAAGCGTTGCCCACGGCAAAGCCGAGGCTGGCGGCAGGGCTTTGGCTTGTTCTTGCGTGGCCAACACAAGCCACGCCACGGGTTTACCTTGCCATTGGCCTGCTTGTTTTTCGGGTAAATCGGCCATATCTGCCAAGGTGAGTACCACCACCGCCGAAGGTGTTTGGCCAAGCGCACGTTGCAACGTCGCCCACGATTCCACGGGGCAGAAGGTGGTAGCGGCGGGGATAGGGGAAGGTGGTGACCAAGCCTTAGGCCAACAAGCCTGCGCTTGGGGTAGTACAAACAGGTTACTCATCATAGCTAGCAGTATAGCCAAAGCCGAGGCGTTTGGGCATCCCTCTCACTCGTTTGGTTTAGAGCGTTAAGCCAACCCTAACCAAGCCAAACCACTCTGCCACAAGGGCTTACCATAAAACAAGGCAATGACCCCGCCAGCGCACAAAGCGGGACCAAGGGGCATATAGGTTTGCGAGCGTGTGTTGCGTACCTCTTTTAAAAAGAGGAGAAGCAGGAGAATGGACACCAACGAGCAGACCAACAAAGCTAACGAGACCCATGCCCCTTGCCATTGCCAAAGCGTCATACCTAACATGGGGAGCAATCCAATCACCAAAGCCGACCCACTGGTGGCCAACAGTTTGTAGTGGCGGTTTTTAATCCACCCCACCACCAGCATGGGGAGTGCTACCACGGCTTGTAACATAAAGCCCAAGGCAAATACCACAAGGGTGAGTTCCCACCCTAGGTAGGCGGCTAGCCCCATCAGCAGGTGCGTGTCGCCGTGGCCAAAGCCTTCTTCGCCGTACATGATTTTGGTAACCAGTATTAGCCCCTCAAACACCAAAAAGATGCCCAACACGCCCACCAACGCCGAGACAAACTCGGGCGAAAGCACCCACCCCACACCAGGTAACACCACGGCGGGGATGACGTTGGGCATCACGCCCACGGGGCCTAGCCCCAAGCCGTGCATCAGTAGCCCAGCAGGGATGAGGGGGAAGGAGTTGACGTAAAAAATGAGATGCTCGTGCCAATCAGTAATAGTGGCCACCACCATATTAAACAGCAGGAAGGCCAAAAAGGCCAAGGTGGCCAAGCCTTGCCAATCTGTAGGGGCAAAGGCCAAGGCTGCCCAAGCAAACAGGGTGGCCATGGCAATCTCAATTAAAGGGTATTGCAGGCTAATGCCCGTGCCACAATGCCGACACTTGCCCCCCAACAGTACGTAGCTCAGCAGGGGGATATTATCGTACCAAGCGATGGCGGTGCCGCATTTGGGGCAACGGCTACGGTCTTTCACAAAGTCTTGGTCGGCCAGTAAGCGCATGGCCATCACATTGCCAAAACTGCCAAACACCAAGCCAAACACATACGCCAAGGCGGGTAAACCAGTCATTGTGGCAACAAGAGGGGGCATGGCAGAGGTCTCTACACGTGGGTTAATAAAATAACAAAGGTGTCTTTCATCTTACAGGGTTGTAGGGGTTGTGCCTAGCCTCTTTTTAACTTAGGCAAACGGCATTAAGGGGTAAGGGTTGGCCAGCCTCTACCGCTACAGCGAGGGGTTGGCCTTGCCAGCGTGGCCACACACTGGGTGAGGCTCCCGCAGTGACAGGGCGCAAACAGG
>JBIKUS010000194.1:0-2781 GCA_044347425.1 Vampirovibrionales bacterium | reverse complement strand
AAACAGTGAACCCCAACAATTGCCTATTCGCCAGCTAATGCAGCTTTTACCAAGCGGTTGAGCGTGTCGGGGTTGGCTCTGCCTTGGGTTTGCTTCATCAACTGCCCTACAAAAAAGCCAAACAACTTATCCTTACCCGCACGGTATTGCGCCACTTGGGCGGGGTTGTCGGCCAGTACTTGCGCTACCATGGCTTCAAGCTCGGCCTCGTTATCCATCTGTTTTAGCCCCATGCTCTCAAGCAAAGCACTGGGCATCCCGCCTTGGGTCAGCAATACGGGCAGTAGTTGCTTGGCAATCGCACTGCTTATCTCTTTAGCCTCTGTCAGCGTGGCCAGTTCGGCTAAGGCTTCAGGTGTCAGGGGAGCGTCGGCCAAAGCCACTTTTTCGGCCTTCAACCAGCCCACAATATCGCCTTGCAGGTAATTGGCCAAAGTTTTATAGGCCGTGGTATGGGCAGCAGCGGTATAAAACAAGTCGCCCAGTTCTTTATTGTCCGTCAACACGGTAGCATCGTAAGCCGAAAGGTCAAACTCGGCTTGCAGGCGGTCAATGCGCTGGTGGGGCAGTTCGGGTTGGCTGGCTCGCATACCCTCAATAAAGGCCTCGCTTAGGCGCATAGGTGGCACGTCAGGCTCGGGGAAGTAACGGTAATCGTGGGCTTCTTCTTTGCTCCGCATGGGGAGCGTGGTGCCTGTGGCATCGTTCCACAAGCGGGATTCTTGCACGATGGGTTGCCCCGCTTGAATGAGTTCCAGCTGTCTGGCCACTTCGCTTTCAATGGCTCGCTCAACAGAGCGGAAACTGTTCATGTTTTTAATTTCGGTTTTGGTGCCGTACACTTGGCTACCCACGGGGCGCAAGCTCACGTTGGCATCGCAGCGCATGGAGCCTTCTTCGAGGTTGCCGTCGCACACGCCCAAGTAGCGCACCAAGTTGCGGATGGTTTGCATATACTCACGGGCTTCAGCGGCGGAGCGGATATCGGGTTCGCTGACGATTTCGACAAGGGGTGCGCCCGAACGGTTCAGGTCCACAAGGCTGTGGGTGCTGCCTGCCAAGCCTGCCGCACCCGCATGTACCAACTTACCCGCATCCTCTTCTAAGTGCGCCCGAGTAATGCCCACACGTCGGCCGTTACTGAGGGTGAGATGCCCCAACCCACACACGGGACGGTCATATTGCGAGATTTGGTAAGCTTTGGGGAGGTCGGGGTAAAAATACTGTTTGCGGTCAAACTTCGTCAGGCGTGCAATCTCGCAATTAAGAGCGAGGCCAATGCGCACGGCGTATTCAAGGGCTTTGCCGTTAAGCACGGGCAACACACCAGGCAAGGCCACGCACACGGGGGTAATGTTGGTGTTAGGTGCATCGCCAAAGCGGGCAGGAGCCGAGCTAAAGAGTTTGCTAGCGGTAATGAGTTGTACGTGGACTTCGAGGCCAATCACCACTTCGTACTGGGTGGGGGAGTGGGTGGTGGTGGTCATGGGGGTGTCTCCGTGCAAGGGGCTAGATGTTAATGTTAGTTTACTGTAAGCCAAGCCATGGAGCAAACGTCCGCCCAAGGTGTCGCCACTTGCGCCCTTGTGCTAGCATAGTGTGCATGATGAGTACCGTATTTGCCAACCAACGCCGATGGGTCTACCGTGGCGGCCAAACCAACGTCACCCTGCCGGGCGAGTTGCTGAAAACCTGCCAAGGCTCCTCGCTGTTGGCACGCCTGCTCTACAACCGAGACATTGCCACACAAGCGCAAGCGCAAGCCTTTCTCACCCCCGCACCCGATTATCGCTTTGAACCCGCCACCGACCTGCCCGACTTCACCACAGGCGTTGAGGCCATACTGGCCGCCATAGACCGTGACGAAACCATCCTCGTCTACGGCGATTTTGACGTGGACGGCATCACAGGGACGAGCCTGTTTTACGAAACGCTGAAACGCCTCAAGGCCAAAGTCTCCACCTACATCCCCGACCGTGCCGCCGAAGGCCACGGCCTGAACACTGCCGCCTGCTGCAAGTTGGCCTCTACCCGCCAGCCCAAACTGGTGATAACCACTGACACGGGCATCAGCAACTTTGCCGAAATTAGCCTCCTCAAAAGCCTTGGCATCGCCACCATCGTGACGGATCACCACGAACTGCCCGATAATTTACCCCCCAGCATCGCCAACATCAACCCGCTCCTGCTTGACACGCCCAACCACCCCCTAGGGCTACTGTGTGGCGCAGGCGTGGCGTTTAAGGTGTGCGAGGCCTTGCTCCACGCCAAACTCCCCCGCGACCAAGCCCACGAAGCCTCAGAAGCTCTGCTGGATTTGGTGGCCATTGGCACCGTGGCCGATATGGTACCCTTACAACGAGCCAACCGTACCTTGGTGCAACAGGGGTTACGAGTATTACAACGTCGCCAACGGGTGGGCATTAACGCTATGCTGCAACTGGCTGGCGTTGACCCCGAAGCCACGCTCACCAGCGAGACCATTGGCTTTACGCTAGGGCCTCGCCTTAATGCGTTAGGGCGGTTAAGCAACGCCGCCGAGGCGGTAACCCTGCTCACCACGCACAACCCCGACGAAGCTCGCCCCATAGCCGAACACCTCGAAGTCCTCAACAAAAAACGCCAAACCTTGTGCGATACCACCTTTGAGCAGGCTCAGCATCTGCTACAAACCACGGGCGGGGTGGATGGGCGCAAAGTCATCATTCTAGGCCACGAAGGCTGGAACCCCGGTGTCATTGGCATTGTGGCCTCTCGGCTGATTGAGACGTACCATCGCCC
>JBIKUS010000195.1:0-2781 GCA_044347425.1 Vampirovibrionales bacterium | reverse complement strand
CAGGCGGATTGAGGCTCAATGAAAACAGGTAGTTCTTGCACCGAGTCCCCTTGCTGTGCGCTTCAATTTCTTGAAACGCCCCGTGCAGGGTATCCGAGATGAAGCCTCGCAACTCATGCACTTCCACATGGTCATTGTCGTGGGCGTTGAGCAGGTGCGTGGCCAAGGCTTGCCCGCCTGCACGTTCGCTGGCTTTTAGCAGCATGATACTTTCCCCCCTAAACCTTACGATAGCCGAGGGCTTGCAGTAACAATTGCCGCATCTCCCGAATAGCTTCGTAGGCTTCTTCCAGTTGCTCCTTCACTTCGGGCGTGAACAGAAAGGCATCCACGTTGGCTTTGTGCGCCAACTGGTTCAAATTGCTAGCCATGCGAGATGAGCCGAGTATGCCCAGAATCTGTGAGAGTGCTTCTCGTTCTTTGGCAAAGGATTTGCGGCTGCGTTGCCCGTTATGGGCAAACAGTCGATCCCTGATGTAGTCGTTACGGCTGGCATACCCTTGGCAGTCGTGATTGAGGCGGGCAATCTCTTCGGGTGACAGTCGCACCGAAAGAGGAGCAGGGCGTTTGGCTTTGCTCATCCTATTGCCCTCCCTTGCTTAAGGCGGGAGGGCGAGGAGTGGGGGAGTCTTCAGAAGCTGAAGGGCTGGCTAGGGGCTTGAATTGGCTCTCCCAATCTGCTAGAGTTTGGAAAATGGTGTTTAAAGACTCGCCGTCTTCGTCCACCATAATCAATTTTTCAAACTTTTGGTTGTTTAGGACAAGCCTTACACTAAACACACTTGCTTAAAGAAATAAGAGCTAGCCCTTAACACCTGCATCGGTAGCGTTGGATTGTAAAAACCAATGTTGCAACAGCACAAATAACACCAGCACAGGTACCATACTTAACAGCGTCCCCGCTGCAATTAGTCGCCAATCGCTGCCAAACTGCCCTTGCAACTGTACCAACCCTAAAGGCAACGTAAACTGTTCTTGGTGGCTTAACACAATACTAGGCCATAAAAACTCGCCCCAACTGGCTAACAGGGTAAAAATAGCCAACGTGGCCAACGTAGGCTTCAACAAAGGTACCACCACATACACTAGGCGTTGCACGGCATTGGCACCGTCCAACACGGCGGCCTCCATCATATCAGGAGGTAAAGTTTTTAGGGCTTCTCGCACAAAAAAGATGCCAAACCCGCTAATAGCAAACGGCAAGGCCAAGCCTAACCAGCCAGCCAACCAGCCCGATTCATGCGTAAGGCCAAGGCGCATCACCAACAAAAACAAGGGCAGCATCACCACTTGAAAGGGTATCAGCATCGTCAGCAGTATGAGCATGAGCCAAGCTCGCCTGCCCCAAAAGGTAAAGCAGGTAAGGGCATACGCCGCCAAGGTGCTAAGGGTTAAGTTTAACGCCACCGTCAACAAGGTGACCACCATACTGTTTAAAAAATAGTTGATAAACGGTATTTTTTTCCACACGGTAACGTAATTGGCCAAGGTGGGCTGGGTAGGCCACCACACCACAGGCGTTGCAAACAAATCATCGCCCGCCCCTTTAAACGAGGTGCTTAACAGCCACAAAAACGGCCCCACCGCCAACAGCACCGCCGCCAATAAACCTGCCCATCCCCACAGGGTGCGTATTGTCTTGGTGCTAAGCCCGTTTTGGGGCGTAAATAAAGCCATGCTGCTAACCTACCAACGGTGGAGGCGTTGTCTCTGCCCCCGCTTGTGCCGCTTCGGCGGTGCGGCTGGCAATTAACTGCACCAACGAGAAGGTAATGAGCAACAAGGCCAGCACCAAACCCGCCGCACTGGCCAGCCCAAGGTCAAGGCGTTCAAACGCCCATTGGTACACCACGTACACCAAGGTTTCGCTGGCGTGTAGGGGGCCACCTCGGGTCATCACGTAGATTTCGGTAAAGGTTTTGAGTGCGCCAATCAGGCTAATTAACCCTACCAACACCATGGTGGGCTGCATTAAGGGTAGGGTGATGTAACAGTGTTGTTGAATCAGGTTGGCACCATCCAGCTCGGCGGCTTCGTAATGATGTTTGGCAAGGCTTTGCAGCTGAGCCAGATACATCATGGCGTAATAAGGCAAGGCCTTCCATATCACCACCAACGCCAACGAGAGCATCACCACGTTAGGGTCGGTGAGCCAACCCACGGCTGGCCAACCTGCTTGGGTCAGCCATTGGTTTAGCAAGCCATTGCTCGCCATGAGCCACTTCCAGGTAATGCCCACCACCACCAACGAGGTAATCACAGGCAGATAAATGACGGCACGCAGCAGCTCAATACCCCACAACCGTTGGTTAAGCACCAACGCCAACACCAAGGGGAGCGTCACCAAGGCTGGCACCACCACCAGCACCAGCCAAGCGGTGTGAATCAAAGCCCCCGTAAATTGAGGCAGGTGCAGCAGCGTGTTGTAATTAGCCCAACCTACCCATTGGGGTTGATAGAGTTGGGTGTAGTCATGCGTACTCATCCACAGGGCGTGCAGGGCTGGCCATACCAAAAAGAGCAATAACAGCAGGGCAGGCAAAGCTAGCAGCGCATAAGGCGTGGCAGGGTGCGTGTGACGAGACTGTACAGTAGGGGGCATAATAGAAGCTAGTATACCATAGAAGCCTCTGTATAAGCGTTTATGTGGGCGTTAGGAGAGTGTTATAAACTAATGTTTTTAGTAGGATAGGGTTTGTTTGTTAAAGCGAGTCTTTAAGCTATGCCACATCCAACTTGCCCCAAATGTCAAGGTTCTAGTATCAAATCGGGTAAAGGACA
>JBIKUS010000193.1:0-2787 GCA_044347425.1 Vampirovibrionales bacterium | reverse complement strand
TAGTCGCCAAAGAGGCCAGCCCAGATGCAAGCACCTCAACGTCCAAGGCTCAACCCGAAGCAGCAACAGCTTAGGCAGATAGGTTAGGTCGTCGTCGGCTATGGCTCCGTATTTATTGGTAGGCTTGGGCAACCCTGGGGCTACCTACCACAACACTCGCCACAACATTGGCTTTACCGTGCTAGATGCTCTTGCCCAAGCCCACGGCCAAGGCGAATCGGGCTGGCAACACAAAGCTAGCTTCAAAGGGCTGATTCAACGCCTGCAATGGCAAGGGCAAACCGTGTGGTTGCTCAAGCCCCAAACCTACATGAACCTTTCGGGCGAGAGTGTGCAACCTATGGCACACTATTATAACGTACCGCTTGAGCAAATTATTGTGGTGGTGGATGATGTCGCCCTACCTTTGGGCAAGCTACGAGTGCGTCCCTCGGGGAGTGATGGTGGGCAGAACGGGTTAAAATCGTTGATTAAGCACTTGGGGAGCCAAGGCTTTGGCAGGTTGCGGGTGGGTATTGGCCCCCAACCCCAAGGGATGCCCCTAGAGCGATTCGTGCTTCAAGCGTTTAGTGCTGATGAGGCTGATAAACTGGCCAAAGTCGTCCCCGGTGCTATCACGGCTTTAGGGTGTTGGTTGACGCATGGGGTAGAGGTGGCTCGTAACCAAACCAACGGTCTGCTGCTATAAGCTGGTTTTGTACTTTGCTGATAAGGCATGGTAAAGTAAAGGTTGCATTTGTGTCCCTTCGTTACCAAAGTTTGCGTATGTTTTATTTAAGTGTCTTGTTAGGTGGTTGCCTTGCCCTTGGGGTGAGTGTCGCTCCTGTGGCTTTGGCGCAAGCCAACGGTACACAACCCGCTTTATTGGTAGAAGTGTACCCCAAGCCCCAAACCCCCTTAGCCACCTACCAACCTAGCCCAGCCTTAACGCAAGCCCTGCCCCAACCCACCCAAGCCCTCGCGTGGGACGAGTTGATGCGCCAAGTGCGAGAGCATCACCCCAAAGTGTGGCAGGCGGCCTTGGCCATTAAACAAGCCCAAGCAAAACACCTTGAAAGCCAAGGTGCTTTTGACCCTAACTGGACGAGCGACCTCAAAGCCCTACGCTACAACAGCTCGAGCAAGCGGGGCGAAGCAGGCGAAGGCATTGGCGGCACGAGCCAAGTGGAGATGCTGACCCCCTATGGCGTGAAGGTAGAGGCGGGAGCCGCCTTGAACGCTGGCGATGTGAAATCACCGATGTCGGCCACGGGCGAGGCGGGAACGTACCATATTGGCGTGACCGTACCGTTATTGCGTGGCGCACGGTGGAACAAAGCCTCAGTAACGGAACGCTTGGCCTTGTTGAGCGTGGATGTCTCGTCGGCAGCGTGGGTGACCGCCCAATTGGCCACCATGCAAGAGGCGAACAAGGCCTATTGGCAAACGTGGATCTACCAACAACAACAAGCCCTATGGGAAGGGTTTGTGGCCTTGGCCGATACCCAACGCCAGCAAGTGGCCACCCGAGCCAATGCGGGCGACCTCCCGCTCATCAACACCACCGAAGCGGAACGTAACTGGCTCAAACGCCAAGCCGATTGGGTGAAAGTACAGCAACAGGCGCAACAAAGCCAGCTTGCCCTTAGCTTGTACACGTGGCAATCGCCCGAAGTTCCCACGCCTCTGCCTGCCGAAGGGTGGGCGTTGCCGCAAGCCCGTCAAACACCCCCCTCTCCCCCTGACGACCCCACGGCACTGGAGGCGACACTGACCCAAGCCCTGCAACGTCACCCCCAATTACAACGGGTACAATGGCAACGCAAACAGACTGAAGTTGAAGCGGCTTATGCCAATAACCTTCGCTTGCCTGATTTAGACCTAGTGGTAGCCCCTGGGGTCGATGTAGGGGGCGATAGCGTAGGCCCTGTATTTGAGGCAGGCATTAAGCTGACCGTACCGCTACGCAACCGCACCGCCAAAGGTAAGATACTACTGGCCGAACTCACCTTTGAGCAGCTCAACAACGACCAACGCTGGCTGGTGCAACAACTGGCCACGGCATGGCAACAAAGCCTTGTGGCATGGCGCATGACCTACCAGCAGTACCTTGTGACCCAACGTATGGCTACCGAGGCGCAACGGCTGGCCGAAGGTGAGCGTCGGCGGTTTTTGTTGGGCGATGGCACCTTATTTTTGGTGAACCAACGTGAGTTGGATGCCGTACTGGCCGAAGTGGATCTACTTAACAGTGAGGCTGCCGTGCATGAGGCGGCTAGGCTGTTTGAGCTACAAACCCTCCAGTGGTTGTAGTTTTACTCCCTGTTACCCGTGGGGAGAGGGTTGGGGTTAGGGTCACGGTTTAGGGTTTTTTGGCTGATGCCAGGGGTGAGCCAAGGACAGGGCAAACACTGTATCAACTTTTAGCCTTGTGGCGGGTTAATGCTCTTACATGAGTGAATTGGTATCAGCTTGACAAAGGCTTGAACCTACTTAAGCTTACCTTACTAGCTTTACCTGCCACCTTCTTACGTTAAAGGGTTACCCTATGCTTTACCATGTTACCTCTGCCTGCTCCGCTCGTTATGCGGTGGGTTTACTTTGCTTGGTGTGCCTAAGTCTTGGCTTGTTGCCCGCCCAAGCGGGGCAAGGGGCTGCTGTGCTGTTGCCCAACACGCCGCCACTTAAAACCACGCTGCAACAGCACGTAAGAGCTTCGGCGTTGCCATTGTTGCGGTTGTTGGCACAACCTGCCCCCAAGCCTGTGGCCTTGCCTGCCTTTGTGGAGCGGTTGGCTCCCGTGATGCC
>JBIKUS010000072.1:0-10834 GCA_044347425.1 Vampirovibrionales bacterium | reverse complement strand
TTACTACAGCAGGGCAAAGGCAAAAAGAGTGTGCGTGGATGTCAAAAACAAGCAGGTTGGGACAATGCTACCTTACTCAAACTGCTTGCAAATCCATCTTAAGCCTTCATGCGATTGCCCTGACGCCTTGCTAGGAAACCCTAAAAGTTAAGGAAACGGTCTTGGGACAAGCCCAACAGTCGGGAGGTCCTCCCTAAAGGGAGAGCCAATCGGAAGGATTCCAAGTCCCTCCAGCGGGGTTTGGGGCAGAGCCCCAAGAAAAAACTAACGGAGTAGCAGGGCAAACCAAAAACCTAAAAAGAGATAACTTAGCGACTTGTTGTCTCAGAAAGCATTTAGAGTTTACTGTCGCCTTGCTTAAGCCCCTAGCTGTAAAACACTTGCTTTAACTTACGATAAAAGTTTTCGTGCGAACCCACCAACAGGATAATCACGGTTTGGGCTAGGTCATCCACTTCATAAGCCAACCTAAACTCTTTACCTTTATACGTCACGTGGTGCGAATACAGCGGTATTAGCGGCTGGCTGAGGCGTTCGCCTGCCTGTTTTGGGCGTTGGCCAAGGGCTGCCATGGCACTGGCTAGGGCTAAAGCCAAAGGTTTATCAAGCTTTTTAAGAGCTTTGACGGCCGTGCGTGTCACCTGCACCATATAGCTCAGGTCATGTTGCTGGGCTTGAGCATTCATGTAAACTAACCCTGCAAGCTGGCAATAACGTCGGTCAAGGGTAGCACGTCGCCAGGGTGACGTTGGCGTGCCTCAAGCATACTGGCCAGTATCATGTCCATTTGCTCAGTATTCAGCACAATCGCCCAAGTTTCGGCGTGGCTGGCCAACTGGTTGCCCAGCACCTGCCCCCAACTCCCCACAGACGATACGACCCACGTCACACCAGAACTCATTGTAACAACTCCAAAGCATCAGTAAGGTAACTCATTATGCATAAAAACAAGTTATTTGTTTCTGATGCTATCATTGCCTCTACATCGTCGTTAAGAATGTTACAAAAGGTGCTGTAAGGGTTGAGTTACAAACAAAATAAAGTGACAGTATATATATCATAAATACCTAGATCTCTCTCCCTAACCCCTATAACTTTGGAGTAACACTTATGCCAATAGGCGGAAACTTTGCATTACAGGGCTATGCAGGCGAGCGGGACAATCCACTCACAAACTATGGCAGGATATTATTACCAGCCGTAACAAGCGATGCCCAAGTAAGCAATGCAACTGATGACTATGGAGCTGGGAATTATAATCTATTTCCTACATTAGAACCCCCCACAGTCGACATTAGCTCAACAATCACCGAACTTGACCCCACGGCCACGCCCGAAACCCTTCAATTTGTCTCACCTGAACCCCCTCCAGCTGAAACCCCACCCGCTGAAGCTGAAACAACAGAGGAAGCAGGAGCAATAGCAGCCTAAAAGCCATTATCCACTTAAACAGTTAGCGGCGTGGCTAAGCAAAATGCCCCCAGCCACGCCAACATTCAACGACTCTACCCCACTGGCCATCGGTATGGTTAGCGTTGGGTAGTGTTGCCACGCCTCGGCGGGTAAGGCGGCAAGCCCTTCGCCTTCGGTGCCAAGTACCAACGCCCAAGCCTCTGGCCAGCTAAACGTGTGGTAAGGCACTGCCTGCTGATAACCCTGCCCCGCCGTTAACACAGGGCGCACCCCCGCCTCGTTAAGCTGATGCAACACCTCGGGCAAGCTAAGGCTAGGGGCAAGCGTCACGCAAGGCACCTGCCCCAATACCCCCGCCGAGGCCCGAATGACTTTAGGGTGATGCCAACCCACACCCTCGCCCACAAGCACGACTGCCTGCACACCAAAAGCAGCCGCACAACGTAATAACGCCCCCAAATTACCAGGGTCTTGCAAGCCAGCCAACACCAATAAACGGCTTGGGGCAAGGCGATTAAGTGCCTGAGAAAACTCGACAAGAGAAGAACATAAACTAAAGGTGCTAGGCCAGGGTGCCAGCCCCAAAACAGCAGGAGGCGTGGCCGTGGTTGCCACTTTAGCCAAACAGGCTTGATTGGTAACATAGACCTGCTCAACACAGGGGTGTTGCGCCAAACGCTCACGCTCGTGTAAAGGGAGCGATTCATCCAACAAAAGCGGGTTAATCAGCCAACCCAACGCCAAAGCCTCGCTCACTGCGTTAAGGCCTTCTAGCACTACTTGTTGCCGTTGCACACGCTGCGAGGCCGATTGCAAACCAGCCCACACCTTTATTTTTGGGTTTCGTGGGCTACTCAATTGTGGTGTTGGCTTTACATCATTCAACATCAAAAATAAAGTTTCCAAAGGGTCAAGCTGGCCATTAAAAGCCTACTGTAACACAGTTTTTAGCCAAGTTAAGCCGCCAAGATATCCTAAGATATAAAGAAACTATTAAACCAGCGCAAGCATGTTGTTAAAAACACTTGCATCACCCTTTGTTATGGTATAGTTGCAATGTTAGCCTAAAGATTTAAGTGTGGTTTATGCTCTCTGTTTAACCTACGGCTTGGCAGAAAGTTTAAAGCGTGCTAAACCTAAAGGCAAGTTGTGGTATAGTGCAAACTATACTCATCCCGTGATGTGTTAGCAAATTGGTAAGACAGTTCTATCTGTTTTGAGAGGAGATTTGGGCTATGGCAACCTTGAAGGTGTCCCCCATTCTGCTTGCTGGTACGGTGGCTATTGCCAGCGGTTTAGGTATGTTGGCAACCACTGCCCCCGCCTATGCTGCTGAAGATGTTCGCGTAACCAGTATTGAAGAGTTAAAAGATGTAGACGGTAGCCACTGGGCTTACGATGCTTTGAAAAACCTCGTTGAAAAATACGATGTGGTTGAGGGCTACCCCAGTAAACGCTTTTTAGGTAACCGCTTTGCTACCCGTTACGAAATGGCTGCTGCGTTAAACGACGTGATGCGTGCTATGGGTAACGATTTGGCTCGCTTAGGTGCCGAAAAAGCTAACCGCGCTGACCTTGAAGCCTTGTCTCGTTTGCAAGACGAGTTTGCTAACGAGTTAGCACTGCTTAAAGCCCGTACGGATGCCCTTGAGAGCCGTGCAGATGCCATTGAAGCCAAAAACGACGAGCAAGACAATCGCTTGACCTTGCTTGAGAAAACTCAGCTTCATGGTGATATGAGCGTAGGTGTGATGGGCTTAATGGCCAATAACCCTAACAACGGTGGCCAACAAGGCCCTCAAGACGCTCTGCAAGCTATTGCCCGCTTGCGCTTAACCTTAGACGTGCCTGTTAAAGACAACGAAGAAGGCTCGTTGCTAGGCGAAGGCCGTGTACGCACCCGTTTAATTGCTGCCATTGGCAACAACGACAACGGTAACGGCAGTGGCACACCAGGCTTTAGTGGTTTGTCTCGCATAGCCGCCGACCAAAGCGTGTTTAACGAAGGCTTTGGCCAATTGGCTAGCAACACCAACAACCGTGCCAACGTCTACGTTGAGCGTATGGTGTACGAACAAGACCTTAACCCTGGTATCCCTTTGTTGACCGACCTTTACCTTGATAAAATGACAGGTAACGACGGTGACGAAAACTGGCAAGCCCGCGGTACAGTGTTTGCTGGTGTGATTCCTTTCCGCGATTACTTTGATAAATCTAAGTTCCGTGGCGATGAATTGAACCAGTTTCAAAACACCAGCTTTGTCAACATGGCTGGCCTGCCTACCAACGCCACCCTGATTGGTTTTGGTTACGCTATGGAACAAAACCTTGGCGAACGCTTTAAACTTGGTGTCACCTTGGCTACAGGCTCGCCTAACCAAAACGACCTGTTGCAACTATGGTCCACCCAGTACGAAGCCAAACTAAACTACTCTATTCCTCTGTGGGATGAGTTGCCTGGTGCCTTCTACGCTGGTGGTATCCACACGTTTGATAACGGTGGCACACCTCTTACTGTGGCTGGTACGGCCCCTGCCTTGGTGCAGCGTAACGGCAACCCTTACGCTGGCCCCTTGTCCACCTCAGGCCCTAGTCACACTATTTACGCTGGTTTAGACCAAGAAATTTGGCGTGGTATTGGCTTGAACGTAGGTTACTCTTACGCTAACGCACGCCAAAACTCGCTATTGCTTAACGCCTTTAACCCTAACAACGCAAACGGCTTTGCTAACACGCAAGCTGGTGGCCTTGCTGGTGGTGTGTTAGGTGCTGGCTTAATTGGTGCTGTACCTCGTCAAGCCCTTTCGGCTGTTGTACATATCCCAACGGATAGCATTATCCCTGGTTTCCGTACAGGCGACCACTTGGGTGTAGGCTACTCCTTCATTGACTTCCAAGAACCTGCTGGTATCGATATCGGTAGCGCAGATGCCTTTGAACAAGTGATGGAAACCTACTACACCTTCTACCTCAACGATCAAATCAGCTTTGTACCTAGCTTCCAGCTTGTACAAAACCGTTTAGGTATTAACAGCAACGATGTGTCGATGGCTGTTGGCTTCCGTACCAACGTCCGCTTCTAAACGTCTGCTGGGGTTAACCCCGCTTTCTTTCCAACAAGCCCTTACCCTTTATTGGGTAGGGGCTTGTTAGTTTTGGCAGCATTCAAAATAGGTTTTTAGTTGCAACAAAGCCATGTTTAGCTTACTTTAGCAGTGTTACCTTTGTCCGTTACAACTTGGATGCTGGCAACAGTCAACCCGCCGCACCCACCAAGGAGGATACCCCTTATGGCTAAAAAAGTTATTGGCCGAGTCAAACTACAATTACCCGCTGGTAAGGCCAACCCAGCACCACCCGTTGGTCCCGCTTTAGGTCAACATGGTGTTAACATCATGGGTTTTTGCAAAGAATACAACGCAAAAACACAAGATAAAGTAGGGCAAATCATCCCCGTAGAGATTACAGTATTTGAAGACCGTAGCTTTACGTTTGAGTTAAAAACGCCCCCAGTGAGCTTCTTGTTACGCCAAGCAGCTGGCATCCCTAAAGGTTCTGCTAACCCTAAAGTCACCGTTGGTAGCATTACCATGGTACAGGTTGAAGAAATTGCGACTCTAAAAATGTCCGATCTCAACGCCGTAGATTTAAGCGGTGCTAAGTTACAAGTGATGGGTAGTGCGCGCAGCATGGGTATTACCATAGCCGAATAGCCCCCCACACAAGTATTAGCCTTTTTAGCCTTGGAGATTGCCACCATGATGGCCACAAAACTCACCAAACGCCAGCAACACTACCAAACCGTGTTGGCCAACCTGTCTCAACCCGCTACCTTAGCAGATGGTCTCACTACGTTACGCCAAGCCTTAACGGGTGTCAGCAAATTTGACGAAACCATTGAATGCCATATTCGCTTAGGCATTAACATGAAGCACGCCGACCAACAAGTGCGTACCACCGTGGTACTGCCTGAAGGTACAGGTAAAACCGTGCGTGTTGCCGTTATTGCCAAGGGCGAAAAAGTAGCCGAAGCCGAACGTGCTGGTGCAGACGTGTTTGGTAGCGACGAATTGCTCGAACGCATCGAAAAAGAAAACTTTTATGACTTTGATGTGCTTGTAGCCACCCCCGACATGATGGCACAGGTAGGTAAACTTGGCCGTGTACTAGGCCCCAAGGGCTTAATGCCTAACCCCAAAACTGGTACCGTCAGTTTTGACGTGGCCGATGCCATTACCAAACTCAAAGCTGGTCAAGTCGAAATCCGCCCAGACAAGCAAGGTGTGGTTCACGTGCCAGTGGGTAAAATCCGATTTGATGATAACCAACTGGCCACCAACATTGTAGCCTTGTTTGACACCGTGTTGCGCGCCAAACCTGCTGCGGCTAAAGGCTCCTATGTGCGTAGTGTGTACCTCACTTCAACCATGGGCCCAAGCATCCAGCTGGATACAGCTAAACTAACGGCTGCTACCAAGTAAGCTCAACTTCAACCACCCACAACAAAGCCCCAATGCTTTGTTGTGGGTTACTTCTTACCTTTTACCCTTTTGTTTTGGCTCTAACTCTCGTGGATTCCTCTGTGTCAACACCGCCGACCTTACCCCCTCATATCGTGTTGTCTCACCCGTTGGTGGGGCAGTGGTTGGGGCAATTACGGTGCAAGCACAGTAACACCTTTCAATTTAAGCAAGCATTGCATTGGCTAGGTCAAGCCTTGGTCATGCAAGCCACACAAAATTGGCCTGTCAGTTCGTGGCAAATTGAAACCCCCTTAGTGGCTACTATAATAAGCGGGCTGTCACCTCAACACCCTGTATGGTTAGTACCCATTTTACGAGCGGGGCTTGCCCTTGAACAACCTGCTTTGGCCTTATTACCTCAAGCCAAGGTGTACCACGTTGGGCTATACCGAGACGAAACCACGTGCCAGCCCGTGGCGTATTACCAAAACCTACCCAACCTGTCGCCTAACGACACCCTTGCCAACGAGGTGAGGGTACTCTTGCTTGACCCCATGCTGGCCACGGGTGGCTCAGCCATAGCCGCCTTACAATTACTTACCCAACAAGGTATTGTACCTGAAAACATCAGCTTTGTGAGTGCCATCGCCTCACCCGAAGGTTTACAACGTGTCGCCGAAGCCTTCCCTACTGTGGCGTTGGTATGTGGTGCAGTTGACGAAGGCCTGAACGATAAAAGCTATATTGTGCCAGGCTTAGGCGATGCTGGCGACAGATACTTTAATACTTAAGCTATAGCCAAGCGAGTTTCTTCATGGGCTTTAAAGGTAACAAAGCTTATTTACCTACCAAGGTATGCCCCGTATGCCAGCGAGAGTTTACGTGGCGTAAGGCATGGGCAAAAACGTGGGAGACAGTCATTTACTGTAGCAAGCGATGCCAGAAGAACAAGCCTAAAGGTAGTCCATCGCCCTTCGGTAGAGACTAGCCCCTCACGTTTGCCATGTCAAACAGCAAGACTTCGGCAGCTTGAGCGTCGCTTAAGGTCAACTGCAACTCGTTACTGATAGCAACGCCATCGCCTGCATTAAGCTGAAGCCCATTGAGCGACAGGCTGCCTTTAGCCACTTGCACCCATTGCACATTACCTTGCTTCGGGCTATACGTTAGGGGCGGATGCCCATTAAGCAACGCCACTCGCATCTCAACGTCTTGGTGAATGTGGAGCGAGTCTTCCCGTCCATCGGGTGAGATAACCAGTGCAAGCCTGCCTGTTTTTTCGGCTTGGCTAAAGGTTTTTTGCTCATAGCTGGGGGTGATACCTGTTGCCTTGGGCAAAAACCACAGTTGTAAAAAGTGAGCAAACTCGCCCTCGTTGGGGTTAAATTCGCTGTGGGTAATGCCTGTGCCTGCACTCATGCGTTGCACGTCGCCAGGTGTGATGGTTTCTCCGTTCCCTAATGAATCCTTATGTGCCAACGCTCCCTCTAGCACATAGGAGACGATCTCCATATCGGCATGGCTGTGGGGGGCAAAGCCCTTGCCTGGTGTCACCATGTCTTGGTTAATGACCCGTAAGCAACCCCACCCCATACGTTGGGGGTTGTGATAGCCACCAAACGAGAAGGTGTGCCAACTGTCTAACCAGCTATGCTGGCTATGGCCACGGCTTTGCGAAGGATAGAGGTTGAGCATAGTCAATTACCTTACTAGCTAACAGCTTTTACAGTTGGCACAGTCTCAAACCAAGCAAGCTAGTCGTGAGGCTCAAACATATCTTTGCTCACGCCGCAATCGGGGCAGCTCCACGAGTCGGGGATGTCGGCGAAGCGGGTGCCTGCGGGCAGACCACCGTCGGGGTCACCCACGGCTTCGTCGTAAATATAGCCACACAGGCCACAAATGTACTTTTTAAAAGGCATAGGGAGGGTCTCCATCTCACACAAACAAACGACGCAAAAGCCTAGCTGTTGAGGCCAGCCAAGGCGTTTTGGTAACGAGCCGCATGGTGCGCTTCAACGGCGGTAAGGGCTTTAAAGCGTTTGGCGGCTTGTTTAAACATAGCGGCATGTTCGGCAGATTCGGCGGCTTGCTCTATAAATTCGCCAGCAGCGTCTAGCTTGCCTTCTTGGCGAGCGGTGGCTTCAAATTCGGGATACATGTGGTTGGTTTCGTACAATTCGCCCTCAATGGCCACCTCAAGTAGTTTTTCAACCGTCATCTCTTTGGGTGGGTAGAGTAGCTCTAGGTGAGCGAAGGCGTGGGCAGTTTCTTGGTGAGCGGTTTTCTCAAACAGTTCGGCAATGGTCTCGTTGCCCAACTCTCGGGCGACTTTGGCAAAATACAGGTACTTGCGGTTCGCCATGGATTCGCCAGCAAAGGCGGCTTCAAGGTTTTTTTCGGTTTGCGTGGTGGGGTGATTCATGGGCAGATGGCTCCAAAGTGTGCTTTTAAAAGCCTTAGGTCGTCAATCAAAAGGCACCAATAGTATAGCACACACAACCCATCCTGCTTTCGTTAGTGTCCTATTTTTTTAAGGTATGATGAGCCATGTCAGCCTTTACTCCCTTCACTTAGCAGCCCTTGTGTATGCAACCCTTTGATTCTGTCACCGCCTATCAGCTAGCCCAGCGTTTACACACGACGGTGGTGGGGAAGCGCATCAACAGGCTGCAACAGCCTAACCCCGTTGATTGGGTGCTGCACCTGTGGGGTAGTGGCGGCGGGGGGAGCCAAAAGCTGTGGCTCCATCTGTGTAAAGGCGCGCCCTTTGTGGCGTGGGTCACCACCGAACAACTCCACCAAGCCGCCCTGCCCCAAACCCGCAGTAAACCCTCGGGCTTTGGGATGGTAATGCGCAAGCACCTGCTTAACGCCAAGCTGGTGGCCGTTACCGCCCCCGTGGGCGAAGCCAGCCTGACCCTGCATTGCGAGGCCACTGACGAGTTGGGCTGGCAGCGCAAGCCGCAACTGGTGATAGAGGTGATGGGCAAGCACACCAACCTGATATTAGTGGATGGGGACACGCAACAGATTTTAGGCTGTGCCACCCACGTGACGGACGAAATGAGTCGTCAACGAGAAGTACTGACGGGCTTGCCCTTTATGCCTGCCCCTACCCCACAGGGTAAGGCTCCGTTAAGCGAGTGGACGTTGGGAGCGTGGTTGACCGTGCTGGCCACCGCAGGCGAAACACCCACGCACCTACCCTCGCCCGCCGTGTGGCCAGAGCTGTGGGCGCACCACTGTTGGGGCGTTAAACCCGCCGTACTGGCCGATGTCTTAACGAAAACCCTCACTTTACACCCCACGGCGGAAGGAAAAGACCTTGCCACGGCGTTTTATCAGCATGTGCAGGGTCTGTTTTCACCCCAAGCTCTTTTAAAAGCCGTGGCTATCCCACCCTCAGGTTGGGCGTGGGAGGTTCCTACTACCCCCCCACCAGAAGGCGACGACTCCCCCGATACCACCTTGGCCGTGGTGAGCAACGCCTTGTGGCAAGGGTATTGCCGTACCCGCTTGCAACAACTCAGGCATCAGCTACAGCAACCCCTTACCCAAGCGCAAAAAAAGCTGAAGGGGCAGTGGCAACAAGCGCAAACCCATGCCCAAGCCACACAAGTGGTTAGCCAGTTGCAACACCAAGGGCAATGCCTGCTGAGTGCCTTAAGTATGGGGCTACTCGCCCAACCCTACGCCACCACCAGCACTCTTACCCTGACGATAGAGGGCATGACCCAAGGCGAAGAGACCTTTAGCGTGACCCCAGGCTTGGCGTGGGCGCAACAGGCGCAACAGTGGTTTAGGCTGGCACGCAAGGCTAAACGACGGGTAGAGCTTGCCCAACATAGCTTGGCCAAATTGGCCACACAGCAAGGCCTGTACACCGAATTGGCCAGACTGTTAGCCCAAGCCGACAGCGTGGCCGACGTGCAAGCCTTGCAAAGCGATTGGGTGAGTGCGGGCTTGTTGGCCAACGTGGGCGATACCAAGCCCCCCAAACAATTACGGGCGACACACAAAGCCAAGCATCACAAGCAAGCTAAGCTAAAGCAAGGTGAAGCGGGAGCGACGAAAACGGGCGTACTAACACTACTTTCGGCAGATGGGGTGACGCTTGAGGTGGGGAAAACAGCGCAAGCCAACGCTAGGTTGGCGGGTAAATGGGCTAAACCCACCGATGTCTGGTTCCATGTACAGGGGATGCCCAGCGCGCACGTGCTGGTGCGTTGGCATGGGCAAGCCATGGCCGCTTTGCCTAAGGCCACGGTAGAGCTGGCCGCCAGTTTGGCCGCCTATTATAGCGATGCCCGAGGGGCGGCGCATGTGCCAGTGGTGATGACCCAAGCCCGCTACGTGCGTGCGATTCCAGGGTCGTGGCCAGGACATGTGACCTATACCCACGAACAAAGCTTGACCATTACGCCTGATGCTGATGTGTTGGTGCAGGTACTACAGCAGAGTGCTTACAAGCAAGCAGAGGCCTAGACGCTAGCCCGCTCGCTCTTGTTTGGCGGAGAGGAGTGCGCTGGCGAGTTGCCAGTGTTCGGGGGTGAGGCGGGCTTGGAGTTCGGTGGGGTCGATTTGCTCTAATACGTGGATGAGTTGGGCTTGAAAGCGAGCCAGTACTTCTGGCGGAACGTCGTCATCGTGGATGAGGACTTCAGCGGGGGTGGGGGTGTGTTTAACCAGAGGCGCATCATCGCCTCTCCCCTCGGGAGAGGCCGCTGCGGGAGCAGCGGGTGAGGGACGACCAGTCTCGGCGAAACCTTGTTGAGGACTGCTCCGTTTTTGTCTGTCCCTCACCCTTCCCTCTCCCGAAGGGAGAGGGTGGGAGGTGGTTTTAACCAGAGGCGCATCATCGCCTCTCCCCTCGGGAGAGGCCGCTGCGGGAGCAGCGGGTGAGGGACGACCAGTCTCGGCGAAACCTTGTTGAGGACTGCTCCGTTTTTGTCTGT
>JBIKUS010000192.1:0-2837 GCA_044347425.1 Vampirovibrionales bacterium | reverse complement strand
AGCACCAACGGCGAGTTTGTGGCCTTACTTGAAAAAGGCACGCATTTTAGCGTTGGCCACCAAGACGATATGGATGCCCTAGATGCCACCGTGAAATTTGGTAGCAAGTTTATGGGCTGGCGAGAACAATCGTGGATTAACCCGCTGCTGGACGGTAACACGGCCGTACATTTTAACAACTACAACTTTAAAAACTTTGTGTTTAGCAAACTCGAAAAATTATGGCCTAAACAATTCAGGATTTTAGAAGGCGACGTTAAAGGCATGGTCAACCATCACGACCGTGTCACCGTTACCGTGGATGACACCGAACACGACTTTGACTTTGTCATCGACTGTATGGGCTTCCCCCCCAATTACGACGGGTATACGCTTAGTGATTGTACCCCCGTTAATAGGTGCCAAATACACAGCATTAAAGACTATACCTACGAACCCTACACCGACCACTTGGCCACAGCCAACGGTTGGATGTTTGGCGTACCCCTCAAAACACGTAAAACCTTTGGCTATATGTACAACGACATCATCACCCCTAAAGCCGAAGCACAAGCCGATATGCGCCGACTTTTAGAGGTGGACGAGCTGGACAATAAAGAGTACGTGTTTAATTCGTACTACGCCAACACCGTCATCAATGGCCGTATTTTACGCAATGGCAACAAGGCTCTGTTTTTTGAGCCACTAGTGGCCAATTCGATGTTTATCTACATCTTTACGGCTAAATTGTTTGTTAGCTACATTAGTGGCCAATACACCCAAAAACAGTGTAATGCCGCCTTTGTACAAGCCGTGCAAGAGCTTGAGGACATCATCAGCTACTACTACCAAGGTGGCTCCACGCACACCTCTGCTTTTTGGAATTATGCCATTGACCACAGCAAAAGCCGCTTGGCCAAACGGCAAGCCTTTACAGAGATTATGCAGAGCTACCGCAAGCTTAAAAAGCAAGGCTTACTGAATGCAGGGCGCAACTACGGCTTTAAACCCCTCACCTGGGAGATTATCGACGAGCAGCTTGGCTATGCCTATATCGACGAAAGCCTAGCCCGAAATGCCTCGCTTGGGGTCTAGCCAATCACGCAGAGCATCGCCTAGTACGTTAAAGGCCAGCACGGCAGCAAAAATCAGGTAGCCTGGGGTCATCATCCATGGGCGTTCTAGCAGGTTGCTCATATCTTGCGCTTCTTTCAGCAGATTACCCCAGCTGGCATCGGGTTGTTGTATACCTAGCCCTAAAAAGCTTAAACCACTTTCGGCCAGTAAGTACCCTGGTACGCCTAAGGTAACGGCTACCAGTACGTAGCTGGCCGTTTGTGGCAAAATGTGTCGCCATAATAACGCCAATCGGCTCACGCCTATCGCTCGGGCGGCCTGCACATAGTCAAGCTGGCCAATGGCCATCACCATGCCACGGATTACCCTTGCCAGCCCCGCCCAGCCAATAAAGGCCAAAATCAGCACCACGGCGGCAAAGCGTGCGCTACTACTGAGCGATGCGGGGATGAGTGCCGCCAACGCCACCAGCAAAAACAACGACGGTATCGACATCATCACCTCAGCAAGGCGCATGAGGAGGGTATCGACCCAACCGCCTAGCAGGCCAGCCAGCCCGCCAAGGGTGAGGCCAAGGGGTAGGGTAATCATCAGGCTTAAAAAGCCAATGGTGAGGGTCAATTGTCCACCGTACAGCAGGCGAGAAAAACTATCTCGGCCAAGGCTGTCTGTCCCTAGCAGGTGTAGCCCCACAGCAGAGCCATCCCCTTGAGGAGCTATACCAAAAGCATGCCGAGTGAGGGGAATCAGCCCCAGCAGACGGTAAGGCTGGCCCACAACGTGAAAACGCAAGGGGTAAGGGCGGTTAAGTTGTGGCACGTAGCGGTAGGTGAGCGTAGGAGCGTGCCAGCGTTTTTGTTGCGCCAGCACGTAAGGCCAAGTGAGCTTACCCGTGGGTGTATGCCAGTACACAGGCGTGGGTGGGGCTAGGGTATGGTTGGGCCAATGCGCTTGTGGGCTATAAGGGGCAAGCCACCCTGCCAACGCCACGGCGGTATAAAGGATAAGCAACACCAAAGCACTGGCAGCCACCAAAGGCTGGCGCAAAACAGGCGGTAACTTAAAGCTAAAGGGCATGGTAACCACGGCTTGGGCAACAGAGCATGACGTTAGCAGTATACACTAGCTTAGGCTTTGCAAGCACACTTTGTTTGTGGCAAGGTTTGTAATGATTATGTTGCTACTTTAGCACCTTTTATTTGCTACCCTTACCTTTAGGATGTTGACCCCCCATGTGGCCATTTTCTACCAGTGCAAAACCAGCTAAAACCGTCGCTTTACCTAACCCAGACGAAGTTTTTGAAAACTTCCCCAAGCCGGGCGATGCCAATTTGCCTGTCGCGTTAGCCGTGGGTATTGCCCCCGCTGACCGTAAAAAAGTGGCCACGCACTACGCCAAATACAAGTGCTACTTTGTACCCAGCAAATGGACAGTCAACAAAATTAAACCCTACGCTGATGCTAACCCGGCTTGGACACTTTTAATAGCCGACACCAGCGACCTACAAGACGACCTTAAAGACGTGGTGAGTAACCCCATAGGCGTGGCGAGTATTAGCAAGCTTAATGCACCTAAACCCGTGGCTAAGCCAGCACCTGTAGCACCCGTTAAACCCGTTGTTGTGGCCAAAGCAGCACCGCAACCCGAGGCTAAACAAGTGCCAGCCAAACCCGTGGCTCCCGCTAAGCCTAAAGTGGCCAAACCACCCTTAAAAGTAGACAAGCAAACCCTGTTTAACGAGTTGACACTGCAACTGTCGCAAGAACCGTTACCCGACGTG
>JBIKUS010000191.1:0-2847 GCA_044347425.1 Vampirovibrionales bacterium | reverse complement strand
CACTGGCGGCCAGCAACAGGGTCGGCACATCAAGGTTGAGCTTATAATGGGGCGGTATGGCCAACGCCATCGAAGCGAGGAGTGGTTCGCAACGGTTATCCAGCAAGCGGGTTTCTACAAAGGCAATAGCTTCGTCTAGCAGGCGTTGCAACAGGTCTCGGTCGTGTGGGTCTTGCCAGTCATAACCATAGGCTTTAATAAAGCGACAGGCTTCGGCTTGGCTAGCAATGGGTACGCTGGCCAAATCAATACTCGATACACCACTCACCAAGGCGTTGAGCGTCTCCCAGTGTAGGGCAACGGTAGGCACAGGGGCGGTAGGTGCTTCGGCGGTGGGTAACAGCCCTTCAAGCTCAGCGTTGGGTAAGATGAGCGTCATCGGTAAAGCATCGGCTTGGGCAGAGGCTTGGGTGGGTAACGCTGTGGGTGGTGTGTCGTGCATAGGGTGCTGGGCGTGTGGTTTTTGGGTAGTGAGTTAGCGTGACATCTCTTATTAAAAGTATAGCATACTTTATGGCACGTTGCCCCCTTGCACTATGCGCTATACTAAGTTTGTCTACTGCTTACGAAAGAGTCCCCGTCATGCCCACTCACCCTATTGCCTCTTTACTCGCCCAAGCCCAAACCTGGTGCCAACAACATGGTATCACCGCCCTATGGCTACCTACAGGCGATGCCCACCTAAACGAATACCTCGCCCCCCAACACCAATGGCGAGAAGCCCTCTCGGGCTTTACGGGCAGCCAAGGTAACTTGCTCATCACCCCCACGCAAAGTTATCTATGGGCAGATAGCCGTTACCACGAACAAGCCGAAGCCCAACTACAAGGCACCACCATCACCCTGATGCGCCAAGGCGATACTGATGTACCCTTTTTACACGAGTGGTTAGCCCAACAAGCCAAAGCCCTCCCCGCCGATGCGCCTCTCACCGTGGCCGTGGTGGCGGAGTTTATTACTGCCCAACAAGCCACAACCGTGCAAGAAGCCGTGGCCAAGGCCTGCCCCGCTCGCCCCGAGGCGTTGGCATGGCACTGGCTCACCCCCGCCCAGCTGACCGAAGCCGCTAGCCTATGGGCAAGCCAAGCCAAGGTAACCCTCCCCCCCTGCTTACTGGGCGAGGCCAGTAACGTGGCTGTGCCTGTGTGGCAACACCCCACCCTCTACGCTGGGCAAACCTCCGCACAAAAACTGGCCAAACTACGCACGTGGCTGGCCGACAACGCCCTTGAAGCCCTGCCCCTCTCAAAACTCGACGAGATTGCCTGGCTCACCAACTTGCGGGGCGGAGACATCCCCTATAACCCCGTGTTTTGGTCGTTTGCGTGGGTCACCCCAACGGCGGCCATGCTGTGGTGCCACGCCGAGGCCTTCAACGAGGAACTCACCTCCACTCTAGAGGCTGACGGCTGGACGCTTCGCCCCTACGACACCTTTTGGGCAGATGTTGACCATTTAGCCCAAGACGCTTGTGTGGTGGGCTGGCACGCCGCATCGCATAGCCAAGCCCTGCACGTGGCCTTGCAACAAGCTAAGGCCACTTTACGCCCTGCCGAGGCGTGGGTAAGCAATGCTAAAGCTCTTAAGCATCCCGCCGAAATTGCGGGGATGCACACGGCCAACCTGCTTGCCAGCCGAGCCTTGTGTCGGTTTTTGGCGTGGTGCGATGCCCAAGCCCTTGCAGGCACCCCCCTTACCGAGGCTGCCTTGGCGCAACACCTAGCTCATCTGTACGCCAGCGAACCCTTGGCTGATGATCCTCACTTTATTGGCCTGAGCTTTAACACCATTATGGGGGCAAGGGCGCACAGCTCCGTCATCCATTATGGCGAGTATGACGAAACGACGCCACTCGCCACAGGCGACTGGCTCTTGGTGGATTCGGGGGCGCATTATGCCAGTGGCACCACTGATACCACCCGTACGCTGACGTGGGGAGGCCATGCTACACCCGACCAACGCCATGCTTACACGGCGGTACTCAGGGCGCATATTGCGTGTGCCAAGCAACGCTTCCCTGTGGGGACGACGGGGCAAGCATTGGATGCGATTACCCGTGCGCCGTTGTGGCAGGCTGGGCTAAATTACGGCCACGGAACAGGTCACGGTGTGGGGGCGTGCCTTAACGTGCATGAAGGGCCTAATGGCATTCATGCCAAAGCGACAACGGTATTGAAGGCTGGCCATGTGTGCAGTATTGAACCCGGCTTCTACCGCCCACAATGGGGCGGTATCAGGCTAGAGAATTTGGCCGTGGTAGTGGAGTACCACGACGCTGACAAATACACACAGGCAAACCCGTGGCTAAGTTGGCAACCACTCACATGGGTGCCGTTTAACGCTGCGCTGATTGACCCAACGGCCTTAACCACCGACGAATTGGCTTGGCTAAACGCCTACCATGCCGAGGTACTGGCAAAGTTGGTGCCTTACGTTAGCACCTGTGCTACCACGCTGGCGTGGCTCAACAAGGCTTGCGAAAAGCTGGGGTAGGGGCTAGGCAGAAGTGAATTTGAAAGGTTCCGTATGCTCATGATCAGCAATAGCGAAAACACCGCTGAAGGCCATTTCGTATGCATCGTCTGCTTGAGCGGTTGATTTAAAAAGCGATGGCTCAATAGTGCCATTACCTGTCACAAAACGCTGCGGCATGCTTGCACTTTTAAGCGCACTTGGTTCGGGTAGTTGAAAAGGCGAAACTGTATAACTCATAGCATAGGGTCTCCACTAACTCCTAAGGGGGGTACATTAAAACGTCACTATCACTAACGGCAAATTAAAAACTATCATCGGACATCGTTAAATAATAAAAACAACTTACAGGGTCAAGTTGCCTATTTTGGTGTG
>JBIKUS010000071.1:0-10967 GCA_044347425.1 Vampirovibrionales bacterium | reverse complement strand
TAGCTTTTTGCGGTCTTCAAGCTGTTCCGCTTTGGTCTTAATTGGCTTGCCTTTTGTGTTGTTCATTCAACCATTGTAACACAAAACCTTAGTATTCAAATAGTTTAATTTGTCGGAGGTATAACAAAAATTAAAAAAACTCAACAGAGCCTACACTAATTAGGATAAAGAGAATGGAGACAACATTATGAATGCTATTGATATCAGAACACCTTTACTTACGGCTTTACTACACAATCAAGTAACTGCTTCTGGGTACACGCAAGAAGCTAGGACGGTAACAGGATCAGAAGGGGAAATGACGTTACCAGGACACCAAAAAGCTGTACTTGAGCTAGGACAGCTTGAAATCAATGGTACTGTGTTTAACGCTACCATCGGCATCTATGATGACCACGGGAACGGCCCAAGTTTATCCCCTTACCTTGGTTGCAACCATAACGTGGCTATGGACGTAGCAAATCACGAAGAGCAGGGCTTAGCTCATGGAGGAGTTGGTAGCGACAGTGTGCATCTTAATCTTGATGAAGATGGTGATGGTGTAGCTGAATTCATTTATGATCTAACCACAAACCAAATGTTAAACAGTGATAGCCACGCACTTAATTCTAGCGACGCTATGTTTGCTGAACCCTTGCCCGAAGCTCAACAAATTGAACTACTCGACGCAATAGCTGTAAGTACACTTATGGTACAATAGTAAAAAACGTTTGAATAGAGTTAACAAGGGGGCTTTTCAGCTCCCTTGTTTATATTTTTATTCTTTGATGGGTAACTTATGCAGGCACAGCTAACATAGCTTTAACTTTTTCGGCCAAGTCATCATCAGTAAAAGGCTTAACCAAATAGTTGTTAGCCCCTGCCTGAATAGCGGTCACCACGTTGGTTTTTTCGCCTTCGGTGGTCACCATCATAATGGGGGTCGTCACACCAGCCGAACGTAGGTTACGCACCACGTCAATGCCTAACATGCCCGGCATGTTCCAGTCCATTAAAATCAGGTTAAAGCACTCTTTCTGAGCAGCTTCTAGCCCTGCAAGGCCGTCAGGAGCTTCGGTAATGGTATCGGCTGCAAAGCCAATTTTGACCAAGGTACGTATAATGACTTTGCGCATAACGGCAGAATCATCTACCACTAAAATTTTCATTCTGGTGTGTCTCCGTAAAATTTTACTGATGAGCCTAGCTGTTAAAGTGCTTGAATGTCATTTGCAGTCTAAAGGTTTCGCCTTCGGCTTCAAACTCCAACAATAAGAAAGGTGCGCCCTTGGGGCGGTGCGTAATTTCGTGGTTAGCACCTTTAATAATGCTAGGTAACGATAATTTGTAGGGCGAGGTAGCACCTTCGCTAAGGACGGTTTTAGCCTTACCGCTAATCATGTTGACGATTTCGCCAATGCCATCCACACAATCTTCGTCGGCCAAATCGCCTTCATCAATCCCCAATAACCTAGACACCAAAATACTTGCCAACTTGCTACTAAAGGAGAGGGCAATGGTACCTTCGCCATTTTCGCCAGCTACGCCAATCACGCTGCTAATATCGCCACTGGGTTTGTAGGTAGGTTGGGCAAGCACTTGCTTAAGAGCAGTCGGGGTGTTGGTCATTGTGCCAAATACCTCAATGGTGGCATCCATCATGGTGTTGACCAGTTTAGCGTCAAGGGCGTTTTTTTCAGTAGTTGCAACCATGGTGTGGTCATCCTCTTATTGGTAAGCATCAGTAAACTAAGTGGTTTAGGCTAAACGGCTGCCCCTTCAAGGCATTCCATCATTTTGCCAATCAAATCTTCTTGTGAGAAGGGCTTGGTAAGGTAGTTGCTGGCACCCGCTTTAACGGCACGCACCACGTTAGCACGTTCGCTTTCGGTGGTGACCATCATCACGGGTATGTGGCGAGTGGCGGGGTCGGCTTTAATGGCCTCAAGGGTTTCAATACCGTTGAGGTTGGGCATGTTCCAGTCCAACAACACCAGCGACACCTCGCCCTTGTTGTCAATCAGGGCTTGTAGGCCAAGGCGACCGTCGGCGGCTTCTATAAACTCGTAGCCAAGCAGCTCAACAGCCCCCGATATGATGCGGCGAATAATCTTTGAATCATCTACAGCGAGTATTTTTGATGACATAGCGTTGTCCTTCTCCCCTTGGTGGGGTGGTGTAATAAAGTTAAGGCTTTTGGTAAACCGTGGTTTTACCGTAACGTACAGGCGAAAAGGGTGTGTTTAACCCCACAAGGCTTTCAGTTGAGCCAAGCATGAGTTGCCCTTTAGGGGGAAGTACTGTGGCCAAACGTCCAAACAGCCCAGTTTTAAACTCCTTACTAAAATAAATAGCCACATTACGCATAAAAATAAGGTTAAACTGGCCAAGACGGGCGGGGTCGTCTTGCAGGTTAAAGGGTTCAAAGGTAATGAGTTGCTTCACTTCGGGTTTAACCGCCCAGCTTTTGCCCTGTTGCTCAAAAAAGCGAGCCTTACGCATCTCATCCAACCCCCGAGACATGGCAATGGCGTCGTATCGGCCAAGCTTTGAGAGGGTGATAGAGATAGGAGCAATATCAGTAGCTTTAATCTGTATGTGGTTAAGCAGGTCTCGGTTGCCTGTGGCATTGGCATATTCAATGATGCACATCGCCAACGAGTAAGGCTCTTGCCCTGAAGAGCAGGCGGCCGACCAGATGCGTATGGGCCGACCCGTGGCCTTGTGTTGCGCCACCAAAGCGGGGAGCAGCTCTGTTTTAAACATCTCAAAGGGGTGCCCATCCCTAAACCAAAGAGTTTCGCGGGTGGTCATGGCATCAATAATTTTAAGCTTGAGGGCGGGTGTCATACGGGTTTTACACAGGGCAGCAAATTGGCCGTAAGTTTCGCAACCATTTTCGGCCAGTAGTTTGGCCAAACGGGTTTCAATCAGGTATTGTTTATCGTCGCCTAAGGCAATACCACACAAGTCAATAATGACTTGTTGCAGTTGCTTGTATTCTGGCAGGGTCATTGCCTGCGAATCTTGGGTGAGTAGTGCCATGAGTGTGGGGCTACCTTTCAATGGGAATCTCTAAAACGCTATCCTAGGGTATCGGTGTTGTTGTGTCTTTAAACTTATCGGCTAAAAAGATGGTTAATCCGTTGTGCCATCCCGTTAAGGGGGATGCTTTCGTCGCTCAAGCCAGCATCATCTACTGCCTTGGGCATACCGTACACCACACAGGTATCGGCTTGTTGGCTTAAACAATAAGCAATGTTACGTTGTTTTAAGCAAGCGACGCCTTCGGCACCATCTTTACCCATGCCAGTAAGGATAACGGCTAACACGCCAGCACGCCCCACGTATTGGCTAACGCTGTTAAAAAGCACGTCCACACTGGGTTTGCAGCTATTAACTGCTGGTGTATTGGTGACGTTAGCCACCAAAGGCTGGCTTTTATTTTGTGTAGGAGCAACCTCAAGGTGGAGGCCCCCAGGGGCAATGTAGACGTGGTTGGGGAGAAGAGGGTCTCCGTCGGCGGCTTCTACCACGGTAAGCTGACTTTTACCGTTGAGGTTTTCGGCAAGCGAGGCGGTAAACTTGGCGGGCATGTGCTGCACAATAAGCACAGGCACGTTAAGCTTGGGCGACAGTTGTGGTATCACCTGCATCAGGGCAGCAGGCCCACCCGTGGAGACACCTATCACCAAGAGTTTTGGCCTAAAGTTGGCTAGAAATTGGCGTTGGTCAGCTTTAAGCACCTCCGTTTTAGGGGGAGGGGACGAGCTGGCTTGGCGTAAAACAGATTGAGGGCGGTTTGGCTTGGTGGGAGTTGCGGCTGGCCTTACACTACGGATTTGAGTGGGGGGAGGCACAGTGGCCGCTTCGGCTTGTGCTTGCGGAGACACCGCTTGCGCTACGGGGGTAGGCGGAGGAGGAGCTACACTTAATAGCCTGATGGGTGCAGGTTTTTCTTTAACGGTGGCTTGTTGCTGTTGTTGCTGCCACGCCAACGAGCGAACAATGGGCAACAGTTGTTCGGTCAGGGCTTGGCGGCTAGCTTCGGGGCTGGCACCTTCAGGTTTGGGGATAAAGTCATACGCACCCGCCTCTAAGGCTCTAATGGTGATATCGGTGGTGTGGCGATTGGTACCGCTCACCATAATCACAGGCAAATTGGCGTGTTGCCTGCGGATGGCCTTCATCGTCTCAAGCCCGTTTTTAATAGGCATTTCAACATCTAAAAACACCACGTCAAACTGTTTACGGCGCAAGAGTGTCAGGGCTTCTTGGCCATTGGGGGCAAGCCCCGTAACGCTAATGCCTGGCAGGGCGTTAATCACCCCTTCAAGTATGTGGCGGTAAAGGCTGGTATCATCTACAACAAGGGCTTGGAGTTTGCTCATGGTGGGGGAGTGGCCTGCTAAGAATAGGTAAAGTGCGCTATAACCAGAGACGCATCATTGCCTCTCCCCTCGGGAGAGGCCGCTACGGGAGTAGCGGGTGAGGGAAAACCAAGCAACGGTGTTGCAGGTCGTCCCTCACCCCAACCCTCTCCCGAATGGAGAGGGAGGAGGAAATTAACCTTCGGCTTGGGTTGCGTGGGCAAGCACTTTTTGCACGTTGAGGATGCCGATAAGCGTGTCATTTAGTTTAACCACGCCCGAAAGGTACTGGGCATCTCGCTCGTCCATGTTGGCGGGTAGCACGTCTTCGGTGTCGCTGTCGGCGACAATAATATCGCCAATGGTATCTACCAAAATACCCACACGGTCGTCGGCTTCGCCGTGGGCTTCGGCCGAGACGGCTTGCCCCTTAAGGATGATGTTGTGGGAGTCAATGTTGGCTTCGCTACGCCCCATGCCAAGGCGGTATTTTAAGTCGAGAATGGTGACGATTTGCCCCCGTAGGTTGATAAGGCCGTGGACAAAGTCGGGGGCTTGGGGTACGTGGGCGGCATCGGTTTGGCGGTTAATTTCGCGTACGTTCAGTATGTCGAGACCAAAGAGTTTGTCGTTAATTTTAAAGGTGACGTAGTTGCGTTTGACTTTAGGGGGTGCAGTGGTGGCTTGCATGGGGTGGGTTCCTTATAAACCCCCTCTCCCACTGGGAGAGGGCTGGGGTGAGGGTCATAGGCACCCTCTCCCACTTTTCAACTTGAGGGGGAGAGGGGTAAGAAGTGCTTACACCGAAAGTAACATGTGCTGCTCCTCGGCAAGCAGTTCGTCATCAGTGTCAATGCCCGCTCTGTCTAACAAGGCTTCTACGTTAATAAACAGCGTCAGATGGTCGTTTATCATGGCCGATCCACTCAGCTCACGGTCGCTAAAGAGCTGTTGGTTAAGGGCTTGCGCCACGTTGGCCGTGTCGATAATCTTGCTGGCATACAACCCAACCCTACCATTACCCCGCTTGGGTAAGATAATGTAGGCTTCGCCGTCTTCTTCCAGCATCTCGGTGGGGCGTATGGGCAGGTAGTCCTCAAGCCGTAGCAAGGGGAGGCTCTCGCCACGGTAGGTAACAAACTCTCGGTTGCCCACAATGGCGATGTCGCTGGGTGTAATTTTCTCAAGGCGTAGCAACTCGTCCAGCGGTAGCGCAAAGCGTTCGTCGGGGTGGTTGGCAAACAAAATAACAGATTGCTGGTGGCCTGCCCCTTCGCCTTGCTGGCTTTTTACCAAGCTCATGTGCGATGCTCGGCGTTGCTCTTCGGCTTCAAGCTCTGCAAAGTTGAGCTTGACCGTACTGGCCACACCGCCAGCGTCTAAAATCATGGCTACGCTGCCGTCGCCCATAATGGTGGTGCCACTGTAGCACTTGGTGTTTTTAAGGTAGTTAGAGAGGGGTTTGACGACGATTTCCTCAGTGTCAAACACTTTATCTACCACCAAGCCGTACTGGTTGGTGCCAATGCGTAGCACCAGTATGTTGTAGTCGCTGGTGTAGTGCTGGCGTTGTTCGGCCTCTGGCACAGGGTGAAACTCGGGGTCACGAGTGCGGGCATCGTCAAGGGTTTGTCTGCGGTCGGGTTTGACTTCGCCCGTGGCGGGGTCGGAAAATTGGCGGGGCAGGTTAAGCGCATCACTTAAATGCACCAACGGCAACAAACGGCCACGTAAGCGTAGCACACTGGCACGGCCCACACGCTCAATCTTGCTTTGGATATCAGAGGCACGTACTCGTACTAGCTCTAGCAAGTTGACTTGGGGGATGGCAAACTTGCGTTCGCCAATGCCCACCACCAACGAGGGAATAATGGCTAGGGTTAGGGGGAGTTGCATCCGCAAGCTGGTGCCTTTGCCTGGGGTAGATTCAAGGCTGATGTGGCCGCCAAAACGCTCGATGTTGGTTTTTACCACATCCATACCCACGCCTCGGCCGCTCACGTCAGAGATTTGGTCGGCGGTGGAAAGACCAGGGTGAAAGATGAGGTTGAGCTGTTCTTGCGGTGACATGGCCTGGTATTGCTCACGGGTAATGACCCCAAGGCGAATGGCCTTATCGGCGACACGGTCGGTGGCGATGCCTTTACCGTCATCGTCTACCACGACGTTAATTTGGCCGCCTTCGTGGTAGGCACGTAGGCTAATGAGACCTACGGGCGATTTACCAGCGGCTTGTCTGTCGGTGGGCGATTCAATACCATGGTCGCAACAGTTACGAATCACGTGGGTGAGGGGGTCGCTTAAGCTTTCAAGGATGGACTTGTCTAGCTCAACGTCTTGGCCGCTCATCTCTAACGAGATTTGCTTGCCCAGTTGGTTGGCCAAGTCGCGTACCACTCGGGGGAACTTACGGAACACACTCTCGATGGGTTGCATACGAGTTTGCATAATATGTTCTTGAATGTTAGAGGTGACCAAGTCCACGTTCTGCACAATACGGGTGAGGTTCTCAACATCAAGCCCGTGGGTGCTTTTACCATCGCCTTGGCTTAACGCACGAATGAGCTGGTTGCGTGAGAGTACCAATTCGCCAGCAAAATCCATCAGCTTGTTGAGCAAATCCACCCGTACCCTAATACTCTCGGTGGATTCGGCGGGGGCTTGGCTTTTAGGGGCTTCAGCGGGCGGAGGCGTGGCAGGTTTCGCCCCTGTGGGGTTGCCTGCAAGGGCTATCATGTTGGGCAGGGCTGGCTGGCTGGCCTTGGCTTTGGCCACAAGGGCGGCGTCGGGTTCAAACAAGGTAACGGCGGTGGGGGGCAAGTCAAAAGCGGGAGCAATCAGGTCAAGCTCTAGCACGGTAGCCAGTACCAAGCGCACCTTGTTAGCCGTTTCGGGTTGCGATACCCCAAGGATGCTCCCCACCGAGGCCACCACAGCCTTGAGTTGTTCAAAGCTACGTTGTTGCGGGGCAAGGTCTTTGGCCACATCAATAGTGAGCGTAAACAAGTGTTGGCCTTTTTTAAGAGCGTTGATCACAGTCTCATCAGGCAAAACAGGTGGCTGGCCACCTTGGGGAGCTTTGGCTTTTTTACCTTTGGCGGGCGAGCCTTCAGCAGAGGAGGCTTCGGTAGGCTTGCCTTCAAGTATGGTGTTGAGCGTATCAACAATGCCTTGGCTGGCTACGGCTTCGCTACTGGCCACATCGTCTACCATGTCTCTTAGTAAATCAACGCCTTGTAGCAGGGGTTCTACGATGTTTGGGGTGGGTACTAGCTGGCCGTCACGTATGCGCATGAGTACGCTTTCCATCACGTGGCTGGTGCGTTTTAGGTTTTCAAACCCAAAGAAGCCCGCTGCGCCTTTAATACTGTGTATGGCTCTAAAAATACGGTTAACTCTGTCTTGGTCAATACTAGCACCTTGTTTTTCAAGCTCTAGCAAATCGGGTTCAATGTCGCTTAAGTGTTCTTGACTTTCGGTCACAAACTCCCGAATCAGGGCATCGTCGTTGGCAAAACTACTCATGGGGGTGTCTAGGCCTCTCTTACAGGTATTAACTGGTCTAACTTACAGTGGTGCAATAGCTTAGTGACGGGGTGTGTTGGCACTTCTATCACTAGGGGCTTGTTATGGGCTTTGCAAAGCTCGTTTAAGGCAAAAATGGCTTTTATGGCCAGCGAGTCCATATGCTCGACGGGTTTGAGGTCTAGCACCACGCCAGTAGCTTGGGCAAAAGCTGAGTTTTGGGTAAGTGGCGTGGCTTCTTGTATAGCAGCAAGCCATTGCTGAGCCTGTGTGGCGATGAGCTGGGCATAGGGCGGGGTGACAATACAGGTGCTACCGTTAGGTTTTACTTGTAGTAACGATTGTGTGGGGATAGGCATGGGCAAGGCAACTTATAAGTAATGAGGTACGCAAAGGTTTCTTTTAATCAGTGTGACATTGTTTTGTGCGTTCGTTATCGGCCAAGTGGCGTAGCTGGCGAATGGGGAACTTAGCAGAGTGTGGCAACGTCATAGGGTTTGTCAGTGTTAGCGTTACTCTCTGTTGTTTTGTTACTCGCTATCGTGTGTCCGTCATCCCCTTTAAACTGTAAGGAGTATGTCATGTTGACTATTTTTACCTCAAGCTTAAGCCGAAAATGGGCATCTGCTTTAATGCTGCTAGCCATGGCTTCTACTGCCCTGTTGCCCCTAATGGCTGAAGCACACCCACCACGCCATGCCCGTGCTAAAGGCTATTATAAAAATGTTGATTATGACCGTTACGACCGTGGTTACTACCGCAACGACGATCGCCGTTGGAGGCGTGACGACCGCCCTTTTTTTTCGTCGTCGAGCCGTTGAGTTAGTGGGTCAAGGTAAGCGTATTACCTATGTTGCCTCCTTGTTAGGTATAGGCCGAATCACTTTACAAAGGTGGCTTAAGATGAAGGAATTAGCACCGCCAAAGATGGGGCCAAAGACCAATTTTTACAAGCTATGCCCTGCTACAGTAGCCCAAGCACAGGCTTAACTCAACCCTTACGTTAAGGTTAGGGTTGTTAGGGCTTACCCATTACTAAAAAGTGCGTTATATTTAGCAACACTTGTTGTATGGTTAGCGCAAGGTACAATGGTTCCTCTCTTAATTAGCCCCCAATCATATCGCGTTTTATCAGCTTCAGAAACATTGTAGCAAAGGTAAAGTATATCCTCCCCTTCAAGGTTAGGTGGTTTATTTGCGCCGTTGACATCTATGACCAACCATGAACCAAAAGTCTCAAAATAGCTACCAAAATAAATCATCACACCATTGTGGAGTTGTATATAAGTTACAGACCCCAAGCACCCATCAGTTGGGGTGGCAGTTAGGCAAACGCTTTCGGTGTTGAGTTTTGATGCGACAAAGTTGGGAAAATCGACCCCACGGTTCACCCCCGACATCATCGCCTCGGCGGTGAGTTGGCTGAGTATGCTGATGGTTTCTTTGGCTTTGGCGTTATTCTGGGCTTCGTCAATATTTTTAATAACACTCGGGATGGTAAAGGTAGCAATGAGGCCAATAATGCCCAACGTAATCAGTAATTCCGTTAGGGTAAAGGCTATGCTTTTGTTATACTTTACCTTGAGGCTTGAGGCTTGAGGCTTGAGGCTTGAGGCTTGAGGCTTGAGGCTTGAGGCATTGCATGGCAGGCTCCGTGGGTAATGGGTGGGTAGGTAGGCATGGCTTCAGTGTAAAGTATCGGCTGTGTTTGGGCAACCTTTAGCCCTTACGGCTACAGTGTAACGCCCCTCCCCCCCAAAGCCCACTGGCGGGAGGATAGCCCAAAGGCAGGCCGTGGCCTTATACTCATACCCGTAGCCTTGCCACCCACCCAACCTTTGAGAGCCTCGCCCCATGCAGCTTCGCACCTTTGCCCTTCTGTCGTGTTTTGCCCTTGTGGCCTTGGCCAGCACCAGCCTCGCCGCTGACCCACCCATGGCCTCGCCCGAACTTCGCCCCACCTCAGCCACAACCGTCCCCGCTGGGCTAGGGAGCCTCGCCTCGTTTGAAGTAAGCCAGCTACGCACCCCCTTTGCCACCCACAGCTACGCCATGCGTGCCGAACTGCCCGAATACCTACGGGCAGCCGTACGGCAACACCCCTCGCTCCCCAAAGCCACGCCCGCCCAAGGCATGATTCACCTTACCTGCCTAGACGACTACCGCTGCACCAGCATTAAGCTTAGCGTAACCCAAGGCGAAACAGGCCCCGAACTATGGCAACAAACCTTTAGCAACAGCACGTGGTGGAGCCAGTGGGCGATGCTAGCAGGCAAAGGCTCTAAAGACCCTCAAGCCCTAGCCTTAACCATGGCCGATGCCCTAGCCAAAGCCTACCTAAACGCTCAGCCATAACTGGTAGAGCTTGCCCCATAGCGCATCGGCTTTACCCGAAAAGCTGGCTTGCTGTTGTTGCGTCATCTGTTCGGTGGCCTCTCGCTCTAACTGGCGAAGCACCCCCTCAAAACAGGAGCGTAACAAGGCTTTAGTTGCCGCATCCAGTTGTAATGCCCCCAAGGGTGTCGCATCGGGGTGAGAGGCACTGCTGGCTACTAACAAAGTTTGCAGGGCTTGCAATTGCTTAAGTTTAGCTTTAACCCCCTGCCCAGCCGTAGCCACTTTAACCACAGGCACAGGCGGGAGGCCTAAGGTCTGCCAAGCCTGTTGCCCTGCTTGAGTGAGCGTGGTACCAGCTTGGGCAAAGCCTTGGTTCACCGCTTGGCCAGTACGTTCAAACAAGGCGAGGGCAGGGGTACGTGCCACAAGTTGTTGCGTTACCATCGCATCCACCTGCCCTAACTTACGTAGCTGTTTACGGTGGGTACGCATCCAGCTGAGGGCTTCGCGCTGCTTGGCGTTGGGCAGCGCTGTTTCCATCAGCTGTAGCCACTGGGTGAGTTCGGCTTGTTCACGCTCTATACGTTGCTTAATCAGCGCATACCGTACGGAGGGTGTGGGCAACATCGTCTCTAGGGCTTGGCTTAGGTCATGGTCAGTGCCGTTAAGCTTAGGTGCCACGTCGCTTGGCCGAGACCGTTGGTAGGTGTCGTTGGCCACGCCACTCTCTAGCAAATGGCTCAGCCAAGCCTCAAG
>JBIKUS010000070.1:0-10974 GCA_044347425.1 Vampirovibrionales bacterium | reverse complement strand
GCCGCCACCCGCACCGAAACCTACACCGCCTGTGGTGCCATGCCCACCGTCACCCACCGAGGCGTTGCCCTTGCCCAAGACGTGTTACGCCGAGATTTTACCTGCAATACCTTGGCCTTACCCCTGCACGACCCCACTCACCTGCTCGACACCTTGGGTGAAGGAGCTTTGGCCATTGAAGCCAAAACCCTCAGCCTGCTGCACGGTGCCAGCCTGTTTGAAGACCCCTCGAGGCTATTGCGGGGGATGGTGTTTGTTTCTCGCTTGGGTTTTACGCCCGATACGTCGTTTTGGTTTGCGTGTGAGCAATGGGCAACCACTGCCCCACTAACCACATGGCAAGGCGGTGGCGAGCGTGTACGAGTGGCCTTGCTGGCGTGGTTAGCCTTGCTACAATCGCCCCAACACTTAGGCTACTTACACCAGTGGTTACAAGTGGGTGGGCTACGGGTGATAGTGGCTCTCCCCAACGAGGTTGCCCAACAAGCGCAAACACAAGCCATAACCTACCTTCAGGCAATAGAGCCGACCTTGGCTCACCTACCCACCATGGACTTTGGGCAAGATGAGTTTTGTATAAGCGAGTTCTGGCTGTTGATGCTGCTAGTGGCCTTGCCTGCCCCTTATCACCTATTAGCGTGCGATAGGTTGGGCTTACCCAAGGCTCAACGGCAACAAGTGGCCGTACTACACGCTTGGCTAGCCGATGATGACGGCTCTCGGGCGAGGCTTGAGGCTGATTTGCTAGCGGGGCAAGTGTCGCCATTGGCCGTGTGCCAACGCTGGCAAGGCTTAGGGGCGGCAGGGGTAGCCGTGGCTGTGGGCTTATTGCCCCAAGTTGAGGCGTGGCAAGCCATCGTACCGCTTTACTGGCACCGCTGGCGAGCCATGGCCATGGCTCCTGCCTTACTGTCGGCAGAGGCTTTACTGGCGATGGGCGTGCCACAGGGTAAAGCCTTAGGGCAGGTACTGGCTACCTTAAAGGAGCAAACCATGCTAGGCAACCTCACCACACCCCCCCAAGCCGAAGCTTACGTTAGGCAACAGTATTTTTAAGGGTTCCTAATGAAAGTACTAAAACCCAAAAGCGCTCTTTATTCAGCTCGGCCAGACGAATCGAGCCGAAGGCGAGTTTGAGTCCCGAGCGGCAGAAATGAGCTTCGCTATTGGGGGTAAGCAGTAGGGGGCAAAAGCCCCCTCTGTGGGGGAGCGCGAGGGGAGACCACCCCTCGCATCAGCAAACAACACCCTTAACCCTAAGCACGACAACTCGACTCAAAGCACTGAAGCGCTGGCGTTCAGCACTGTAATTGAAAGGGAGTTTAGTATTTATTAGGTGATATCTTATCCAACGTGGTACTAACTAACGTACCCAAGGTAGCACCACCCACCATGCCCACTAACAACCTTGGCAACATGCTTAACGCACCTAAGCCACTGGCCTTAAACGCCGCATGGCTCAGCAAAAAGCCCGCACTACCCGCAAACCATATCGCTCCGTTTTTAAGGGTGCGGTGGGCAAGCGTGCCAGCCGTCTCTTTAAAGGTATGCCATTTACTCTCAAAGCTGCCATCCTCAATTCGGCGAGCAGCGGTGTTGGCTCGCACGCCAGCAGCGCCAATGTTGTAGGCCATACTGCCTAACGCTACGGTGCTAAGCCCTGCATTAAAGGCCTGCTGCCCCGTGCTAAAAAACACGCCAAAAGGCCGAGTAAAACTGGCATTAAGTGCCTTACCCGCCACCTTAACCGCCTTACCCCAGTGCTGAGGTTGCAACACCAATTGGCTAGGCGCAAGGCCATAGGTATGCACGTTGCCCGTATTAGCCAATACGGATTGCTTGAGTGTTTGCCCCACATGGTTGCGCCACACCACCCCGCCAGAGGTTTTAATGGCCGACCACTCAGGTACATCATCGGCCAAGCCAGCTAATTGAGCGAGGGTAGGCTGTTGACCTAACCGCCCCACATGGTGCGCCACGGTGGGCAGTGTCGTGGTTACTTTTTGCGCCATCCACTGGTCGGCACTGGCAAGGCTTAACCACCAATCGGGCAGTTTTTGTGCCTGCCATTGGCTTTGGCTCATCAGTTTTTGGCTAAAGGTACTGGCGGCATCACTACCAAGCAAAGCCGTGGTGGTTGCCACAGGTACTACCCACTTAGGCGAAGTAGTAGGGCGTTGCTGGGGTGCTGCTGCCCCAGTTGCGGTTAACGGCAAAGGGGGCGAAGCTAACCAAGGTGATGGCTCGAAGGGCGTGGTCATGGCTGGCGTGTCTCTCTGTGGCTCTCTGCCCCCTTAGCTACAAGAGGGGCGTAAGAGCATAAAGACGTTTTGCCAGGCTTTTGTGCTAGCTAAAAGCTAGATGTCTAGGTTTTTAACCATGTGAGCGTTGTTTTCAATAAAGGCACGGCGTGGTTCTACCCGCTCGCCCATTAAAATGTCAAACAACTTATCGGCAGCCACGGCCTCCTCAATCTCTACGTTCAGCAACGTACGAGTCTCGGGGTTCATGGTGGTATCCCACAGTTGCACGGGCATCATCTCGCCCAAGCCTTTAAAACGCTGAACAGTCAGACCCTTTTTGCCTTTTTCGTCTACCAGTTGCTGCACGCTAGCCAAACTGGTTAGGTGACGCTCGTCTTTTTGGTTAAGCACCGCCAACAAGCTAGGCAGAGGCGCATTAGGGTCTTGCTGTACGGCAATAAAGTCAGGCAGCCAATCTTGCAACACGGGGTACAGTTCTAGCAATCGCTCGTACTCGGCACTATCCAACATGGCCGAAGTGAGCATAAAGGTGAGGGGCTTATCCATCGGGGTTAAGATGTTGGCCGCGCGCTCCACAAAGGTCAGCACCGCTGTACGGGCTTTATCCACCAAAGGGAGTTCGGTTTGCTCTACCAAGTCTTCGCCTTTGGCATGGGCGGCAGCCACGGCAGCTTCGTCGGCAGCTTGTTGCTTGGCCGCCTCAATCACCACAGAGTTGGTCACATCAAAGCGGGGGAAGGCTTCGGCAAGGCGTTGCGCCACGGCGGCCAAGCTGGTCTCGTCGGCAAAGACATGGGCATCCAGCTTTTGGGTGATAAGCCAGTGCAGCACGTCGGTCGGTATCGCCTCAAGCCCTTGGGCTTGCCGTGCGTGGGCAAAACGGAACAATTCGTTGAGGCGATTGTGCAAAGCCTCACCCGAGAGCGTAGTTTGCCTGCTCACTGAGATGAGTTCAAGGTTGGACAGCGACCGCTCCAGCACCATTTTCTCAAGCGCACGCTCATTGTAGAGGTAACGCTCCTTTTTGCCATCCACCACTTTATAAAGGGGCGGTTGGGCAATATAAATGTAGCCGTTTTCCATCAGCGGGCGAGCATACCTAAAGAAGAAGGTGAGCAACAACGTACGAATGTGCGCCCCGTCCACGTCGGCATCGGTCATGATGATAATTTTGTGGTAGCGCAAGCGATCCATCTCAAAATCGCTCTCGTTACGGGCGATGGTAATGCCTAGGGCTTGAATCAGGCTTTGAATCTCGTTGTTGTTGTATATTTTATCCAGCCTAGCCCGCTCCACGTTGAGGATTTTACCCCGCAAGGGCAGAATGGCCTGAAACTCTCGGTTACGACCTTGTTTGGCACTGCCACCCGCACTGTCGCCCTCAACAATGTAAAGCTCACAGCGTTCGGGGTCTCGGTTGCTACAATCGGCCAGTTTGCCAGGCAGGGTAGAGTTTTCAAGGGCAGACTTTCGGCGAGTCAACTCACGCGCCTTACGGGCAGCTTCTCGGGCTTGCGAGGCGGAGACGGCTTTGTTAATGATGGTTTTAGCATGCTTGGGGTTCAATTCCAGCCAGTCGGCCAGTTTTTCGCTCACCACGTTTTGGGTAATGGCCAGCACTTCGCTGTTGCCCAGCTTCTCTTTGGTTTGGCCTTCAAACTCGGGGTTGGTGACTTTAACGCTGATAATGGCCGTCATCCCCTCCCGAATATCGTCGCCCGAAAGATTGGCATCTTTTTCTTTAAGCAGGCTGTTTTTACGGGCGTAATCATTCATGACTCGGGTCAGCGCATTGCGGAAGCCCGTCAGGTGCGTACCACCGTGGTGGGTGTTGATGTTGTTGGCAAAGCAGAGTTCGGCATCGCTGTAGCTGTCGGTATATTGCAAAGCTACTTCAACCACAACATCTTCTCGGCTGTCTTCGCAATAAAAAGGCGTATCAAACAGGGTGGCTTTGGCTTCGTTAATGTATTTAACGTATTCAGCAATGCCCCCCTCGTAGTGGAAGGTTTCGGTGAGGTTGGTTTTACCATCGGTAAACACAATCTTCAGCCCTTTGTTGAGAAAGGCCATTTCTCGTAGGCGGTTGCCAATCACGTCGGTGTCAATGTCCGTAATTTCAAAGATGGTGCTGTCTGGCCAAAACGTGGTTTTGGTGCCTGTTTTGGTGGTGGCAACGCCCTTTTCAACGTCGTGCTTGGGGATGCCACGGGCGTAGCTTTGCTTCCACACGTGGCCTTCGCGCGAGACTTCTACTACCATACGCTCGCTAAGGGCGTTGACGACCGAAGCCCCTACGCCGTGCAAACCGCCTGAGACTTTATAGCCCCCATCGCCAAACTTACCCCCAGCGTGTAGGACGGTGTGGACGACTTCAAGCGCGCTTTTGCCCGTGCTTTGTTGTATGGCCACGGGGATGCCTCGGCCATCGTCGGAGACGGTCACGCTATTGTCAGCGTGGACGGTGACGTGAATGGTGGAGCAGTGGCCAGCAAGGGCTTCGTCTACGCTGTTGTCCACTACTTCGTATACTAGGTGGTGCAGGCCACGTTGGCTGGTGCTGCCAATGTACATGCCTGGGCGAAGGCGCACGGCCTCAAGGCCTTCAAGCACCCGAATTTGGTCGGCACCGTAGGCGGCGTTGTTAAGGGCGGCGGTTGCGGCTAGGTTGTTGGCAACGGAAGCGGGGGTATTGTCCACCATAATCAAGGGGGTGTCTCCAAAGCAAGTAGGCAAGCGGTGATAGCAAAGTAACCCCTAGTTTAGCACAAAAACCGCTAACGCCTCGCCTTGATGTAAGCTTGCTTTAGGTGGACGTTAAGGTATAGGTATGTCTTTAGTAATGGTTCTCGTAGCTGGAATAAAATAGCCTACATCTCCAATGGTGACGAAATCATCATAGCCGTCGGCATTGATATCAAGAGGGCTGATTTCACTTGCAGGTACCTCGAATATTTCACGGTTATTATCCTCGGAGGTTACCTCAATTTTAATTCTCTGATTGCTTCCCTCTTCCAAATACTCCGCATCAAAGTTTACGCCCTCCAAATTGACTATGTGATTTATAATCGACTGTCTGTAGGCTTCAGTATCTCGATTTGAGGTTTGGTCTGATGTTGAGCTTGTCTGAAGGTTAGCTTGTGTTGCTTGTTCAGCTTGTGATGTTGGTTGTTGTAACTCAATTAAAGCACCGCTAGTAAGATCAAAAAGTAGAGTGTCGTGTAGCAATAAACCATCTATTTCGCCATCTTGGTTAGTATCTTGCAGTTTAATCTCACTTATATAACCGCTGTACATACTTGAATCACTTGCACTATTATCAGTGGTAATGAGTATTTTGCCATCAACTAAATGAGCAGTGGCATAATTGTTTCGGTAGTCGTCAAGCGTTGAAGCAAGTAGGTCATTAAATTGAGTGTCTTGGCTAGTGATAAGTTGCGGTAAAAACGGGTAAACCGATGCTTCTTCCCATTGAGTGTCTGTTGTTGGGCGTTGATGTTTAAGGGGCGTATTGTCGCCTTGACTTAACGTGTACAGGGTTGTTCCATCAGCAGATATTACCGCTGGCTTATGGTTGTAAACGGTAATAGTACCCGTAAAACGGTTGTCAGAGCCTGGTAATTGTATGGTGCCATCGGCGTAGTACCTAATACCCTCGCCAATCTCCTCTTTTTTATTGTTTGTTAAGTTTGCTTCAGTAATATACTCAACACCCTCAGCGTCAGTTTTAACCACACCCGCAGGTGTATAGCCAGAAGGAGTCCTCAAGCGTTGGGTGCCATCGGCAAAATGCGCAATGCCTTCAGTAATAACCACTGGCTGGCCATCCAGCCTAGCCAGTTGGCCTTGGGGCGTATAATGGCCGTTATCTTGCATTAGGGCAATAGCCCCCTCGCTGTTACGAAAATAGGTCACGCCGTTATGTTCAATCACTAGGCCCTTTTGTCCATTGAGTGTGGCCTCATCTTTATAAGCAACCCACGTTTCGGTGGCACCTTGACCATCTACATTGGTGACAGGTAACCGTGCGTAACGTTCACCTTCAAGGGTTTTAAAGGTTTGCACGCCGTTGCGAGTTTCAAAGTTTCCAAAGTTATCTTCCCCTGCAATGCGAGTCACTTGGTAGGTAAAGTGGGGTTGCCCTTGAGTATTGTAAGCGGCTGGTGCATAGCCTGACTCTAATGCACCACTGGCTAGCCTGTGTACACCCGTTACATTTTCGGGTGTGCGTGGGTTACCTCCTTCTCTACTGTTGGCTTGCGTTGCCCTAGTAGAGGGCGGGGCTGGGGGAGCAAGGGTGTTTAACCCTTGGCTGACAACAGGTTGCACAGCTTGAGTACGACCCGTAACACGATTAAGCAGATTACCAGCTTGGTGCCGTAAGTTTCCAAAATCAATAGAGCCGCCACGTCTTGGCATAGGGGGTATCTCCTTTTATTCCATCATTATAAAAATAAAAACATTTGTTATTGATTTATTGCCCTTGGGCTCAACCTACCGCAACACTTGTCTCCAAGGTAGGCTCCTCGTACCTGTTTATGCTAGACTCATGGCAGTTTTACCCCCTAGTTTTGCTCCCGAAACGAGACCCTCGCCATGGCTGACCAACACGCCCCGCCCACCTACAAAGAGACCCTTGCCCTGCCCCAAACCGCCTTTGCCATGCGAGCAGGTGCCGCCCAACGTGAACCTCAACTGCAAACCTACTGGGACGAACAACGCCTCTATCACCGAGCCATTGCTCGACGCAAAGCCCAAAACGCCCCGCCCTTCGTCCTGCACGACGGCCCCCCCTACCTCAGCAGCGATAAAATCCACATCGGCACCGCTCTTAATAAGGTGCTTAAAGACATCGTCACTCGCTACAAAACCGCCCGTGGCTACTGGTCGCCCTACGTGCCTGGCTACGACGGCCACGGCCTCCCCATTGAAGCCGCCGTCGAAAAGAAAATCAAAGGCGGTCGCCGAAGCATTACCGAACTGGAACTACGGGAGCAATGTCGTCGCTTTGCCCTAGGCAACGTGAAGGGGCAAGAGGCCAACTTCCGTCGCCTTGGCGTTTGGGGCGACTGGGAAAACCCCTACATCACCATAGACGGCCACTTTGAAGCGACGCAAGTGCGCCAATTTGCCAAAATGGTGGCCAAGGGCTACGTTTACAAAGGTCTCAAGCCCGTGCATTGGTGTCCCGTCAGCGAATCGGCCATGGCCGAGGCCGAAATTGACTACGCCGACCACGAAAGCCACAGCATCTATGTCGCCTTCCCCCTTACCACGGCGCAACAGCCCCAGCCCGCCAAGCAGTTTGGCGCAACCCTCCCCCCCGAAGCCCTCGAAGCCCTTGCCGACACCCGCATCCTGATTTGGACGACGACCCCATGGACGCTCCCCAGCAACGTGGCCTTGGCCGTGCATCCCAAAGTCACCTACGTGGTGCTGCACACCCAAGTGGCGGGTAAGTTACTGGTAGCGCAACCGCTGGTAGAGAGCGTACTGGCCAAGCTGAAAGAAGCCCCCGAAAAAACCAAGCAACTCCTCGCCCTAGACGGTACGCAACTAGAAGGGCTGCTTGCTCACCATCCGTTGTGTAACCGTACCAGCGTGGTACTCACCGCTGAGTTTGTGACGACCGACACAGGCACAGGCATCGTCCACATCGCCCCAGGCCACGGCCCCGATGACTTTATCGCCGTACAAAACGCCAACCGAGGCCCCCTCGCCGACGCCCCCCTACCCATCCTCTCGCCCATCAACAGCCGAGGTGTGTTCCTCCCCGAACCCGACGTTCCCGAGGCTCTGCACGGCCAGTTTTACGAAAAAGCTAACTGGCTGGTGCTGGATTTGCTCAAGGAGCAGAACGCCCTACTCAGCCACGGCCTGTTTACGCACAGTTATCCGCATAGCTGGCGTAGCCATGCCCCCGTCATTTTCAGAGCCACAGAGCAGTGGTTTATCAACATTAACGCCTTCAGAGACCAAGCCCTCGCCGAAATTGGCAAGGTGCAGTGGATTCCCGCCCGAGGCGAGGCTCGCATTACCACCATGGTGGCCAATCGCCACGAATGGTGCGTGAGTCGTCAACGGGTATGGGGCGTGCCGATTCCGGCTTTTTATTGCCAGCACTGCGGCACCATGCACCTCACCCCCGAGACAACGGAGTGGGTAGCCAGCCTGTTTGAAGCCGAAACCAGCGACGCTTGGGCGAAGTATACCGCTGACGAGATTTTGGCGGGTCGCTTGGCCTGTTCGGCGTGCGGACACACGCACTTTAACAAAGAAGCCGACGTGATGGACGTGTGGTTTGACAGTGGCGTGACCCACACCGCCGTGGTGGAAGCTCGTAAGGACGAGCTGGGCGAGCTGCCCGTGGCACTTTACCTTGAAGGCAGCGACCAGCACAGGGGATGGTTTCAATCGTCACTGCTCACCAGCGTGATGGTGCGAGACGCTGCGCCCTTTAAGGCGGTGCTGACCCACGGCTTTGTGCTAGACGAACATGGCCGAAAAATGAGCAAAAGCCTCGGTAACGTGGTTGACCCCAACACCGTGATGAACGACGTGGGTGCCGACGTGTTGCGCCTGTGGGTAGCCAGTGTGGATTATGCCAACGACGTGAAGCTGGGCCCCAACGCCCTAAAACAATTAGCCGATATTTACCGTAAAATCCGCAATACGTTGCGCTTTTTGCTGGGTAACTTGCACGGCTTTGACCCTGCTAAGCACGCCGTTCCTGTGGCGCAATTGGGCGAGCTTGATCGCTACGTCTTGCATCGCACGCAACACGTGACCCAAGCCCTGACCGATGCCTTTGACAAGTACGAGTTTCACCGTTTTTACCAGTTGTTGCAAAACTTTTGCGTGGTGGAGTTGTCGTCGCTGTATTTTGACGTGGTGAAGGATGTGTTGTACTGCCACAAGGCTGACCATCCCGACCGCCGAGCGGTGCAGACGGTGCTGTATGCCTTGCTGTCGACGTTGATTCGATTGATTGTGCCTGTGATGCCTCACTTGGCCGAGGACGCTTGGGCGCATTGGCCTGTGGAGCATCGCCCGACGGCGACCACGGCTGGCTGGGATGCTGGCCAAGCCGACGGCTTTTTGTCGCCGTTGTTGGCCGATTGGCCTGTTTGCCCCGCCGAGTGGACGATGCCCGCCGACAGGCTCAACCAGTTTGAGGCCTTGCTGGCCTTGCGCGAGGCGGTTAATGCCACGCTTGAGGAGGCTCGCACGGCGGAGGCCATAGGCTCGGCGTTGGAGGCGTGCGTGTTGCTGGTGCCTAAGGCCGAGGCGTGGGCGTTTTTAACCCAAGCCGACCCCGAGGCGTTGGCCACGTTGTTGCTCACGTCGCAGGCGGTGGTGTTGTCGCCCGCCGAGGCTGACGGGGTGCGGCAGGCGTATGCCGTGCTGGCCGAGCAAGAGGCCGAGGGCTGTACGGTGCTGGTGGCCAAGGCCTTGGGTGCCAAGTGCGACCGTTGCTGGAAGCACCAAGAGACAGTGGGCGAAATGCCAGGGCATCCTACGCTATGCCACCGCTGCCACGAAGCCGTGGGGTAGGGGCTTGTTGCCCTTCCCCTTGGTTGAGGGGAGGGGCTGGGTTTTTCAATTAGCTTAATTGCTTAACTATTTTTGTTTTTCGTTAATGATGCTAATTCTTGTTCTATGTCTAAATTTGACAAAAAGTTTTCTGCAAGCTTTCTCAAAACCTCTTTTGTAGAACAGCCAAGTTTATCCATTTCATCTAACACCTTTGCTCCAGCTTTAGCATTGTTGTCTCGTCCATTAGATATTCTTTTCTGGAGTAATAAATTATAATAAGTTGCAAAATTAAAAAACTGATCAAAATCGCCAAACACATCTTTCATCAAAACTTGATCTGCGGATCGACTGCTGACTTTAACAGGATGTGGCCTAAACAGTGAAGTCAATACTCCAATTTGTTGTCTCCAAGGCAAACTTCTTACTTTCTCAGCACTCCTCTGTATAACATCCCATTTTGAAGGCATAAAGACATGCTTTAACTCTTCCTCTATTCTGTCGGGAGCAAACAATACTAACTGCTTGATTTTATAAGGAAATTTACGTGCCACTGATTGGTAAAAAGAATCACACCATGAACTTCCGACTATATGTGATGCCTCAATATAACCTTTTGGCATCATCTTGTTAAATTTAGAAGAAGCTCTTGTCTTAAATAAAACTAAAGTCTCATCCTTTTTACCATTGATCAACTTTTCTAGAACCTGAGAAAACTCTTCAGGTGAAATAAGATGTAAAGAGCCTGTACTTTGTATTTTTTTAACAAGAGAAGCAAGTGTATCTAAGTTATTATGTTTATATTTTTGAAGAAGGTATAAGCTAGTCCCGATTTGGTCATTACCTAGCTTTTGAGCAAGATCTATATAATACTCAATTGGTTTTGTAGATTTTTTAACCAAATCTTGTTGGTACTGTGTTTGAGATGAGTTAATAAGTGTTTCATTTAAGATATGGAAATCCAACCCATTGTGATGAAGGTCATGAAAAAAAATATCTTGTTCCTTAAAAGGGGTTGGGGTCATAAATAGTTTAGAAAACAACGTCCCTAATCTTTGTCTTTGCTCAGAAATACTTATAGTTGAGGAAGTGTCAGCTATAATAGTAAGCGGGTAGTTTAGCTTCATTAAAATATATCCTTGACATAAAATTTTAGAACAGAACAGAACAGAACAGA